>MGVN01000218.1:482-3160 GCA_001800515.1 Elusimicrobia bacterium RIFOXYB2_FULL_49_7 | reverse complement strand
TCGGAAATGTACCAGGTTGTTGGTATCCCGACAATAGTTTTTGTCGGCGTGGATGGCGTTATTGGTTATAGCGACAACGGTTTTCCAGAAGATTATCAAGAACTGCTCAAGTAGATGAGGCACGGATTTTTTCGAACAGGGTCTTTTCTTCTTGACATGCCACACATTGGTGTGGTATAAATAAATCATGATAAATACGACACTGACCCTCAAACAAAAAGAAGTTCTGAAGTTCATTTACGAGCAGATTCGTTTTAAACAGCTGGCACCAACGATCCGGGAGATAGGCAGTCATTTCAAATTTTCTTCAACCGGAACAGTGCGCGATCATCTCGCGGCATTGGTTAATAAAGGATATATCCGTATTCAGGAGGGTAAATCCCGGGCGATTGAGCTTGTTAAGGAAGCGCTCTTTCAGGTTCCTGTTCTTGGGCGGGTGCAGGCCGGCCAGCCGGTGTATGCGGCGGAAGACCTGTTGGGGTATCTTAATCTCGATCAGTTCGTTTTTCCCGAACCGGATGTCTTTGCCCTTAAAGTTCGTGGTTTGAGTATGCGCGATGCGGGTATTATCGACGGCGATTTTGTGTTGATCCGCAAACAGGATCATGCCAGGCCCGGAGATATTGTGGTGGCGCTTATCGGAGAAGAAGCCACGGTCAAGCGCCTTGCACAGCGGGGAAGTCATTTGTTCCTTGACCCTGCCAATCCGGACTTCAGCCCGATCGCCTTAACTTCCGAGGCGTCGATCATTGGAAAAGTTTTACAGGTGGTTAGGGATTACAATTGACGAATATGTGTTAAACTTGTCCCATGTCTCAGCCAAACCTTCTTGTTGCTGACAAGAATCAGAGAATATTCGATCTTCCCGGTTTTCTTGCCTGTGGACAGGCGGGGGGCAGTGTGTCGACGCTATCCGGAGCGGACATGGCGCCTCTTCCTGAGGGCAGCAATCTTTTTTTTCTTCCGGATCGCTATCCTGTTGCATTCAACAGTCAAACCAAAAGTTATGAAGAGTTAAAAGAGCATTATCCCGTAGCGGCTTTTGTGCCGCCAGGCTATACGCAATTATTGAGTACGGCTTATAGGGAAAGAAAGGGCGCGCGAACCTTGCCGCTGTTCTCCTATACGCCAGTGGCATGGTGGAGGGGTGCTTTTCATGTTCCGGTTATCAGGATCGACCGTAGGAAGGTTCATGATATATCTGCCGTGGATAAGAGCCGGTTGGCGCAAAAGATTCGCGCGTTTCGAAGAACGTCCAATCGTTTGATCAGGCATCTGGCGGATTGCGCGCTTATAAATTCCTGTCCGAATGCGATCAATTTCTTCCTGGGGCGATATGAGGGCCCTTTGCCGGTGTCTCCTTCATGCAATGCCCGTTGTTTGGGGTGCATTTCTTTACAGCCTAAGGGGTCGTGTCCTGCCGCCCAGCCGCGTCTGACATTCCTGCCCACGCCCGGGGAGATCGCCGAGATTGCGCTGCTGCATATAAAAACGGCGGCAGACCCGATCGTTAGTTTTGGTCAGGGCTGTGAGGGAGAGCCGCTTCTGGCGGCCAGGGTTATGCGCGAAGCCATTGGGATCATCCGTCGAAAAACGCGCCGCGGTACGATTCACATGAATACCAATGCCAGCTTGACCGTGGAAGTTGAGGCGTTGTGCAAGGCGGGTCTGGATAGTATGCGCGTGAGCCTCAACAGTGTCCGTGAGGAGTTTTATCAGCGGTATTATTCGCCGCGAGGTTATGGGTTCGCGGATGTACTCCGGTCGATTGCGGTCGCCAAACGGTTGAAGAAGTTCGTATCTTTGAATTATCTGGTCATGTCCGGTTTCACGGACAGGGAAGACGAATTTGAGGCGCTGGTTCGGTTTGTTCGAAAGACTGGCGTGGATATGATCCAGTGGCGAAACCTGAATTACGATCCCCGGCGGTATTTCAGGAAACTGCAGGTTGGGGATAACGGTACATTGTTGGGGCTACGGGCCGTGATCGAGGAGATGCGCAGGCGGTATCCTTCTTTACGGCATGGTTATTTCAATGTGTCGGTATGATGCTAACCCGGATTTTTTCAATCAAAATTTTTGGCATATCAGAGAGCATCTGATACACTAAAATCTGTGGTTTGGGTGGGGGATGATAATTCTGGACTGGTTCCACGGAGGGCGGCAATATGAAGATTGTTGAGACACGCGTGACAGAGATCATCCGAAGGACGGGATGTGTTCTGAGTGTTCGTGCGGACATGCCTGAAGAGGCGGTTTTTCAGGCCGGCCAGTTTCTGGAGGTCACGCTGTTCGGCCATGGCACGGAGGTTTCCCGTTATCTTTCTTTTTCAAGTTCACCGACTGAGAAGGGGTATATCGAGTTTACCAAGCGGTTAACGGAGAGTGATTTCTCCTGCGCTTTGGCGAAGCTTCAAGCGGGGGATATCATAAGGATAAAATTTCCGCTGGGCAAGTTCGTTCTGGACGAGTCGTGCGTTAAACATGCTTTTTTGGCCGGCGGGATCGGGATCACACCGATCCATAGTATGTGGCAATACGCTTTTGACAGGAAGCTCGGGGTTGATATGATCCTTCTGTACGGCAATCGTTCGGCGGAAGAGATTATTTTCAGGGACTCTTTTGAAGAGATGGCGGCAAAGGCACAGAATTTCAAGGTGATCTTTTCGCTGGATACG
>MGVN01000218.1:0-473 GCA_001800515.1 Elusimicrobia bacterium RIFOXYB2_FULL_49_7 | reverse complement strand
TGTCCGGCTGGCTGGCAGGGGCACTGCGGTTATATCGATGCGGCCATGATTCGTCAGGAGATTCCGGATTACAAGGAGCGTATTTTTTATGTTTGCGGTCCGACGGGCATGGTTAAGAAGATGGTGGAGATATTAAAGACCGACCTGTTGATTCCCGAAGAGAATATTCGTCGGGAGAGTATTTCCGGATATTAGCCGGCGGGTATTTATTGCCTGGAATAAGGGAAAGGACATGTTCATGAATGATATCAATTGGTCGTCAATACGGGTTCTGGTTGCGGATGATGATGATTCGGCTTTGCGGTTGATGGAGGGGCTGATAAGCAAGCTTGGCTGTCAGGGGACATATGTGAAGAACGGGATGGAAGCGGTTGAACAATGCCGCGGGAGTCTTTTTGATATTTGTTTTATGGATATTATGATGCCGAGGATGGGCGGCGTGGAAGCGACCCAGATCATCCGCGATGAAGGCA
>MGVN01000217.1:3180-8131 GCA_001800515.1 Elusimicrobia bacterium RIFOXYB2_FULL_49_7 | reverse complement strand
CGATGATCCTCATGGCTTCCCTGGAAAAGAAGGTTACGCCCAGTGATACTATTGTTACCCCAAGGACAAAGTAGGTGAGGATCCTCGAATACAGGTGCGCCGCATCAGGCCGTTTCATGATCGCAAATCGCGACTGGCCGAAATTCCTGAAGAATGGTTCCATTACGAGATCCCTGACAACTATACCAAATTTTGTTCCAAGTGCATAGACTCCTACTGCGGTCAACCCCACAAATGTGTTGAGCATTACCCTGTCCGAGTTGCTGATGATTATACCCGCGAAGGCTGACAATATGAACGGAAGGCAGTAATGCAGCAGCAGTTTGAGCTTTCCAGAATCAAAAGAGAAGCCGCTGTAGCGAAGGACTGTCGTCATGAGAATGAGCCAGGTGATACCGATGCTGAGCATGTTCCCAAGAAGGATGCCTTTTACCCCCCACTGCAGTATCAGGACGGTGTAGAGGTTCAGCAGTACCTGGGAAACAAGCTGAACTGCAGAGAGCATGACATATGTCCCGGATCGTTCCTTGACTCTCAGGTAGGCAAAGGCGATCTCGTTGAGCAGCTGCATGCATACGATCACGAAAACATACCGGAACAGGCCCCTGTATTCCGTTGATTTGAAAACCAGGTACGACAGCTCCTGGGTGAAGTGATCCAGCAGCAGGAAAGAAAAGACGCACAATACAAATGTCGTAATAAGAGAGGTACTGATCACTTTCTTTTGGTCATTCTCGTTATCGAATTCAAAATAGAAACGTAACGTGCCGTGTGCAATGTTCATACCCAGGAGCGTCCCCAGGACTGAGGCGATCACATAGAACATCTCAAGCGCGCCGTACTCGCCGGGCAAGAGTGTATGGGTATAGAGAGGCAGGAGCAAGAAGGCTGCGCCTCTGTTGAGAGCGTTCCCGATGCCGTAAACGAATGAATGCTTGAAGAACTTGCCGAAATAAGACTCTTTCATGGTAGTTTTCCAGCTATAGCCTGCAAAGCGTTATGAATATTTTCTTCCTTCCACAACAGGCACGCACTCTCTGAACTCTCCAGCTGTGCCTGATAGCGGTGAGTAATATGATGGATCCAGAACATGATGAGCAGCGGCTGCAGGAGGTCTGTTTTTATCCCGAGCCTTGCCATATAGCGTTCAATGATCGTTTTCTCAAATTGGTCAAACCCCGACTTCAAATACCTGTTTATGAAGGTGTCATGCATCTCCCTGCCTGTCGCCATGTGGTCCCGGTAGAGAAGCAGATAGAGCACGTCGAGAAGAGGCAATCCTTCCTTTCTTGAAAGGTCCCAGTCTATCACGCCGTTTATTGTCTTGCCATCTTTGCTGAAAAGGAGATTCTCTATCTTGTAATCACCATGGAACCAGACTGTCGGTATTGTGGCGCCATAGAAGCTGCGCCGCATCGCTGCTTTCAGGTGATCCAGTTCCCTCACAGATGACCCGTTGCCATGAGCGCTTAGCCGGGAAAGGGTGTTGTTGATCAATCTCTTGTATACGTGGTCATTTATCTGTGTCGAATGAGAGGTCACGCTATGGAAGCTTCCAATGAAATCCGCAGCTTTAATGATGTAATCGTCAAAACCATGCACCGGGCTCCCGATGCTTACCCCGGATAGCCGTGATTCGCGGAAAAAGGAAATGCCTCCCCTTTTTCCCTGCCCAAGAAAAGAGGGAACATAGTGGGCAAAGGAGGTGTGGGCGATCTCTTTGAGGATACATTTATGAAAACGCGCTCTCAGCAGACTGGGCCTATCCATGGGGATGCGGACAACTTGTTTTTTTGTTAGCATCAGCACCGTATTGGGGTTGCCGAAGAGCAGCTCCTGGTCTTCCTGTATCCCGCACTCAGCACCTATAAGATCAATATAACTAGGCATATGCTTGCGGGCACAGACCACTGCATAGGCGGGCTGAAAACGGAAGAGGGCGCTGTGCCTCAGAACTCCTGACTTTATGAACGATTTGATGGAGGTGAAAGTACGGAGTGATACACTTTTCGTCCAGGATTCGCGGTCGAATGCTTTCCTTTCTCCTGGGTAAAGTACGTATGTTCTCACTATCTGCATTCCCGATCTTTTGACGATATCTATGACCTTCTCATGTGTATAGGAAACGGCGCCGGGATTTCTTCCCTGAAGCCTTTCATAACTTATGCGGTTATTGAATACTATACAGACCTGCACAGCTGGTCCCAGGTGCGAAAGAACACTATTGAAACAGCCTCGCAGAGTGTCTGTTTTTGTCGTGCGTGTGTCAATGAGCACTGCGCTGTCATCGGGAATGCGGTCACCGGAGATGTGTTTGCCCTGATCATCGACAACAATGCATTTCTCGCACGGTGCAAGAAACAAGCGGAACGGATCTATCTTCATTTATGTCTCTGCTGGTAGCGGAAGTTCTTCATTTCCATGATATCTCCGGCATCTCTCTTTGCTTCCATGGCCTTGATGATATTCGCCATCTCGCGTGCGCTCAAATAATGAAGGCTGGTATCGCTCGCCTTGCTACATAGACCCTGCAGGGATTCAAACAGGGAATCAAGGCCGCCTCCAAGCAGGTAATGCGCATTCGGTGGATAACAGCCATGCGTATGTACCTTGATGAATATGCAATCTTCCCTTCCCTTCACCGTGATGCCAGCCTGTAGCCAGAGTTCTATCCGCGCGTTGTTGAGCGTATTATCGTGGCAGATCTCGCCATTCTCAATTCGCGGAACGATCCCCCACTTGCGGCTCCTGAAATTAAAAAGAAGGGGGCCCTGGACCATAAGAAGTCCGTCATTCATCTGCCGGCCTGCAACGGCATCGATGCCGCTGTCGTGTGATTTCGGCTGTTTAGGGTCGTCGATAGAATAGTATATGCTGTTTATTTTTCTCGTTTGTGTGCTGTCGGGAGCTGACGGCAGGGTGAAATCTGCATAACACCCGGTTTCGCGAAGGATGGTAAGTTCATTATTCAGCCCGCACATGCAGCCGTCCTTCCTTGCGTTATCGAGCGCCCAGTTGCCATGAATAAACCCATATGCTATTTCATTTGTTTCTTTGTCGAGGGAGAGAAATCCGTGCTCCTTGAATAATACAGACTTGAAATCAAGGATCGTTTTTCTGAAGTTCTCTGCGGTGTCATTATGATGGTGCAGGTGTATCTCCACTTCGCCGCAGCCCTGGTTGCATATGTCACCCAGCATTTCAGCGTGGGTGCGCTGGTATTCCTCTGCCGGATAGAAAAAAGTGTATTTGGGAATGCAGCCATCACTATCTCTGTATCTTTGGGCTAATTTCGGGAAAGCGTTCCGCCACTGTTCAACCCGCTTATATCCTGTGCCATGATCTGCATTGCCGACGAGTGGTTCGAAATGATCGCAGATGCAGAAGAACACATGCTGCTTTCCTTGTTTATGGGACGGCTTGAGCAGTTTCGCAAGGCGGTCAATCCCATAGACGAGCATCCATGGGTGTAGCTTTTGCGTATCTGACGTAACATGTACATTCTGTGGTTTGTCCATTATGCCTTTAATTAAAGTTCCAGGGGAATCGGCCTGTGTAACCATGAACGTATGCGTCTCCCCCCTGCACTGAATCCTGAACTTTCTTGCGAAGTTCATCAGTCATGCCTGCATTGAGCGTGCTGAACTCAAAACAGGGCTGTTCGGTTATGGTTACCTTGTGCGAAGCGATGAAGTCATCGAACTTGCTGTAGAAACGGGCCGGGTTTCCGGCAACGCATGAGTTCGGGGCAATATCTTTATTGACGACGGAACCTGCAGCGACAAGCACATTTGGCCCGATAGTAACGCCGGGAAGGATAATGCAGTTCTCACCGAGGAAACAGTTCTCTTTAATAACGACCTTGTTGATCCTTGTATACCCGTCAGTGAATTTGAAGACAGTCGCGTCATGCGCGAAGATCTTTACTCCTTTGCTCAGGGAACAGTTATCACCGATGCTGACCAGGTAACAGTAATCATAATCGATCCATGCCGTAGGCATGATGGTGACATTCTTGCCCAGGGTAAGCCCCCGTTGAACAAGCCCTTCAATAAAACGCCTGCGTTTGAGAATGGTGAGCTTGTGTTTGAAATGATTTATCCATCCCGTGATCAATGACACCATAATGATTCACCTCACTCTATAGTGCTCAGGAACTTCAGGAGTTCCCCCGCTATGACCGATGACCCAAGGGTATTGAGATGACCGCCGTCATTAGTGTAGCATGGGTTCAATGCAATATAGGTAATTCCCTTGTCAGTATATGACACTTCCTTGCCGTCCACCAGTGCCGCTTCCAGCTTAGCAAGGTCAAACACGGCGTTCCCGTATTTTGCTGCAAGGAGTCTGTTGAATTTATTGCGTTCGATGTTCGCGTCATCCCATCTGCGGCGCAGGAGTTTTTTAACCATGACGGCGGATCCTGCAGGGACAGATCTCAGCGGCACCGTACAGTGGAGCAGTTTCATTTTTGGATACTTCTTTTTAAGGGATTCCATGCTCATGACATAATGGTCGAAAATCATGTTCACATCGGATGCATAACTGAAGTCAACATAACAGAACTTCATGAAAGCGATATCTGTTCTTTCCCCAACACCCGTTTCCATCAGGCGGAGAAAGGCATCGCACTTGGACTGCGGGTCTCCGTTAGTGCCGATCTTTGCATGTGCAAACAAGGGTTCCGTGAATGACGAAGGATCCGCTGTCTCGACAATGCGTAAGGCGGGCTGGGTGGTGCCGGCAAGCAGGGAATGAATGCCTTCAAGAATATTGCCGCCGACAGATTGGTGGCCGAAGAAAATCTTCTTCAGTCTCACTTCTTTCAATTCCTGTTCTTGGATCGTTGGTTGAGACACGACATGCATGGTCGTATTCCTCCTTTGGCAGCCGGTAAAGAGTAAAACGCACAGGAGTGCCGCTCCGGAACACTTTAAAAGATAGTTGATCA
>MGVN01000217.1:1744-3139 GCA_001800515.1 Elusimicrobia bacterium RIFOXYB2_FULL_49_7 | reverse complement strand
GCGAACGAATTCAGGAGGCAATTCGTCGAATTTGCATCGAGCTTGTTTGGTGATTTCCACCCGAGCTTTTTTATGGTGGCAAGCACTTCGTGTTCATTGTAATCAAGGAATGCGAGGGGACTCGCATTGTACGGGAACCGTTCGGGGTGCGTGAACTGTTCCTCGGCGATGAAGCACCGGTTTATGCCTTGCCCGGCTATTTCCATCATGGGCTTGCGAAGCGCTTCCTGCATGGAATGGAAAAGAGCGGCATTGATTTTCATGATCGAGGAACGTATCGGTGCCTGTCCAGGCGTCCAGCCCCATGTCATTATCGGCACGCGTCTTTCGAGCGCAATCTTCATAAGCGAGAATTTGGCAAGCCCGATGCAAGAAGTGCAGATGGTGCTTGCGCGTTCAAGCGTTTTCGCTGAGTAGAGTTGACGGTCCATTCCCGCTACGAATATTTTCTTCAGGAGCGAGAAATCAGGTTTATAGACAATGCTGTCAACGCCCAGGCGTTCGGTCACTGTACGGATGTTATGGAAGGCTTCATCAGAAAGGAATCCGTTGTCGAACGTGAGAGCAAGGACGTTGAGCTTGTATACTTCGCGCATCAGGTAGAGGGTATAGGTGCTGTCCTTCCCTCCTGAGTAGGATACGGTGCAATCATATTCTTCCTTGCCACGGCACTGCTCAATCAGTTCGGTGAAGCGTTTACGGTAATTCTCCTGTTCCGTTTCCCTGTTTTCCCCTTCGATCGCGCTGCAGAAATTGCATACTCCTCTGTTGTCAAAACTTATGTTGGGAAATGAATCAGGCAGCACACAACGCGTACAATGGGTCATGACTTCTCCTCTGCAGAGCACTTCCTGCTTTTCAATTCTTCCCGTTTCACTTTTCCTGAAGATGTCTTGGGTAGTGAGGGCACGAATTCCAGGTATTTAGGCATCTTGTACACCGCCAGGTTCTGCCTGCAGTGCAAAAGTATATCGTTCTTCGAGAGCGATGATCCTTCGGCAAGGACGACGAAGAGCATAATCGATTCGCCAAGGAGTTCGTCAGGTATCCCCACTGCCGAGCACTCGAGGACTTCTTTCAGCTGGCATACGACCTCTTCGATCTCGAGCGGGCTGATGCGGTTTGCCCCGCTCTTTATCATGTCCTTCTTCCTGCTGATAATAAAAAGGAACCCATCGCTGTCTATCCGCGCGAGATCCCCGGTATACAGACGGTTGTCACGAAGTACGCGGGTGGTTTCTTCAGGAGACTTCCAGTAGCCCATCATTACGTTAGGGCCGGCAGCAACGATCTCTCCCGTTTCTCCCGGTTTCATTTTTTCCCCCTGCTCATTGAGTACTAAAAGCTCAACACCGGGAATTGCTTTTCCTATTGATCCCGTTTTTTCCTTCACGT
>MGVN01000217.1:0-1694 GCA_001800515.1 Elusimicrobia bacterium RIFOXYB2_FULL_49_7 | reverse complement strand
TGCGTGAGCGTGAATGACTTCAGCGCGGATTTACGCAGGAGAATAGCAAAATGGGACGGGACGCCGGCAAACCCCGTGACTTTCTCGGCCTCCATGGTTTCAAGCACCATGTTTGGGTAAAGGAAACGGTTGTCGATGACCAATGTGGCCCCGGACATAAGGTGCGTGGTGAGCAGGGAGTTCCCGTAGGAGTAATAAAAAGGCAATATGACCATGACGCTGTCGCTGGAGGTCAGCTGGAGGTAGCGGATAATAGAGGCTGAGTTAGATACCAGATTCCGGTGCGAAAGCATCACCCCTTTGGGTTTTCCCGTTGTTCCTGAAGTGTAGATGATCGAAGCAAGCGCTGTATCATCAGCAAGGTTGCCGGCTGTATATGTTATAGGAGAGAGGAATAGATCATCGGAAACGACCATGAGCCGGAGCGCTATTTCCTTCTGTTGCTGTATTCTGCCCAGAGTGACACAGCTCTTTTTATCTGCGATCACTACAGCGGGAGTGCAATCGTCCAGGAGTGACGAGAATTCCCGTGCCACCATCTGTACGCTCATGGGGACTACTACCCCCCCTGCCTTGAGCACGCCAAGGAACGCGGTTACATATTCGCAGGAGTTCTCAAGGAAGAGGACAACCCGGTCACCTGTTTTTACCCCCTCTTTTACAAGGAGTGCGGCAAGGGTGCTCGAACGATTGTCCAGCTCCCCATAGGAGAGGCGTTTCCCCTGGTGAACAACGGCAGTTTTGTCGGGCGTAACCCGCGCAGCCTGAAGCAGCGCTTCATGCAGAAGCATGAGACCTCCCGTTGTGTCGCTCATCGATCACCAGTATCGCGGCACTGCGGTCGAGTGATGTATGTTTGAAATCCTGTACGAACAGCCGGTCGAGGAGCATAGTGGTAATAATAGCGGTGACGGACATATTATGCTTTGTGCTGATGAGCGACTGGTCAGATTTCCTACATTTTGTCATCAGGATGTCAACGGCAGCGGGATCGAAATATCCCCGCTGGGAGAGCTGTTGCCTGCTGATCATTTCATCAACATAGGGAAGCGGTCCACTTTTGAGGAAACTGGCGCTGTCCGGAGCGCGGTATGCCTGCTTGACGCGCTTGCGTATGGCTTGCGGCAGGTAGGGAGCAGCGATCCTTTTGAGCAGGTATTTTTCGTTCAATCCGCGTATCTTCAGGTGAGAAGGAAGAGAGAAGGCGAACTCTACGACGCGATAATCGAGGAAGGGATATCTCCCCTCGACCGCGTGCGCCATAGCCATGCGGTCACCCTGGGAGGAAAGCAGGTTGCCTGAAAGAATAGTCGCTGACTCTAGGTACTGTGCCTGCGAAAGCGTGTCACGCTTTTGAAAGTCACCGGGAAGAGTTGCGATGATATCGGAAATGCTGTCATGTCCGTTCAGGGCATGTTTCATCTCTGCAGAATAAAACGTCTTAATGGCGGAGGTGGTATCCCACCTTGGCATATGCGAATAATATACAGAATCCGTCTTGTGGAGGTGAGTTTTATAGAATGCTTCCAGGTAGGCAGGGGCGCGCCGGGGCCAGTTCGGGATATGCTGGTAGAGCTTTTTGAGAAGAAGAGGCCGCCATGAAGAAGAAGGATTGCGCGCCCAGAAACGGCGTATCTTTGTTTCTTTGAAGAGGTCGTACCCTCCAAGTATCTCATCCGCTCCTTCACCGGTCA
>MGVN01000216.1:20009-44768 GCA_001800515.1 Elusimicrobia bacterium RIFOXYB2_FULL_49_7 | reverse complement strand
TATGAAACCTTGCCGGGTTGGGAAACCAAGACCAGCGGCATCCGCCATTACAAGGATCTTCCTCTTAAAGCGCAGCAGTATCTGGAATTTCTCTCGAATCAAGCTGGAATACCCATTTCCATTGTCTCCGTCGGGCCGGATAGGGAAGAGACCTTTACAAAATGAGATAGAAAATCCGGTATCGACCGATTCTATACCGCCATGTCTCCGGATCATATCCACGAAGCTTTTTGATATTTAGGCCTACATGCGACTCTTGTTTCAATCAGGTGCTTGAACATGTCGTATTTGGATTCATCGAGTCTGAGCGTGATGTTTTTCCACTAAAGAAATGGGGCGTACGATTGGCTTAACGCTGACCCAGTTTGCGAACCAGCCGCTCCTCTGCCTCCAAGCAGATGGCGTGATAAATGGGCAAATGCCACTCCTGAACCGTAAAACTGTTGCTGCCTTCCACATTCACAAAAGCATCGCAGAGTCCGGCAACAGCACCGCCGCCGCGACCGGTAAATCCGACCACCTTGATATCCATCACCTTGGCCATTTGGGCCGCTGTAATAAGGTTTTTGGAATGACCGCTTGTTGTAAAACAGATAAGCACATCGTCTTTTTTTCCAAGCGCCTGGACCAACTGAGCATAAGCGAGATCAAAATCAAGATCATTGCCATAAGCGGTCAGAAAACCGGTAAAACTATGTAATGGAATCGCAGGCAGGCCATATTGAAGCGTATTGGCCAAATCCATGCCCTCTGTGCCAAATTGTCTTTTCAGAGCAGCCTGCAACTTCTTGGGAAGAGGGCGCATTTGCATAAAGTTTTTCAGAAGCTCGCCGGCAAAATGGTCGCAATCCGATGCCGAACCGCCATTGCCCGCCAAGAGAACCTTGTTGCCGACAAGAAGCGCAGAACAAATTATCTCATTAACACGGAGAATATCTTTCTTCAGAGGAAGAAGTGCAGGATATCGTTTGAAGAGTATATTGAAAGCCATAGTCGGTTCCTTTTTCTATCTGACTTACCCCACTGCCTCGGCCACCCGTTCCTCGATCCTTTCCAAAATCGAGACCGGCAGTTCGGGCACATCGCAGGCACGCACGTTTTCCAGAATTTGGCCTGCGGTCTTGGCACCGGGAATGACGGAGGAGATTTCGGGCCGCATGAGCACATAGCGCAATGCGAATTGGGCGGGGGTCATATTCATTTCTTCAGCCAGGGGTTTGCAAAAATCGGTTACATCGATGATTTTCATCAACCGGTCGCGCGGGAAAAGACGGAAACGGAAATCATCCTCTGGAAAGAGGCTGTTCTTGCTGTATTTTCCGCTGAGCAGGCCTGATGCCAGAGGTGCTTTGATGATGAGCCCCATATCCGCATGTTCTACTGCCGGAAAAAGGTCATTGACTGCACCCCGTTCACATAAATTGTATTCTACTTCGATGACATCACCGAATCCGGAATCAATGGATTGTTTGCCCTGAGCGGGCGAACCCACGCTGACACCGTAAAACCGGATTTTGCCCTCTTTGCGGAGGGCGTTGAGCGGGGCGAATATCTCTTCCGTAAAGACGAAATCTTCAGCCGGCGTATGGAGCAGGAAAAGATCAAGATAATCGGTTCGGAGGCGTTGCAGACTTTTTTCGCAGGCGGTTTTGAGCCAGGCCGATGAGAAATCCTTGACCCATTCTTTTTCATCCCCGCGATTGCCCGCTTTGGTGGAAAGGATGATCTTCTGACGCGTTCCTTTGAGCATACGGCCCACCACATCCTCGGCTTTGCCGTAGCCGTAAATGTCCGCCAGATCGATGAAATTAACGCCTGCATCCAATGCCACGGAAATCATCTTATCCGAATTACGGTCATGTACGTCGCCGCGACCGAAATCAATGCCGCCTAAGCGGAAGGGACCGCCGATAGGCAGAGCGCCGAGGCCGATTTCCGAAACCGATAAACCGGTCCGTCCAAGGGTGCGGTATTTCATGGTTTCAGCCCCTTATCCGCAGCATTTCTTGTATTTTTTGCCTGACCCGCATGGACAGGGATCATTGGGACCGACCTTGGGCGCTGCCACAAAAGGCTTTTGCTTGACGTTCTCACGAGGCGGAGCGCCTTCCCCCTGGGCCGGTGTGACGGAGGCGGAAAGAGCGGTGGCATCGGGTTTGGAATAGCGCATGGCCGCAGCGGATTGCTGCGGCTTTTTTTCTTCGACCGTGACCGTGGTGTTGAAGATGCGCTCACAGGCGATCTTATTGATTTTGGAAAGGAGTTCGTCGAACATGCCGAATCCCTCCCGCTTGTATTCGATAAGCGGATCCTTTTGTCCGTAAGCACGCAGATTGATCCCTTCGCGCAGACAATCCATGTCGAACAAGTGGTCACGCCACATTTCGTCAATGGTGCGTAAAATATGAAATCGCTTGATACGCTCGAAAAGGCCTGCTTCCAGACTTTCGAAAAAGATCTTTTTCTCCTCCAGGCGATCCTGGGCCAGTTTGAGCACCTGATCCAACAATTCTTCGAGCGAGAGATCGTGCCGTTCGTCCACCAAAAGGCCCAGCGTTCGACCCAGCTCCTCCTTAAGACCCATCCAGTCCCATTCTCCGGAGGAGGTGTTATCGCTGCCATGGCGGGAAAGGGTATCCTGGAGATAATCGTCAAGGAATTCCTGAAGGGTTTTATCGACATCCTGTCCGAGCAGGGCGGATTTCCGTCGTTTGTAGATCTCAGTACGCATGATGTTCATGACGTTATCGTATTCGAGCAGATGCTTTCGGATTTCAAAGTTGCGTCCCTCGACCCGCTTTTGCGCGCGTTCTACGGATTTGGTGATCCAGGGATGCTCGATGGGATCGTTCTCCTTCATGCCGAGGCGATCCATGACGCCGGCAATACGGTCCGACCCGAAAAGACGCATGAGGTCGTCCTCCAGGGAGAGATAGAAGCGGGAGTCGCCGGGGTCGCCTTGCCGGCCTGCACGGCCACGGAGCTGGCGGTCGATACGGCGTGACTCATGCCGTTCTGTACCGATAATGAAAAGGCCTCCCTTGGCGTGTTCTTTGTCGGTGACACCCTCCGGATAGACCACCACTCCGCCGCCCAGTTTGATATCCGTACCGCGGCCCGCCATATTGGTGGCAATCGTGACCGCCCCTTTTTGGCCGGCATTGGCCACGATTTCCGCTTCATGCTGGTGCTGTTTGGCATTCAGGACACTGCATTTAATGCCCTGACGTTTCAGCATGGAAGCGATGAGTTCCGATACTTCCACGCTCACGGTGCCGACCAGAACAGGCCGCCCTTCATCATGAAGACGATGGATTTCATCAATGATGGCTTTGTATTTCTCCCGCTTGGTCTTGTATACGATATCCTCATGATCGCTACGGCGTACCTTGTCATTGGTCGGGATGACCATGACTTCGAGTTTATAAATCTCCCACAATTCGCCTTCTTCGGTCTCGGCCGTGCCGGTCATGCCGCCCAGTTTTTCATACATCCTGAAATAATTCTGGAGCGTGATGGTGGCCAGGGTCTGACTTTCACGCTGAACCTTGACTTTTTCCTTGGCTTCAATGGCCTGGTGGAGGCCGTCGCTGTACCGGCGTCCCTCAAGGGCTCGACCGGTATGTTCATCGATAATGATGACGCGGCCTTCCTGGACCATATATTCCACGTCGATTTCAAAGAGGGAATAGGCGCGCAGCAGCTGGCTGATGATGTGGATGCGTTCGCTGCGATCCGTGTGACGGCGGTGGGTCTCTTCTTTTTTTCGGATTTTGTCGAGTTCCGCAAGGGTGTCATCATTGTCAATCTTGACGAGTTCGTCCGACAGATCCGGGATGACGAAGAGATCCTTGTCGCTCTGTACGCCGGCCAACACCTCTCGTCCTTTGTCCGTGAGGTCCGCGGCCCCGTTCTTTTCGTTGATATTGAAGTAGTTTTTTTCTTCGATGACGTGGATTTGTTTGTCGCGGATAAGACCGTTTTCCGCCTCATCGCAAAGCCGCTTGACGCCGGTCTCCTGAAAGAGTTTTTGGAGCTGCTTGTTCTTGGGTCCGCCGAGTTTGACCTGGAATAAGAGCTGGCCTATCTCAACGTTTCTTTCGGCCGTGGGTTCTCCTTCTGCGTCAATGAGTTTACGGGCAGCGGCCACCAGCTCGTTATTCAGATAATGCTGTTTTTCAAAGAGTTTTTTTACCAGCGGGTTGAGCTCGTCGTATTTATCGGTGGATGTATTGACCGGCCCGGAAATGATGAGCGGCGTCCGTGCTTCGTCCACGAGGACGGAGTCGACTTCATCTACGATGGCAAAAAAGAAATTACGCTGCACCTGGTCTTCCGCACGAACGGCCATATTGTCGCGCAGGTAGTCGAAACCGAATTCATTGTTGGTTCCGTAGGTGATATCGCAGGCGTAACATTTTCTCCGTTCATCGTTATCCATATTGTTCAGGATGACGCCCACCGACAGGCCCAGAAAACGGTAAATCGCACCCATCCATTCCGAATCGCGTTGGGCGAGATAATCGTTGACTGTGATGAGATGCACTCCTTTGCCGGTGAGCGCGTTGAGATAGACCGGTGCCACAGCCACGAGGGTCTTACCTTCACCGGTGGCCATTTCCGCAATCTTGCCTTGATGCAAGGCAATGCCGCCCATGAGCTGCACGTCATAGGGAACCATTTCCCAGCCCACTTCCTGACCGACCACCTTCCAGCTTTTACCGCACATGCGGCGACACGCTTCTTTGGCAACACCGAAGGCTTCCGGAAGGAGCTGATCCAGCGTCTCTCCTTGTTCGATACGGGCCTTGAATGCCGCGGTTTTTTCCCGTAATTGCTCGTCTGTCAGGGATGAGTAGGAGTCGAAATGGCGGTTGATTTCCTCCACCAGGGGTTTGACGTTTTTAACGAACCTATCGTGCTTGGAACCGAAGATGGCGGTAAGAAGACGGGTTATCATGGTGCGGCCTTTGGAATAATGTCGAACGTGGTAAAAAGAATATCCACAACCTTTCCGGAAGTGAGAAAGGCATTAAGCCGTCCGAGGATCTCGGAACGAACCCTGGGAATATCTATTTGAGCGGGGACTTTGTCTGAAAAAACGAATTTGACCAACCGGATGATGTTGTCCTCTTTATCCGCCATCTCAGCGGACAAAGGTCCTTTTTCAAAAACGAGGCGCAGGCCGATTAACAGGGACAAGCCTGAGGTATCTGCGGTCCGGCAGTGAATAGGAGCCAGAACGTATTCCGCCCGCTGTCCGGCCGGCAGGGTACGGGAAAGGGTGTCCGGCAAAGGAATCGTTTCCGTCCGCTTTTTTTTCTCTAAAGAGGGGGCTGCGGATTTTACGGTTTCATAAGAGACGGCAACACGCTGATGAAGATTGTTTCGAATAAAAAGGCCGAGGATGACAAGAAGCAAAAGACCGGGAAGCAGGAATTTCAACATAGGGTTATTTCACGAGGTCCATGGAAATGGGAATACCCCGGCCGTAATCATCCACCATATCATGGAGAAGACCGGCGGCTTCTGCGGACAGCCCCTGGAAGTGGATGCCGGTCTGAAAGAGTCCGTTGTCGAGGGTTTTCACATGAACGACGCGGGCATCTATGGTGAGGCGATGGTTTCGGGTGGAAAGGGCCAGACGGAGTGCCTGTTGATCTGCTGGTTTGTGCGCCAGGATGAGGCATGCGCCTGTATCACTGATATCGCTTATCTGATTAGGAGCGGTATTGAGTTGGATCGTACGGTCTGCATGTCGAATCTGCATGGGATACCTCCTTGTCAACCGGCCGTAAAAACAAGCGGCCATTCAATGGTTATCTTTCCGGACGCGGCCGGGAATTTGATGCGCTCGATGCGGCGGACGATATCGCCTTCGAGCTCCGGATTATTCAAATCCGATGAAACCACCTGAACGTCGCTCACCGAACCATCCGCCTCGATGGTGAATTTAACCACCAATTTGCCGGACAGTTCGGGATTACGCTTAAGATAGTCTTCATAGACCTTGATAAGACGGGGTTGGTATTTTCGGAGGATGCCGTTTAAGGCGCTCATGCTGCGGGAGGCGTCGTTGGCCGCTTCACCTTCGATATTGTTGACCTTTGCCATCTCCACGGTGCCGGCGCTCTTAAAAGAAGCGCTTGAAGCTTCTGTCAGACCGGATGCGGCCAGGGTGCCGCCCTCGCTTCGTTCACCGCGTCGCTCGCGGGCGGCCAAATCCTCGGCTTTTTTACTGACAAAGGAGGCGCCGGACAGGTTGAGGTTGGACAGGGAGGCTGAGGCATCCGTGTTGCCGATGAGATCTTTGGCCGTGCGCCGCCCGCTGCGTCCGGATCCGCTGGTGGCGGTCAGTTCCGCAAAAATGCCGATGTTTTCGATTTGCTTTTTTAATACAGCCCGCTGCTGCTGCCGTTTTTCGGCTGTAGCTTCTTTACGTTCTTTCCGCTTTTCAACGGACTCCTTCTTTTCCTCCTCTTTTTCTTCCTTGGGTTCTTCTTTCTTTTCCGCCATCTCGTCCGCTTTTTTGACCTTCTTTTTCTCCTCTTTCTTGGGAATCTCCTTATTCAGCACTAATCGGGCGTAGCGTTGCTGAATCTCCTCGATATCCTTCAGTGTCGCCTCTTTGGGCGGTTCCTGAAGTGCGCCGATGAGAAAAAGGGGTAGAAGAATGCCGGCCACAATGAGAAAGATGGTGACGAATCGTTTATCAAGGGAACGAAAAAGTCCCATCTTATATTCAGAAGGCAACTTGGCGGGTCCGGTGGCAAGACCCATGGAAGTGAAGGTCAGGTTTTCCATTGTTTATGTCATTCTATTTTATAAACCAGCATCTGCATATTGGGAAACCCGGCCCGTCCGCAGGTGAACATCACCTTGGTCAGGACGTCATAGGGAAGCGACGTGTCGGCCTGGATGTTGATATCGCCCTTAAAATCCTGACCCAGCACTTTGGCTGCATTCTGGGCCTCCTGAGAATACTTTTCAAGGGCGACCTGAAGGGGTTCAATGAGGAAGGAGGAAGAGCGACTGATATCCGTGGTGTACATAATGAATTTTTTCTCGACCACGATCTTACCGCGTTCCATTTTCCCCTTTTTAGCCTTATGGTCCGTGGAAATTTCGAGGTCCAATGCCTGAACTGCGGTTGAATCCGCGGTAGAGTTAGGCATCATTAATCCTTTGGCCGGGGTCACCAACTGACCCTGGGCGGAAAAACTCTTGAGCAAGAAAACCAGAATAATGGTGAACATATCCATCATACTGGTGATATTCAGCTTGGCTTCACCGGAGCCGCGCTTGCGACGGGTTCGTTTGGCCATGTTATCGTTTTACTCCCATGGAAACCACCGGGAAAAGGGAAAGTTTGTTTCCCTCTTTATCTCGAAAATTGCGCGCAGCATCCATGACGGAGATAATGGTTTGATAGCTGATGGCGCTGTCTGCGAGAATTTTGACGTTGTACAAGTCTTTGTAATCGTAAAAATCGGTTTTCTTGATCGCTTCCGTGAATTTGATATAAAGGGATTCAAAATCCCCTTTGTTGCCCAACAATTGCTCAAAAGCCTGCCGTTTTACTTCAAGCAGCTTGGTATTCAGGGTCGCATAATCCTGTTGCCCGCCGGACAGCACCGGGATGTCGGGTGGAACATCGACCGGTTCGGCTGTATCGGTCTTAGGCTTTACCTCGGGTTTCAAGGAATGGAGAATCCGGATGCCTTTACGGGTGATTTCAAGGCCCAAGTTCAAGGTTTTAGGCGGAATCTTCTGTTCGGGTTCATCCATGGAATCCTCGCCGGATGCTTGCGGTAGATTCACGGTGGCGCGTCCCATTTTAACGAATTCGGCGGATGAAAGAAGCAAGGGAATCAGTACCACCATGAGCCCCATAATGGGAATGAGATTGGGTTCCGTTTCCGCCATTTCCTTGGTCTTGCGCTCAGAGGGTTTGTAGGATTTGCCTATGCTCTCTTCGGGACAGAGGATGCGAATGACCGGAATAATATATTGATCGATTTCCGCTACAATGCGGTTGGCGCGGTTTTTAAGACCAGTGTAAAAAAGAATGCAGGGAATGGCGATGATGAGTCCGGCCAGGGTGGTGTTCATGGCTGCGGAAATGCCCTGGGCCAGCATGGAACTCTTCATGGCCGGATCCACATTCGGTGCGCCGACTGCGGCAAAGGACAGAATCAGGCCATAGATGGTACCCATCAGACCGATCATGGTGGACAAATTGCCCAATGTGGCGATGTAGATAAGCCGTTTTTCCAGTCGCGGAATGATGGAAACCACCCGCTCCTCCACCACGGTACGTACCCGGGCGGGATCGCTTTCCGCTTGCACGATGGCGCCTTTGGCCACCCAGGCAAAAGCCCTTTTGCCGCCTGCATCGCAGAGACGGACTGCTTCATCCGCCTTTTTATCAAGCAAAAGGGTGCGAACCTTGTTTGCGAAAAGCGGCGTGTTCAGGTTGCCGCTTTGGGTCAGGAAGAGGTGACGTGACACGATGAGCACTCCGGCCGTTACGGTGATGAACAACAGGGCCCACATGAATAGATAACCCGGTTCAGATGGCGCAAACGAATGCAAGAAGGTGGCGTAAAAGTTCATGGTGCGTTACAGGTTGATTTCCTTGATCAGGTTGTTGTCCGTAAAGACCTTGATATTGTGGTGCGTGACATGGATGCCGACCCCCTCCTTGAGCTGGGCGGTGCTGATATGATATTTGTGAACCCGGTAGGAACGTTCGGTGAGGATATTGGCCAGTTTCAAGCTGTGCTCGTCAATATCGTCGATGATTTTCTGGGTCTTATTATGGAAAAGGGTGAAAATCATGATACACGGGATGGCGATACCGAGACCCGCGAGCGTGGTGTTCATGGCTGCGGAGATACCTTGTGCCAGAAGGGTCGATTTTTGGGCCGGGTCGATACCAGGGGCACCTACGGCTGCAAAGGAGAGGATAAGACCGTAAATGGTGCCCATGAGGCCTACCAGCGTGGAGACGTTGGCGAGCATGGCAAGGTAGTTGGTCCGTTTTTCAAGCTCGGGCACCACATGAAGCGTGGCTTCCTCAATGGCATTACGAATGCGTTCCGCTCCGTTGCTGGCGTTTTCAAGACCCGCCTTGATGACGCGGGCCAATGCGATACCTTCCCGGCTGTCACAGGTTTTAATGCCGTCCGCAATGTTTTCTTTCATAATAGCCGACAGAATCTGTTCCATAAACGGGTTGGCTTTGAAACTTCCGCGTCGGATGAGGAAGATGCCTCGTTCTATCATCAACGCAATGGCGAAGACGAACATCATCAGCAATACCCACATGAAGCCGTATCCGGGTTCGGTGGGTGAAAAGCTGAACAGAAATTTTTGGACGAAACTCATGGATGATCCTCCGGCATAAACGGTTTGGAATAAATTTTGTTTTCAAAAACATCAGGGTCCACGTCCTTGAGCACATCCTTTTTCAGGTCGATGCGGGTCAAGGCCATGGGTTTAAAGGTCGGTCGCTTTTCAATGGACAGAAGCGCTGCCTGGGGACGCTTGATTTTGCCTTCAATGGTCTGTGCTTCCAGCCGCAGGGTCCGACTGTTGCCGGGTTTTGGGGACGGCTCGGATAAAGCAACACCGGTGAAGACAAAGAGCGCAATCATTAATAGAGTAGAATAGGGAAACATTCGACAAAAAAGATAAAAATATTATATAATAGAATACAACATCTTAACAAAAACAGGGGTCAATACATGCAAACCGTCCTACTCTTAACCGTTTCCAATATTTTTATGACCGTCGCTTGGTATGGACATCTTAAATACAAACAGAGTGCGCTTTGGAAGGTGATCCTCATCAGTTGGGCCATTGCGTTGGTAGAATATTGTTTCCAGGTTCCGGCCAACCGGTTTGGGCACGCTACGTTTACGGCCGCACAGCTCAAGACTATTCAGGAGGTCATTACACTGGTGGTTTTTTCTATCTTTTCCGTTATTTATTTGAAGGAAGAGCTCCGATGGAACTATTTGGTGGGGTTTGGCCTTATTATCTTGGCCGTCTTTTTTATTTTTAAGAAGTGGTAATCGGTGGCTCCCATCACGGTCACTGAGCTTGTGGAAGTGACCGGAGAGACGGTGTCTTCGACAGGCTCAGCCACCGCCGCAGTTCCTGTTGCAGAGACATATCCTTTCACGTTCCTAAATTCCTTTCATAATAGTGGCTCCCATCACGGTCACTGAGCCTGTCGAAGTGACCGGAGAGACGGTGTCTTCGACAGGCTCAGCCACCGCTTAATGTTTAATCGAAGTATGTTTTTGGCTTGACATACTGAATTCAGCAACGAATGTTTACTCCATGTCCGGCAAGTGTTTCAATCGGTCACTGAGCCTGTCGAAGTGACCGGTTCTAAGACTATTTCGCTTCGTGGAAATTGGGTATAATTCTTTGACAAAACAATCAATTGTCTCTTATTTGCCTCAATGAGGGCCTTTTTCTTAGCATGGCTCCATCCTTGGATTTGTTTTTCGCGATAAAAGGCGATGTCAATTCGTTTGTGTACTTCAAAATAGGCAAGTTTCGAGGGATGCTTCTTTCGTGTATAGTTTGCACCTTGAAGGTTGGCATGTTGTTGAAGTCGCCGAACAAGATTATTTGTGCTTCCTGTGTAATAAGACCCATCGGCGCATTCAAGAATGTAAGTATACCCTTTCACGTTCCTAAATTCCTTTCATAATCGGTGGCTCTCATCACGGTCACTGAGCTTGTCGAAGTGACCGGAGAGACGGTGTCTTCGACAAGCTCAGCCACCCGCCGCAGTTCCTGTTGCAGAGACATACCCTTTCACGTTCCTAAATTCCTTTTATAATAGTGGCTCCCATCGCGGTCACTGAGCTTGTCGAAGTGACCGGGGAGACGGTGTCTTCGACAAGCTCAGCCACCCGCCGCAGTTCCTGTTGCAGAGGCATATCCTTTCATGTTCCTAAATTCCTTTCATAATAGTGGCTCCCATCACGGTCACTGAGCTTGTCGAAGTGACCGGGGAGACGGTGTCTTCGACAGGCTCAGCCACCGCCGCAGTTCCTGTTGCAGAGACATATCCTTTCTGTTCCTAAATTCCTTTCATAATAGCGGCTCCCATCGCGGTCACTGAGCTTGTCGAAGTGACCGATCCTATTCGACCATGATAGATTGTCTTTTATCCGGATTGTTTTTAGTGGGATACTATTGAAGACACAAAAGAACTTTCCAGAATAATTGACCGGTACCGCATAAAGCATTGATACTTCAGCCCGGGAAAATATTATTTTATCCCCTCTTGCAGATTTTCCGCCGAAGTAGCTCAGTCGGTAGAGCAGCTCATTCGTAATGAGCAGGTCACCGGTTCAAGTCCGGTCTTCGGCTCTATTTTTTTCAGGCTGTTCACAACAGCTGCAGGAAGATAGGCTTGTTTTTTTTGTGATTTTTATCACGCTGTAAGATAGTGCCTTCCCATTTTAGCGATCAAATCATAATAAACCTATATTTGAAAATATGGAGCTATTCCAGCTCTTGTTTTCCAAACCCATAACAAAAGGAGTGATTATGGCTAAGGCATTGCAAGTCACGAACAACATTAGCACGACCGGGCAGTATGTGCAGGATCAGGATGGGAATGCTACCGTCTTAGCGATTGAGACAAGTAATGTGGGTATCGGTACCACTAATCCAAGTGCCAAATTGCACATCTCTGGAACGACCAATGTGGTGAGGTTGGATTATGTCGGGATTTTGGACAATCCGAATCTTTGGATTTCCCAGAACGCTTATTATAACGGTTCTTGGAATCGGATTACGGATGGGCATAAATGTGCGGCTATTTCCATTGATGATGCGGCCGGTAATGTTGACATCAACACTTGTACTACTACGACCGGTACGCCGAGTTTTTCAACAAAAGTACGTTTTCAGAATGATGGATGCGTGGGGATTGGAACCACGAGTCCGGTGCAGAAATTGGAAGTTAATGGGGCAATTGTTTTAGGCAATAAAATTGCTGGTACTCCGAACGATGGGACGCTTTGGTTTGATGGCACATATTTAAATTTTCAAGTAGGTGGTTTATTAAAAGTAGTGAGCCTACTGTAATATTAACAATTGATTTCCTGATTTTTGCAGTACGTAAATATTTTCACCCTTCTTTAATATCTTAAAAACGTATTCTTTTTGTATAATCTGAGTCTTAACCAAGATCTCTCCAAGAAGAGAGATCTTATATATTGTAATTATGTAACATTCGGCTGTTTTATAAGATGAAAAAAGCCAGACAGAATCATTGTCGATACTAAAGCCGCTTAATAGCGGATAGCTGCAACCACCGGAGAGTTCAAAAACAGCAGGTGATTTTGTTACTATCGTTTCATAGGATAAATTGCTGAGTAGTTTTAATTCGTTTTGTGTTGAGGTAAGGTATAAAATAGTGTCGCTTACTTCTATAGATTTTGTTTCTAATAAATTTTGCTTATAATAGAAATGCCCTTGTGAATTAAAAACCGCAATAAACTCCTTATGCGCTACGTAAACGGTTGTATCAGCTACGGCAATATCACGTAAATAATTCTGATCTAATACTCCAAGTTCAGTAGTATTCCAAAATCTACCATCAAATTCACCAGAAGAGCTGAATTTAACTATCCCTTGGTCATCACCGGTAAAAATGTTGCCGTCTTTATCAATACCCATTCCGATAGGATTCGCCAGCTCGACACCAGATCCGCTCTTTGGGAGGGAATAAATCAGGTTAAAACTACTGTCATATTTATTAATTCTATCAATCCCATTTGTAATATAAATATTCCCTTCCCCATCAACCGTAGCATCCGCAGGTTCGATGTCCAAAGAAATACTATCCACCAACTTATAAGCAGGTGCGATGAGCACGGTTTCCGGTCCGGAAAAAATCCCGGCCTTATCAGACCCATCCACAGCCGCTACCCGATACACATACCGATTATCCTGCTGTAAACCATAATTCCAAGTGTCGGTAAATATCGTATCTGCTATGGCCAATGGCGTGATATCCGCAAAGGCTGAATCAATATGCCGACGCTGCAATTTGTACCCGCTAACCCCGGATAGCGCAACCGGTGACCAGGTTAAATGAACTTCCTGCAATAAAGTATCATACCGAAAAGCAAGATTTCCCGGTTTTGGAAAGGGAGAATCTTCCGGATAAAGGGTGACGGTTGCCAGGGTTGTTGTTGCCCCGGAAGCCAGAGTCGCTTGGATGGAAACGGGAATATACCCGGCATGGTAAAGGATGAGGTTTCTCTGTCCGATCGCTACGCCGGAAAGAGCGAATTGACCATTCAAATCCGTTCCGGTCATAAAAGAGCTTCCGGGGATATAAACAAATGTTCCGGCATGGTTGCTCTTATCAGCCAGAACCGCCATACCTGAAAAGCCGCCCGGTGCCCGCAGGGTATCTGCAATCGTAACAACCGTATCCTTGACCGCCTTTGGAACCCCGATTGAATCAACCAGAACCACCGCGCCGGTTGAATCCGAGGCGGAAATGTTATAAATGCCTTTGCTAACCGTATCAAAGGAGAAAACCCCGTTTGTCCCGGTTCGAGCGGTTTTTAATGCCAGAGTGTCATTTGAAGCATATAATTGAACAAACGCATTGGCTGCCGAATGACCATCGGAATAATAAAGATTGCCCTGGATCATGCAATTGCCCACTTCAGAGCCGCCGGCCACATCCGTGCCGCCCTCTCCGCAGGAAAGAAATAGAAGCAGCCCGGTCAATAATAGAGAAATAAGAAGTTTCATTCTCAGTTATTCCCCCCGTTTTTCAGCGGAGAGGTGAGAGGAAAAAGTTGAATGTTCACTTGATAAACCCTGTCCAAGTTCTTTTCTTTGGCCGCCAGATTCAGGATGCGCTTCCGGAAAAATACACATTCGGACTTGATGGCATCAAATGTCTCTTTATCAATGCTGACGGTCACACCGCTGACGTCCCGGCTTTCCTTGGGATGCCGGTTCAATGATTCTCCGGCCAGCGCCATCATGGAACGGTGAAAGGCGGCCGCATGAATGGACTGTACCTCCGCACCGGTTGTAATGAGGGTATCCGTAGGTTTATAGATCCCTTTTTCATTTCTTTTAATGAGTTTTAGGCGGAGCATCAGGGCAATAGCTTCTTTGGCCATTGCAGGCGTAATAGGAGGTGCCAGGTGTGCAGCCAGACCTTGATAATCCCCTGAGAAATTCTGAATAAAGAGAAATTCCCGAATAGCGCTGTAATACCAACGGGAGTAATAAGTATATTGGTCTGACTTCATCCGGTAGATTTTGGTGTTAAAGGCGCGAATCATCTTATCATAATAATATTCCCGTTCTTCCGGTTCCCGGGCCTGGACAAAATTGACCATATCCTCAAAATACTCTATTTCCTTTCTAGTTAGCTTCATTGCTTTTGCCAAGCGCAGGGTGAACGGCTGAATCAGCACCCGCTTCCCTTCGATTAATTCCTTAATAAAGCCGGGCGAATTATAGCCTACCTCTCTGGCCAGGGAGCGGAATGAAAAAGAGGGATCCACCTGTTTCCGTTCTATGGATAGTTCTTGAATAAAACGTCGATAATCCGTATAATTGAATATTGAGACAACTTCTTGCTTATCCATAACCGATTTTCCCTTCTGACTCATAACTGTAATTTCATCATATTGTTAAGAATGTATTGCCGCCTCTGGCATAAGCTGTTCGGAATGGTTTTTTAGGGTGGGTAGAAAGATATGAATGGTCGTACCCACGCCTTCTTCCGACTCTATTTCCAGCCGGCCGTTATACCGGCCCGCGATATCTTTAACAATGGAAAGTCCTAATCCGCGTGCCTCACCCTTGGTGGAGACGCCTTCGTCGGTCAGCGTGGGCAGGATATCCACAGGAATGCCTAAACCTGTATCTTTGATGGAAATATTGATATACTCATCCGCCGGGTTTTCGGCCGGGGCTGCCTTCAGTTGAACTATCTTGGTAGAGATGCTCAAGTGCCCTTTATTGTTCATGGCTTCCAGGGCGTTCATCAGGATGTTCTGAATCAGGCGATGGAATTCATCGCGAGGGATGCTTACTTTTTTGTCATGCGGGTCTACGGTAAGGTCATAGGTCACGCCCATGAAACCTTTTAGAAAGAGTTCGACCAGTGTTTTTAGGGTTGTGTTGACGCACAGTTCGGCAGCAGGGGCCCGGCTTCGTTTATGGTTGTTTGCAAGGAGATGGAGCATATCCCTTACATAGTAACAGCACTGTTCAATGGCTTCCAATTCGCTGTCGATTTTCTCCTTGCATTCGGGATATCGTTGCCTTATCTGAAAGACCTTTTGGGTCATGACAAAGAGGGTGGAATTGATGTCATGGACGATCTGGTTCGGCTTGGAGTAGATGGGCATTTCACTCATAGGAACGTCTCCTTTCTCGACTTCACCTATAATCATAGTTTAATGCCGTCATAAAAACAAATTTCGGACCCCCCAAGTGTACCAGCAATTGGAACACCCCTGGGAGCCGCTTCCAGACTGGCCGTGCGGGTCGATAAACCGCCCAAGTCCGCCTGTGGCTGAAAAGATGGCGATTTTATCCTTATGCCAAGCGTGTCCCCCCTCTTTTTTATTATATTGTCCGCCTGACCCGGCATCCCGGGTTGCGTACAATAGAATGGATTTTAGGGCGAAAGGGTGCACATGAAAACAGCGGTCATCATTCCTGCCGGCGGTTCCGGCAAGCGGATGGGGGGGCGGATAAGGAAGCAGTTTTTGAAGATCGGAAAAAAGACCGTTCTTGAAATGACGCTTGAATCCTTTCAGGCCGAAAAGCAAATTCACGAAATCGTTCTGGTGTTACCCGAAAAACGGCTGAAAGAGGGCTTTCGACTGATACGGGGTTTCCCTAAAATCAGTGCGGTGGTGCCGGGCGGGAGTATGCGGACGCAATCGGTGATCCGCGGGTTCCAGGCGCTGATTTGTCAGCCGCAACAGGTGTTGATTCACGATGCGGTCCGTCCTTTTGTGGATAGTGCCCTTATCCGTCGTACGATTTCAGCTTTACGGAAATATCCGGCAGTGACAGCAGCGGTTCCGGTCAAAGATACCATTAAGATTGTGCAGAAGGATAAGATTCTCGGTACCCCCAACCGCACAACCCTCTGGCATACGCAAACCCCTCAGGGTTTTCAGTATGAAGCGTTGAAAAAGTGTCTGGCGTATGCGGAAAAAAAAGAGAGTTGGGATACGGATGAATGCCAGTTGGCTGAAAAGCTGGGCATGGATGTCCGGGTGGTGATGGGCAGTTACCTTAATTTTAAGATAACAACCCCGGAAGATTTATTCTTTTCAAAGGCGATGATTAAAGGCTGATATTCCGAAGATAAGAACCAAGCTCCTCTGCTTTTCGTATCACCGGGTAATCATCATCCATTCCTGTTTCATCTATTTTTAAAACGGCCAATCCCAGATCGCGTGCCCCCTTTAAATTTCTTTCCGTATCATCAATGAAAAGGGATTCTGAGAAATCATAGCCTGTGGCGCGTCGTACTTTTTCATACGCTTCAGGCATGGGTTTGGAAATCATGTCTCTATCCAGGAAATGAATGCTTTTAAAGCAGTCCAAAATGTCAAGATGTCGGAGGATTCTGACCGAATAATCGTATCCTGAATTGGTGAAGACGATCTTTTCCTGAGGCAGGCTCTGCAACACACTTTTTAGGACCGGATTGGCGGGAAAATAGGGGGCCGGATTTACGTCATAGACAAAAGCCATGTAATCGTCATAATCGACGGAATATTCCTTGTACAATCCCATCAGTGTGGCGCCATAAGTTGTAAAGAGACGAAAACGGAAGGCGGACGCTTCGGTTTGAGGGATATCATATTTCCGAGTCAGATAGAGATTAATCCGCGCATCCAGGGCATTCATATAGCCGGATGAGCGGGGATACAAGGTTTCGTCCAGATCGAACCAGAGTGCGCGAAGGTTCATGGAGGATGAAAAAGCGGTGTGGTTACGGATGGCGCATATCGCGGATGACTTGCCGGAGTCCGTCTTCGGAAAAGGAGACGGCCAGAGCGCGGATGGCGAATTGGCCGGGACGGGTGGCGGCGCTTCGGCTGCTTTTCGGGATATCGTACTTCAGATGGATGATTGAAATCCAGTTCTGGAGTTTTCCCTGGAGAATCCGTGCGCCCACGGATTCGGTATTTTCGCCGGCCACAAAGAGCTGTCCCTCACTGCCGTCGCGCATTTTAACGTAAAAAGGTTCAAGCGGTGTTTTGTCGGGGAGGAGGTAGAGGACATCGGAGAAATCTTTGGTGGATTCGAATTGTTTGGAATGGCCGATGCCGAGAAAGGCTTCGTTGATTTTAATGAAGGCCGCTTTGGTCTTGCCCAAACTTCCCAGCGTCAATTTCGATTGTTTGACCATATAACCGTTCGGACCGATTTGCTGACCTGCGCTGATGAGCCAGGACTCATCCCCCTGTTCGGTCAGGGTTAAATCGTCATTGATGGCATAGCCGCGGATCGATTGAATGGTACGACCGTCCTCCGTATAGTAGAGATCAATGGTGGCGAAAAGAGGAAGTGTCGTGAAGCCGATGAACAGGATTGAAAAGAGGAAAGTCTTCATAAAAGAAAGATAGGTTGTGGTATTATAAAGACGCAACATTTTGCATCTTTATAATACCATGACTGCTTGTTATTCTTCCGGTTTATCCTTGAAATAATCACGTTGGGATTTCGCGCGCATGTGGGGATCCAGTTCCATTTTACGCATACGAATTGATTTCGGCGTGATTTCAACCAGTTCGTCTTCGGCGATGAATTCAATGGCTTGCTCCAGGGTCAAAAGCCGTGGGGGTTGCAGGGGCACATTGATTTCCGAGGCTGCGGCGCGCATGTTGGTCAACTTTTTTTCCCGTGCGATATTGACGTCAATGTCCATGGAGCGGTTACGCTCGCCCACAATCATGCCGTTATACACTTCGGTTCCCACCTCCACCAGCAATTCACCCCGATCCTCCATGCCCAGACTGGCATAGGCCGTGACCCGTCCGGTTCGGTCGGCCACCAGCACGCCGCGGGTGCGATGCTGAATCATGCCTGCCCAGGGCTCATGGGATTCATACAAGGCATTCATGATACCGGTTCCTTTGGTTTCAGTGAGAAACTGGTTGCGGAAACCGATGAGTCCGCGCGTGGGCACCAGGAATTCGAGGTTGACGCGACCGGAGCCTTTGTTGTCCATGTTTACCATCCGCCCTTTTCGGTTGGCCAGCCTTTCCGTAACTGCGCCGATAAAGGTGTCGGGAATATCGATGAAGACGCGTTCGGTGGGTTCCAGGGTTTTGCCGTTTTCCTTTCGGGTAATGACCTGGGGTTTGCTGACCGCCAGTTCAAACCCTTCGCGCCGCATGGTTTCAATGAGAATGGCGAGCTGGAATTCGCCGCGGCCGCATACCTCAAAGGCATCGGGTCGGTCCGTGGGCCTGACACGAATCGCAACATTGCCCAATGTCTCCCGTTCCAGTCGTTCCTTCAGGTTTCGGCTGGTCAGGTATTTTCCTTCCCGACCCGCAAAAGGGCTGGCATTGACATAAAAAAGCATGGATACCGTAGGTTCGTCCACATAAATGCCGGGCAATGCCTTGGGATTGTCATTGTCCGTGATGGTTTCGCCGATCATGATGTTGTCCACACCTGCAATGGCCACAATATCACCGCTTTCCACTTCTGTCACCAACTTGCGCTTGAGTCCTTCAAAGGTATAGAGCGCTGAGAACTTGACATTTTTGCGGATGCCCTCTTTGGCGCACAGGGAGTAGAACTGGTTCATGCGGAGCCGACCGTTGACCATGCGGCCGATGGCAACCTGACCGACATAGGAATCATAATCCAGGTTGGTGACCAGGAATTGTGGGATCTCGTTGTCATTGCCCTCCGGCCCCGGCAGTGTTTTAATGATGGTTTCAAACAGGGGTTGCAAGGTGGCGGAATCATCTCCCATTTTATAATGGGCCACCCCTTTTTTGGCGTTGGTATACAGAATGGGAAATTCAATCTGATGTTCATCAGCACCGAGGTCGATGAAAAGATCGTATACTTCATCCACCACTTCCTCGATACGGGCATCGGGTCGGTCGATTTTATTGATCACCAGAATGATGGTCAGCCGTTTTTCCAATGCCTTTTTCAGCACATAACGGGTTTGGGGCAAAGGACCTTCGGATGCATCCACCAATAGCATGGCGCCATCCACCAGGTTCAGGGAGCGTTCCACTTCGCCGCCGAAGTCGGCATGTCCCGGCGTATCCATAATGTTGATTTTGATGCCGCTGTAAAAGACGGACGTGTTTTTGGCGGTAATGGTGATGCCGCGCTCCCGTTCGAGATCTCCGGAGTCCATGACCCGTTCCGCCACCTCTTGATTGACCCGAAAGGTACCGCTTTGTTTAAGCAGACCATCCAGCAACGTGGTCTTGCCGTGGTCAACGTGGGCGATAATGGCGATGTTCCGGAAATTTTCTTTGCGCATGTCACATTCTCCGTTCAGGATAAGAATAGGGTGGATGTAAAAATGGGGAATATCAGGCGTGCAGTGCCTCTCCGGTCAGAGCGAGCGCTGCTTCCATGATGGATTCGGACAAAGTGGGATGGGCGTGCATGGTGGCAGCGAGTATGGAAGCGGGCAACTTTCCCGCATGGGCTACCAGCAACTCGTGAATCATTTCCGCGGCATCGGGTGCGATAAGATGTGCGCCTAAGAGACGGCCCTCTTTTTTATCGGTCAGCAGTTTCACCAGCCCGCTGTTTTCGCCCAGGGTCATGGCCTTGCCGTTTCCCTTTAGGCTGAAAGTCCCCTTATTATATTCAATATTTTTTTCTTTAAGCTTTTCTTCGGACAAACCGAATGAGGCGACCTGAGGAACCGTGTAGGTGCAGGAGGGCACTGCCGAATAATCGATGGGGTGCGGCTTTTTTCCGGCCAGGTGATCGACGGCATGAATCCCTTCGTGCGAAGCCACATGTGCCAGCAGGGGGGTGTTGATGATGTCGCCGATGGCATACACGGTGGGGCAGGCTGTCTGGCCGTGTTCGTTGACTTGGATGAATCCGCGTGAATCCGTTTGGATGGCGCAGGTGTCCAGGCCAAGACCGATTGTGTTGGGCGTGCGTCCCACGGCGATCAGAAGCGTATCTGCTGCCAGGGTTTCCGTCTGGCCCGCTCGTTCGACCTCCAGTTCCACACCGCTTTCCGTTTTTCGGACAGCCAGCGCTTTGGTTGCTGTCCGGACTTTGATCTTTTTCTTTTTCAATTCCCGTTCGAGTGCTTTACCCATTTCCTTATCTTCGAGAGGAAGGATGGTTTCCATGAGTTCAATCAGGGTAACCTCGGTCTGATAAGCATTGAAGACAAAAGAAAATTCAACACCGATGGCGCCGGCGCCGAGGATCAGAAGAGACTTGGGGGCATGGTCGCGTAAGATGAGGGTTTCGCTGTGGATGATACGTTCGCCGTCCGTTTCAAAACCGGGAATCCGTTTGGGAGAAGAGCCGGTGGCCAGGATGATGTGACTTCCTTCATACTCGGTTCCGGATGTCAATGCTTTGACTCGGGTGCCGGAAAGGAGAAGGGCGGGTTCTGAAATCAGGGTGATATTGGATCGTTTGAAAAGGGCGAGTACGCCTTTGGACAGATTATCTGAAATCTTTCTGGAACGACCATGTGCTTTCGCATAGTTCAGAGTGATACCCTGGATTTCAACGCCGTGTTCGTTGGCTGTGGCCAGGGAATAGGCGGTCTCTGCGGATTTGATGAGGGATTTGGTGGGAATGCAGCCCAAATTCAAGCAGACGCCGCCGGGTGCGCTTTTTTCAAAAATCGCGACCGTGAGTCCCAATTGTGCAGCACGAAGGGCGGCCACATACCCGCCGGGTCCGGCACCGATGATGAGAAGATCATATATCATGGTATTTCCTGTGAAGCCGTTTAAAATAACAAAGGGCAGAGGGGGAAATCAAAGGTTATATGGGAAATGTGCCCTTATAAATCCTGATATAGCGCCCAGGTCTTGTCTGCAAAGGCGTGCGGTGTGAATTTGGCAGCGTGGGTCAGCCCGGCTTCAATCATCCGGTTTCGCAATTCACTGTTTGTTAATCCGGTCTGAAGCGCATCTGTCAACTCGTCGATATTGGCCGGGTCAATATATAAACTATTCGGCCCGCCCGCTTCCGGAAAACAGCCCCCTTTTGTGGTCACCACCGGGACACGGCTTTGCAGCGCTTCCAGAATGGGCAATCCGAATCCTTCATAAAACGAGGGGTAAGCAAACAAAGCCGCCTGCTGATAAATGGCCGGCAAATCGCTGTTTGCTACATTTTTTGGAAAATGGACACGGTCTGACAGGTCGTGCGCATGAATGAATTGTTCTACTTCTTTTTTGTACGCACCACCTTTGCCAATGGCCACCAGCGAGACGCCAAGCGAGGCAGGCAGTTTTTCAAATGCCTTGACCAGACCCAGAAGATTTTTCCGGGTATTGATGGTGCCAACAGAGAGGATGAAGCGATCCGGGAGACCATAGCGCTGCTTAACCGTTGCTTTGGTTTCTTCCCCAACTCGTTGTGAAAAGAGGGGATCACTGCTCATGTGGATGACACGGACCCGATCTTCAGACAGATGAAAATCATTTAAAATATCCGCACGGGTCTGTTCGCTCAGCGCCACAATCATGTCTGCATTATGACAAGCATGGAGATACTTTTTCCGGTAAATGGCTCTGTCAATGATAGGATAAAATTCAGGATGTTTGATGAAAATCAGATCGTGAATGCAGACCGCGGAACGGATTCCCGCAGTGCGCAGACTGGTCGGAATTTCCATGGAAAGGCCGTGGTAGAGATCGATTTTGTCTTTTTTCAACGTCTTGCTGAGGCCAAAACTTCTCCAAAGCGAGGGAAAAAAAGAGCCCAACCCTTTTTCCGGGTAATGAACGGTAGTATGCGGCGCGGTCTTTTGTTCAAAGTCCGGAAAACGGTTTTGCGGTGCTTTTGGAGAGTAGAGCAGATAGTCTGCTTCCGGGTGATATTGCAGCAATCCGGCGATGAGGGTTCGGCCGTAATTGCCAAGCCCGGTGGAATTGAAAAAGGCCCGTTTGGCGTCCAGTCCGATGCGCATGGGTGCTTATGAAGATAGGCCCTCTAAATTGGGGAAATCAAGAGAAAACGGCACCGGCGGTGCCAGGGAGCAAAATTTCGAGTACATTTACCAAGAAGTCGGCCGGCAGCAGAGGGCTGGGCAGCCGGTGATTTCGGTGGATACCAAGAAGAAGGAACTGATAGGGAACTTCAAGAATGCCGGACGGGAACAGATGCGCAAATAGCTGCGCTGAACATCAAACCGGATAATTTCCATGGGGATTGGAACTATACAATTTCCCCAAATCGGAAGCGCCGATAATTGATCGACAATTTCTTAACGGGCCCTAATGCAGTGGTGATAGCGTCTGAAAAAAAGCACCAGAGGAGCAAGTGTCACCCATGGTCAATATCTTTGACTACGAAGATTACCGGGAATATCTGACCGCCTATTTCAAGGAGAAAAAGGCGCAGAACCCCCATACCGTATCGAATTTGTTGGTGCTGTTCCAGTCGTTCTAATTACTCGGAGCCCTTTTCTGCCGGCAGCATCTGGAAGTTAAATTGAGTTCCAATAAAAAAAAAGCCGGCCCAAGAGATGAGCCGGCTGAAGAAATCCTTTAAAAAAACTACTGCGTCAATCCAGGATATTGAGCATCCGCCAACCTGAATTCCGTGCTGAAATTATTGGTCTTAATGTGAACAAATCCCTTATAGGGAGCCAAATAAAAATCGCTGATTAAAACCGGCTGATTCGCTGCACCTGAAAAAGAAAGCCGGACACAGTTTTTGACAACCAAACTATCCGTGCCATTGATACTTAAGAAAGCCTGCCGATTGCTGAAAGTAACCCCGCCCTTGCCGGCAAAAACGCCGGTTGGAGTGTACTCCGGATAGAAATAGAGGCTATCCGTTCCGCTTGTAATATCCTGGAGAAGGGTACCCATATGAAAGCGATGACGCAGGGAATCATATCCCAATATCATGCTTTTGTAATCATTGGGCGTTCCTTCATCCTGATTCCGGAAAATAATCCGATAAAAACTGAATCGAAAGCCGTTCAAAGTCCAAGCAGAATCCACTTCAATAGATAGGGTATCATTCCCTCTTACAAACTTCCAGTAACTGTTGCTGTCCAGCGGCAGATAATTGGTCTTATAATAGAGATGAACCGTTCGACTGGAAGTATTGCCCAGCTCATCCTCTGCGATAACCGAAAAAGAATTAACACCGGAAGTAAGATGGAGCGATAATGTCCAAGCACCGGCAAGGGGAACGGCAATGGCCGGAATACCGGATACCGTGGCCGTCACCTTATCCACCCCGCTTTGATCGTTTACGGTACCGGACAGTGTCATGGTATCCGCAAACACCGTGTCGTCGTAAGCGGCCACCGTCAGCGACGGCCCGGTCGTGTCACTCGGATCCGTGGTACCGGACTTCTTCGAACAGGCATAAAACAGGCCTATCAAGCCGGAAACCAAAAGAACAAGAATCTTTTTTGTCATAAAATTATCCCTCCTGGTTCTAAAATAGTAAACGACCTGCCGGAAGCTCAAGAGCCATATCCACAAATTTCAGTATCCTGCAAAGAGAGGAAAGCCTACCCGAAAGACCGATGTTCGCGCCGTCATACCCTGTTTCCGATAACAATATTGCAAATTCATCTCCTCCTACTCGCGACAACATATCACTCGGCCTTAATTGACTCTGAATAATTTTCGCGACCATTTTCAATAAATCATCACCTACATCATGACCGAAGGAATCATTGATTTGTTTGAAATTATCAAGATCAAAATAGGCTAAAGTCAACGGTCTTTTGCTTCTTCGTTCCCGTACGATTTCCTTTTGCGCATATTCTTCGAAATATCGCCAGTTGGCCGCACCCGTAATACTTCCAATGCAGCAAGCCAAATAACGGCACTTGCGATTGATGTTATGATGCCTACTTTTTCTTTAAAATAGGTTATTTGCCATATTATTCTCCATATAACCAAAATGATTTCATTGAGTTATGTAAATATGGCGGTTCATCCCCGCGCGTGCGGGGAACAGCGTGATGTCGAATTTGGCTGTATATCGCCTACCGGTTCATCCCCGCGCGTGCGGGGAACAGTCTGTGTTCCTGTTACCTTAATAAAACGATAGCGGTTCATCCCCGCGCGTGCGGGGAACAGCCCTATACGAATCGTCTGCTGGAAAAGTTTTACGGTTCATCCCCGCGCGTGCGGGGAACAGTGGCGCTTGTTGTAAGCTGTGGCCCGCTTTGCCGGTTCATCCCCGCGCGTGCGGGGAACAGTCTATCCATTTCTCATGGTTTACAATAAACATCGGTTCATCCCCGCGCGTGCGGGGAACAGTGATACACCAGTGTCGACAAATATCAAGCCACCGGTTCATCCCCGCGCGTGCGGGGAACAGGCTCCGCTTGAGGATGGTGAATTGCGCCACAACGGTTCATCCCCGCGCGTGCGGGGAACAGTCTGAAATGTTTTTAAGCGAGTGCGACCAGAACGGTTCATCCCCGCGCGTGCGGGGAACAGGGTTTCGCTCTTTCCCTACATACAAATATAAGCGGTTCATCCCCGC
>MGVN01000216.1:0-19983 GCA_001800515.1 Elusimicrobia bacterium RIFOXYB2_FULL_49_7 | reverse complement strand
CAGAGTGGTGCAGTAGGGGGATGGTTCATCCCCGCGCGTGCGGGGAACAGGATTGCCGAATTATTCTGTATTGATAATCATGGGGTTCATCCCCGCGCGTGCGGGGAACAGGGGGCCGCTCCCCCCGTGCTATAAATATAACACGGTTCATCCCCGCGCGTGCGGGGAACAGGTTGATGTGTTGAAATATAGATCAGACGGTAGCGGTTCATCCCCGCGCGTGCGGGGAACAGTCTTCCATCGGAATGTCTATCCCGGAAAGAGCCGGTTCATCCCCGCGCGTGCGGGGAACAGGTTTTTGGAACGGTGTAATCACGACAATCACACGGTTCATCCCCGCGCGTGCGGGGAACAGAAACGGCGAACAAAAAAGAGGAACAGGCGCAACGGTTCATCCCCGCGCGTGCGGGGAACAGGACTTAACGCGCCAAAGCGACCCACATGCGTCCGGTTCATCCCCGCGCGTGCGGGGAACAGTATTCAGAGCGTTATCGCTTGGATGAATGAACCGGTTCATCCCCGCGCGTGCGGGGAACAGGTTGTCTCAAATAAGTTCTTTTCCTTTCCGTGCGGTTCATCCCCGCGCGTGCGGGGAACAGGTGATAATGATCGCCAGGGCTTTTGCTCCAGACGGTTCATCCCCGCGCGTGCGGGGAACAGCTTGTCTGAATAAACTCCGGCAGCTTGGTCCGCGGTTCATCCCCGCGCGTGCGGGGAACAGATAGAGATCGCCCACCGCATAACCACACCGCACGGTTCATCCCCGCGCGTGCGGGGAACAGTTTGGAAGGATGTCAACTGCGAAACCTGCGATCGGTTCATCCCCGCGCGTGCGGGGAACAGTCAATAATGCCGGTTTTCTCTACGTTAGACATCGGTTCATCCCCGCGCGTGCGGGGAACAGTAGGGCAAGCGCGGAACGAAAGGCGCTTTCGTCGGTTCATCCCCGCGCGTGCGGGGAACAGTCTTCCGTTGTCCACCCGGATCGCCCACAGAGCGGTTCATCCCCGCGCGTGCGGGGAACAGTGTCATTGTGACAAGTTCTGAAAGCGCCCTGACGGTTCATCCCCGCGCGTGCGGGGAACAGGTTCCGCCGCCAGTCGGGTCCCCCGCAACAACCGGTTCATCCCCGCGCGTGCGGGGAACAGTCCATCGGCTCAGCATTATCGCGGAAAGATGTCGGTTCATCCCCGCGCGTGCGGGGAACAGTTTCCCTCCGCAAAATGGACAATCTGTTAATTCGGTTCATCCCCGCGCGTGCGGGGAACAGTTACGATTCGATATACGCAACTGACCTGAAAACGGTTCATCCCCGCGCGTGCGGGGAACAGCCTCGCAAGTATAAGACCGGAAAATCTTTCCACGGTTCATCCCCGCGCGTGCGGGGAACAGGGCCTTGGCGTGAGTACCTGTTCTTAATATCGCGGTTCATCCCCGCGCGTGCGGGGAACAGTCATTCAATACTCCATAAGCAAGAGCATTTACCGGTTCATCCCCGCGCGTGCGGGGAACAGATAATGTCGACGGTTCGGATCTTGAGACGGACCGGTTCATCCCCGCGCGTGCGGGGAACAGTTTGACGGAAGAGTTAATTTGCCGTGTGGATACGGTTCATCCCCGCGCGTGCGGGGAACAGCACGTCAACATCAAGGGAGAATGATCCGGTAACGGTTCATCCCCGCGCGTGCGGGGAACAGTAACCCCATCGTCAATTGATTTTCCGTCAACGCGGTTCATCCCCGCGCGTGCGGGGAACAGTTTGACGGAAGAGTTAATTTGCCGTGTGGATACGGTTCATCCCCGCGCGTGCGGGGAACAGTTGCGGGACGTTGCTGGTAAAAGCCTTGAGGACGGTTCATCCCCGCGCGTGCGGGGAACAGGGGACGATCTCGTAGAAAAGGTTGGCGATCAACGGTTCATCCCCGCGCGTGCGGGGAACAGGTTCCGGTTACTCTTTGAGCAATATCTAAAACCGGTTCATCCCCGCGCGTGCGGGGAACAGGCAATGGGCGACAGTTTTGCAAGCTCGTCAGCCGGTTCATCCCCGCGCGTGCGGGGAACAGGTGTCGATAATATTTTGTGACATAGCGGCGGCCGGTTCATCCCCGCGCGTGCGGGGAACAGCACATGTTGCCATTTTCTTTCCCTTCTGGTTGCGGTTCATCCCCGCGCGTGCGGGGAACAGTACGGAGGAAGAATGAAAAAAAAATCGAGCACCGGTTCATCCCCGCGCGTGCGGGGAACAGTCTCTTTAGATGGCTGTTCTATGTGAGACTTACGGTTCATCCCCGCGCGTGCGGGGAACAGCCTAATTCCTATTTACTTTATTTTAAACTACTTACGACCACCATAAAAAAGCTACCAATAAATTAACCTACCCAAAGATGTCAAAGAACATACCAATTTAACTCAATTATCATCTGGACAGCCGGATATGAGTCGGTAATCATCAAAAATGTACGCAAAAATTGAATATCTTTTCGACACAGACTCTAACTCTCCAAAAGTGAATCAATTTTAATCTTTTTCTGTATTGCGGCAAGAACTATTTTGGCACAGGCCAACGCATCGGAACAGGCATCATGATGTTTCAATTCTATTTTAAGCATACGGCACACATCGGGCAACTTCGTCGGAAAAATATTCCATGTGTGTCGCGCCAGTTTCACCGTACAAAGATAAGGATGTGTCGTTTTTTTGATACACGCTGTTTTACAACAAGCTTCCATGACACTACGATCAAATTTTGCATTATGTGCCGCAATAAATGAGACCCATTTTAGCATTTTATTAATCTCTGGCCAATGACCCTTGAAATCCGGCATTCCCGAGACATCCGACCAGGAAATACCATGCAAATCGGTAAAGATAATATTTTTCCTGGGCGGCCGAATCATGAATTGTTTCTGTTCTGCAATCTGGAGTCTGTTAATCAAAACAATAGAAAGGGCGCAAGCACTGTCTCGGCCGTAATCTGCGGTCTCAAAATCCAGAGCAACAAAACAGCCGCCTAAATCAGTCTCTTTACTTTTTTTCATTATCCTCTACGAGAAAAGATACCAGCTTTAATCCATCCATCTCAACCGGAATCCGTCGGTTTTTTCCAAGAGTCAGAAAATCAAATCCTGATTCAGTATTAGCGGTCCAGGCCATGACCGCATTACCATCCATGCAATATGCCCCCACTTGTTCCCATAGCATTTCGCGCACCTTTCTCGAGACGTCACCAAGATACACACCTGCCCGTACTTCTATAAGATAAACTGCTAATCGTCCGCGAAGCCTGGAAGGTACACTTTCAAGTACGATGACCAGCATCTGCAATTCCTTCTTTATTTGGAATGGCCACAGGTACCGCCTCTTCGTGCGGTTCCGGCTTTTCAATACCCCCCGCAGCTAAAACTTCCTCTATCAAAGGGATGATACGTTCCAGTATCCTTGTGCTGCGAAATATATCGCGACAAGCCAAACGAACTTTTCTTTCCAGATCATCTGTTTCCTTTGCAGCAATTCGAAATGCCGCAGGAACAACGGTTTCAAATTTTACAATATCAGCCATATCATACACAAACGAAAGCGGCTTTCCCGTATGTAAAAAGCCGATGGCTGGTGCATATCCGGCTGCCAATATCGCCGCTTCCGTTATCCCATATAGGCAGGCCGTCGCTCCGCTCAGACACTTGTTAGGAACGTCACTGCCATCCCATTGGTCGGGATCGTAGTTCCTTCGTTTCCATGAAACACCATATTTTTGCGCTAATAGCTCATACATTTTCCTAACCCTGGCTCCCTCAATCCCCCGAAGCTGCTCAATACTTCTTCGTTCGGGCGGTTCCTCTCCAAATCGTATGGCATACATTTTCCGGATAACTTTAAGTCGCAAATCATCATCTAAAGCGAGTTTAGCCTGATACAATAGCCGATCTGCACGCGCACCTCCGGGCTGACCCGAAGAATAAACACGGACACCCGCTTCCCCTGTCCAAATAAGCAGACACCCTACTCTGGCCGCTAAAACCACTGCCGCATGAGAAACGCGCGTCCCTGGCTGTAACAAAAGACAAGCAATTGTACCAACAGGTATATGAGTCCGAACACCCTTTTTATCTACTAAAACAAAAGCGCCGTCAATCACATCCAGCTCTCCATATTCTAAAAAGAGCATGGAAACACGTTCCTTCATCATAACTGGCTTGGGGGGCGGCAAGCCCGGCATTGTCATTTAATCAGCTTTCTCATCTTTTTTTCCGGAAATTCATTATAATTTACCCGGGAAACCACTTTCCGGCCGGATCGTTTCTCCAGTTCTTTCCGCGCATTCCCGGCGATTGTGCCGCCTTCTTTAGCCGCTTTTTTATTCGGTTCAAATCCAACTACGTCTTTCTTTCTTGCGATTTCCGTTGTGGCGGCTTCGCCCAACATTGTGAAAATCAATTCAAGGTCGGTCATGTGATCGCGTAGGTTATTGGTTGGCTTATCCAGGCCTTTATGCTTTTTGTATTCCTCTGGGGTCAGACCAAAGGCGGCTTTGCTGATTTCGGAGGTGAGAATTGAATATTCGTTTTCTCCGGCAATGCCGCGTTGTTTCCATTCATCGGTCAGACCTTTCCGGACTTCCACACTCCGTATCCGGGTTTCGATCCATTCGTCACTGTACCCTTTGGCTTGGTAAGTGGCGCGCATCCGTTTCATGGCCAGTTCAGGATTTTCAATTTCCTGAACACGCTCATACCCCACTTTGGCCAACCAGCGTTTGAAGGGTTCGGCCTTCGGTGAAGGGATGGATTGAATAATGCGGAAAACACCTTCCGTATTAGCGCAATCTGTTTCACGGAGTCTACCGTCTGGTGCGGTTAGTTTCAACCCGTGACAAATTGTCACGACTTCACTACCTTCCTCTGTGAGCCGCTGTTTCAACTTCCTCCAATAGGCACCTGGATCAAGACTGTTCGTCAAAGAGCCACAAATATCCGCAATAGAAAAACACCATTCATCATTATGCCAGATTCGTCTGATGTTCTTGCTTTCGAAGACGATGACTTTGCTTGGTTCCATTGTCAATAGTCCCTCACTCATGTTTTATACCGGTTTAACCAGCAGCAGGCCACAGCCGAAGGCCTTGGCCGGGCCGATACCAAAGAAAAGAATTTTCTTGAATTTATCCGGGTCGGAAACAGTCAGATTGCCTGAAAAATCGATACTGCTGAATCGAATTCTATTGTTGCCCTTTTTCCGCAATAAATGTTGTTGATAGGCATAAACATCCAACCACGGTTTTTCTTTCGATGTTTCGACAATGAAACCATTGAAAGCGGATTTATTAATCAGCCATTTGGCCGCAGCGCATTGCATTCTTTTCTGAATTTCGATTTTATCGATTACTCCTTCCCGGCACCCTTTTAATTTTGCATCCATAAGGACATCATGCTTAACAGAACGCTCTTTTCCTTCGGTACTTCTTGCAACCACTGGGTTTGCTCGTAAATCAAACAAAAGACGCGTTCCCTTCTTCAAAACAGGCTCGTATTCCTTCGATTCAACTCTTAGAAAGCCGGATATGGTCTCCGGTTTGCGTTGTGAAACGACATAAAATAATGGAAGTGCCCGCCGCGTTTCTTCGAATGCGAGTTGTTCCTTTTCAAACTCCTGCCGGAAAAGAAAATCCCGTTTCTCACCAGGACTACCCGGAAATAATGTCCAAAGAAGTTGATGTATGGCATAAACATTGCCCTGAAGTATTCTAAGCAACTGAATCTGCGCAAGACTTCCCGGCTCAATTCGTATACGGGAGAAAAACATCATGCCCCCCTTTCTTCACGCACATGTACCTGCATAGGGGCGAACTGCCACCGTCTCCGATTCAACGACCGTTCATATCTTTCAATCGTTTGTTGCGGCTGCATATCACCGGCCTCGCCATCCCAATAATATCTTACTACCCTATCGGGAATAAAAATGCCCGTTATATCTCGTTTTCTGTCCCTTGTTTCAACTATCGGTGGAAAAGAAAAACGATTCAACGCTGCATGGAATCCATCTGTTTCAATAATTTGGGGATGCAATGGTAAGGAAAGAGGGCAGGATTTCCGGCCAAGATACAAGACATACTTTGGCCTGAGCAAGGCATTCAGGATTTCCGGTAACGCATAAGGTGCATCCAAAGTTGGGCAAATCGCAATTAAAGTCAGGGCATCGCACCTATATTCACGTGAAGAAAGAATAGTTTTTAAACGATTATCTTTTCGGCAGCCGCCCACTACTATTTCATCTCGTCTTGTAGAATATGAAAATTTACCTATACTATCCGGAACCTGGACCGTATGATAGTCTTTCAATAGGAATCCGGGATTTATAACGCTTGCTGCAACTTGATAGCCATGCGTTAAATTATCCAGACGATCCTGCTCATCCCGTCTTATTCCGATAGCCGCCGCGATAATCCCGAGTATGGCAGCCTTCCCGGGAAAAGACGAACTCCGCCGGGTTTCCCCCACGGCAATTTCGCCCCAAGCGGCCATGGGTCCATAAAGTCTGAAAACAAGATATTTCCCCATTCTTACCTCACTTGGTGACAAATTCAAGCAATTCCTTCATCGTACCTTCTCCAGTTATGGCATTAAGCGAATAACGGAAATCGGCGCAGGAGCCATAGACCTTATCCATGTTTTCCTGATGCTTCTTAATGGCCGCAATGGAGTCGTCATCGTATTTCCGGCTTTCAATTGGTTTGAGAAATGCGACTGATAAGGACCTGGGCTGCTGTTCGCCCTTCTCCGCAAGGACGTACGAGGCGTAAGCCCTGCTCGCGTGGCTGTTTTGCATTCCCGTTGGCGAAACCTTGATGGCGGTTTCGGTCAATGCGGAGATTGTTTGGGCGGCAAGCTTTTTATTGTCCCCAAGATTTTCGATAAGCAAATCCTTGTTTATACAGATGTATGTATAGAATAGTGCTGCCGCAAATCCCCTTTCTCCGATATGCGCGGCGCCTGCATCTTCCTCATGCTTATTGAGATCATCAACAGCGGTAAAATAATCATCCTCGATAACGACCGGATGAACGCTGATGGCGTGGGAAACCTGACAGGCGGCGTCTTCGCCAAACTCAACAATGCTGACATCTCGTGAATTCTTTGTAAGCATCCTGCCAAAAAGTGCAATATCAACCGCTTTTTCAGGTTTTCGCATCAATTCTAATTCTTCCAGTTTCGGCGCTCGTTTTTCTGATATACATTTGTCTACAAGATCCATCACCGCATCCCATTCTCCCGGAGAGATATGCGCCAACTGCTCGATTTCAAGAGTTAAAAGGGGGTTTTTATCAGACTCTTTCCCTTTTTTCTTTTTTGTTTCCTTTTCTTCGGCAGCATCTGCATTGCCGCTATCCTTCCCCTTCAGTTTTCCGAACACCCCCGCAATACTCTTAGCCCATTCAATGGCTTCTTTTTCGGCAACTTTCCCCTCTGTGAATTTCTTGTAAATTTCGATTCCAAGTTTTTTTGTCCTTGTTCCGAGATGTCCGTCAATAGCAGATTTAAACATTTCCGACGTTCTCCAGGCCCTTTTAAGGCTCTGTGAAGAAATCCTCAGCCTATCAACGCCGCCCATTTTAGCGGTTTTCGGTCGCCCCATATCATCACGGTTAAGATTGGCCGGCGGATAGGAAGTGAGAAGATGTAGTTGGATGAACTGGCTCATAAAGAGTCCTTTCGTTTAATGGTTATTTGTTTAATGTTTTAGATACCGGTATAGCCTGGAAATAATCCAAACCCCAACGGACAAGAATCCGTTTACGAGGATCGTTATCAACTTCTCCATCCAGCATTTCGCTTGTCCAATGAAAAATGCTGTCGGTAATTGAAATAATGTTTGCCTTTTTCCCCAGCAATCGAACACCGCGTACCATGCGAATGTATAATTCGTCAAGTGTACGGCTCTTCTGAAGCTGGGAAAAACGTAATTCGCTCATCTGTGGTTTGTCTTTGTTTTTTTCTCCGGGTGTTGCGCATTGAGCGGCAAAACTATTTGTCTGATCGTTCGTTTCAACGTGAGACAGGATGCCGGCAACGGTAGCCAGCCCAAGAAGGCGGGGTTCCTGAGTCCACCATCCCGCGAGTTCAAAACAAAGGTAGCGAAAACCTTGCGATAACAAAACATCTGCGGGATTTTCTGCCCGCCGCAATTCCGCCCGCCAGCCAGGATTGTTTCTTAAAGAAGCCCACCAGCCGCGGAGCTTCTGGTGATCTTCTTCGCTCCAGAAAGCGTAATAACGCTGTCCGGGCTTTCGGCCGTCTTTGATCTCTGTCGAAGCGACCGTTTCAATGGTTTCACTCATGCAGCCTCCTTGAGTGCGTTTATGGATTTTGTTTTATCACTTCTTATAATTGCTGAAAGCGCTTTTGCGGCAAGTGCAATACGTTTCATATTTCGCGGTTCATCGGTCGCATTAAGGGCAAAGTGATCGAAGAGTTTTTCAGCAGCGGAGATGATGGTATTTCGCCATTCTGCGCGGATTAGATCTGTGGATTTGCCGATTTCTATGCTGGCGCGGATTTGTTCGGCGATCAAGTAGAAGGCAGATTCTGTGAATTCCCAAAAAGAATTTGAAATAAAAAAAGTATCACCTTTTGCCTCTTTAGGCCTTGAGAACCATGCTGCCTTGACCTGTTCCCGCAATAGTTTAGAAATGTCTTCCGCTGCAGCTATTAACTTGGTAATTTCTTCAATAAATACTGGTTTTTTCTCTTTAGACAGGGTGATAATAGGCATTGTATGTTCAAACCAACAACGAGCCTTCATTTGTTTCATGTCATGCCCAAAACACCAAATCCGAGAATGTAGAACATTTTCTATTCTAAAAACCTTGTGTTCGATAAACGAACGAACTACCAATGCCGCCGATTCGTTATCATCATTGCCGAAAGTTAGAGAAAGCCAGTTTGGATAAGATGAACACCCTTGTTTCCCTTTAATCGCAATTAGACTAACGCTGCCATCCTTTTCCTTTTGATGTCGATAAGGACTCAGCACATGTTCCCAAGTTCCACCATAACAAACGCCATAGCATTCCATATTAAATCCTGCAATTTCTTGACCCTTCGAACCACAAATATCACATATTTGATCCTTGCGCCCCTTTACCAACCGGATTCTTCTTGGGAGTCCCCAATACATTTGCAGTTCATCTACATCTTTCGGATATGTTTTCACATCTTTTATACTGATTCTTGTTGGTGCCATCCATGGGAAAATCGTCGCCTGTGGTTTAGTTGATGAATTAGAAAATCTTTCACTACGAGTTAAAATATTCAGCCAAATCTTTTTCCATAATAAAATGTTAGTATCTTCAAGTGAAATAATGGTTGTAAGAGGCCCCCCCCCCCGCATTCCTGTGCGATGGCCGCGTCCACCCTCAGGCGCATTTGTTTGCAAATAAAACAATGCTGTTGCTACACAATTTTGGCATAAAACATTAATCGAGGAATGTTTCACAAAGTACTCAGGATTTCCTGCAATCTCGAACAATAACTGATTTGCATGAATTGGCTTCTCCTCTGTTTTCATTTCGTAATCCTGCATAAACGCTGGCCTATTCTCTGGATCCAACTGAAACGCTTCAGAAAACTTCTCAAACGCTTTTCTCAGTTCTTCACACTTTGGCACTTTCTTCCATTTTTGCTCCCACTCATTATCATCTTCTGGCGCATAAACCGTCTGCACAAGCCCGATAAGAAACTGATATAAAGCACCCCGGAAATCCGGGCGTGGGGCAGCAATATCTACCACAGGATTAGCCGACATTCCTATTTCCCACGGTGCGATGGTATCGGGGGTACCGTCGGCGCGTTTTACAGGTATCCATTTATCTTTGACTAAATTCACCTATTCCTCCTCTTTTAAAGACGCGCCCCATCCATAGCGGGGGCTGTAATATTCACATATTGGTTTGTTTGACGAAAAAGCTTCCATGGATCGTTCGGTTACAATAACAATCTCGCTATATTTCAATCTGGGCCGCTTCTTTTTCAAATCCTCTACCGCTGCCATATACTTTTGTGTCAATGAATAGCCAATACGGTTCCATGCAGCGAGAGATACTGATAAAGTACTCCAGTCCCATGCGTACTCTTTAAGATCGGCATAGGGCAAAATAACGCCGTTCCGAAATACGGAAAGCGCTATTTCACGACTTTCTTCTGTAAGTCTGGTCTGTATTTTATCATCTTCATTCCATTGATCGATCTTCGCCGAATTCCGACAATATCCATTTTTAAGGATAAGCGCGTTCAGATGTCCCATGCTTTCTTGCGCTTGTTTTTGTCCCTGTGCACATATTGTTGCTGACTGCAACCCTTCCGGAATGCCTGCATCCGCAGTTTCGCCATATACCGACTCAATGAGAATTCGAGCATCGCTTGGCATGGTCCATCCGCCTGTTTCTGATTTTTCCCTAAGAATCTTTTGCGTGAGCCATAAACGACCAGTGTGTTTATAAACAGCGGCAGTCCCTTTGAATTCATCACTCAGCCATGAATCGTCTGGTTGTGATGAAAATTCCGGCGCAAAAATTGCAATCGCTGGCGACAATCGTTCATCCTGTGCTTGTGGAGTTTTTATAACTTTGCCGTCTTTATCACGCACGTGACGATGAATCCGACCGGCGCGCTGGATCAATAAATCGATAGGTGCGAGGTCGGAAATCATGCTGTCAAAATCAAGATCAAGTGACTGTTCAACAACCTGAGTGGCGATAAGAATTCGGCTTTCTCGTTCACGTGGCCCAGAATCTTTACCGAAATTATGGCAGACATCATTTTCAATCCGCGACCTGTCTATCATGGCAAATCGGCTGTGGAATAAATCGATTTTATCAGGCGCAATACCTCGCTTTAACAATTCATCAAAGGCTTTTCTGGCATCTTCAACCGTGTTCCGAATCCAGCATACGCATTGTCCGCCCGATGCGTCTTGAATGATTTTGTCAAATACCTTTTCCTTATCATGAATAAAAACAACCTCCATTCTACTTACTTTTTTTAGTCCCGTTTCTATGTGATTACGCCAAACATGTATGTCTGAGGATGAAACCTGCGTAACAAGAGGGAAACTGTTATCGTCTTGTTTGTTTTCAGATTCCGGGGTGTCTAATCCTGTCCGAAACGCTGAAATGAGTTTATGACGGATTTGCTGGGGTATGGTAGCGGACAATAATATCGCTGACCCGCCATTCCGCGCATGGGCTTCAAGCAAAACCCCAAGCAGATGTTCAACATATGCATCATAGGCATGTACTTCGTCCACGATAAGAATTTTACGGTATAACCCTGCAAGCCGAAGAGATTGATGCCTGGCAGGCAAAACACCCAAAATAGCTTGGTCTATGGTCCCGACACCAATATCGGCCAGTAACGCTTTTTTGCGGTTATCCGCAATCCATTCATTGCAATAGGATCTTGCGTTTTCTTCCTTGCCATAAACCGCATCGTCGGTTTGTTCCGTTAGCCCGATGGATTTCTGGAATCGTTGGGAAAGATGACGCATACCGTGGGAAAGGACCAGTGAAGGTTTTTCCTCTTCTGCATATAAGCGCTCATAGGCCTTTTGCAGCCGTTCATACATTGCGTTAGCCGTTGCCATGGTGGGAAGGCCAATATAAAGACCATCCGCATCTCCTGCACCCATCATCCTTTGAGCAAGAATTAATGCCGCTTCGGTTTTACCGGTTCCTGTTACATCTTCGATAATCCAGAGCTTAGGCCCAGGTTTAATCCTGGTTTCCATGGCATGCTTCTGTAGTGGTGTAGGGATTGATATATCGGGGAATAAATCCTTCATACCAGAAAAAGACCGCACGGTTTTATTTCTCCATTCGACAACTTTAACAGCTTCAGTTGCCCGAGGTAGAGCATAATCCTGCCAGTATTCCGCGAGCGTTAAAGGTTCTTTACATGGATACGAAAACACCTTCGAGTCGGAACCAACCCAATCGGCTAATACCGCCAAACCAGCAAATTGCCATGAGGCATATTTGATCTTTTGTTTAGCAGTTTTATCCATCTCCGGCAAGAATGGTAAGGATTGAAGTATTGATAAGGATTCAAAAGTGTATTCTGACGCGGCATCAATATCGGTCTGGTCAAAAAAGCTTATCGTTCTTAGCGGGGCATTTCCATGCCGTGTAGATTCTTTTGGGGGAATGCCATGGTGCCCGAATCCGGCTTTAATGAGCATATCGAGAATATTTGCAAAATTATCATTCCTTTTTGCCATCTCATTTCTTATCACTTCTCGCCATAATACATATCCTAATGTATCGTGTCGCTCTTCATACCGTTTCGATTTTTTTTCGGGGAACAATTTCTTAAACAGTTCTGCTATCAAAGCTTGAAATGATGTGGAAAATTTACCCAAATCGTGCAAAAGCAATTTTGATACAAATAAAATTTGAACAGTTTCCGGAGTAAGACCGGTCTGAAAAGAAATATCTGCGCTCCTGCGTGTACCGGGTTGCAAAATATGTTTTCCCACTGCTGCCACATCCAAGCAATGATAGGCAAGCGGATGGTATTCATACTTACCAACCTCATTTTCCCGTGCTTTTCCCCAGTATTGGAAGTACGATTTTAATTTATTTTCCAACTTTGTTATCCTTTTTCAGGCTTCTGGCTTTTATCTTACCTCAGCCCCTTCTTCCTCCACCCCCACTTGCCCGCTGCCTCGCCCATACAGAAGGTGAACGCAGTGTCCTTATTGAGAAATGTCACATCTCCCGCTTCGATCTTTTCACGATTCTTCTCTTCCAACAATGCGATAAGTGGGCGGCAACGACGGCTTGACAAATCCGCGAGAAAGTCTGTAAGATCAGTGGACATAACCATTAAGCTGCCATAGTTTTCTGCAAGCTCCTCTTTTTTGTCGTCATTAAGAACCGCTTGACAAAGCAGTGCCCAAAGCAAATTGCGCGCCTTCTTGAGATACCAGTATTTTGTCGGCCCCTTATCGACAATCTCTTTGATAAGTCGATTAAGACGGAACTGTATTTTATAACACAGAACGATATGTCGGAAATCGGCTTTCAATCGGGTGGGGTTAAATACTTTCTCGTATAATTCATCCTCTTCGAACACATCCCTCATGATGCCCAGAAGCTTAAGCTCGCCTTCCGAGGCAAGGAAGGTTTGAGCCAGTTTAAGTAACTTGATTTCTTTTTTCTCGGTAATACCTTCTTCTGCTTCCGAATCAATATCAACAAATGCATTCTTTTGGCGCTCATAATAAATGCCTAATTCATTCCGAAATTTATCTTGCAGTAATAGCTGTATTTCGTCATTAGCATGGAGATCCCAGGGCATTACAGGATTTTGCCGGTTATTGTTAATCGTAACGGTGGTGATAAAGGGAGGTTCCGCATTTGTGATGAATTTGCAAAGAACGCGGATAGATTCCATCGAATGGCGGAATTGCTCGTAATCAGGATTCTCGACAGTAAGGTTGTTTTCCATACAGAATGAACCGAAGGTCGTCACGGTTTGCGCACCGTTCAGCAGTCTGGGGGCAATGATATGACAATGATTGTCCTTGCAGACAGTGAATTGTGCAGCCAGGGTTACACCGTTATGATTGAAAGAAAAGATATCCGGAGACTCTTTTTTATCCAAGACTATCCGTTGAAAGGATAATGCGATTGACTTATTTACATAGCCTTTGCCAAGGCCATAGCGGATATTGCGTTCAAAAAAGCGGCTGCCCATATCACGGTACATGGAAAGAAGATCTATCAAGCGAATAAAGGCGATAATCATTTTCTCACCACCAGCTCCTGATTGCTCTAAAGCGTTTTCCATTGGCAAGGTATATTCATACACCTTGGAGGTTACGCCGGTTTGGCCTATTTCAGTGGAATCTGCCGTAGTGCGCCAATCATAGGAAAATCGCAAAGGACGGCCATTGAAAAACCGATCAATAATATATTTTTTCTGCTCCAACTGTTCGATCAGATTCCTGATGTATTCACTTTGTTCAATATCGGTCAGATTGCCGGCAACAATTGTTCTTAAGAAAACCTGATCGATTAGCGAACTGTTCTCCAATAGGCATGCAGCCAACTGATTGGAAAATCGATCATTGATACCCGCAGACCGATCCGTTGAGAAGATCAAATCTAATCCATTGACGACAAATTGTCGTAGAGGCTGTTTGATCTGATCTGAGATAGAAGAGGAGCTTGCCAAAAATAAATACAGATTTTTTCTTTCATTATCAAAATGGAAACCATGAATTCCATATTCGGTTTGGCTGAAGGCAATCTGAACGAGCGCTTTTTCTTTGACAAGGGAAAATTCTTTCATCAGGTAAGACATAGCCAAATAATGATCTCGGGTTCCGCCATGGATTTCTTTTAATTCCTGATGAAGTTTTTTTGCATTCCTTTCAATTTCACTCATTGCTATCCTTTCCGTATATGCCCGGCAAAAATTTTCAGTTATCGACAAACTGTCGATAACTGTCTTGTACTACCCACATTTCTTTCGCAACCTATAATATACTCTCTCAACCCGGTCAGTTTTTGTCCAGGCAAGCCTTCGACCTGCAATTTCCCCCTTTTGTCTGCTTTGTCCAGGTTTCCCGAGCCATTTCTTCAAATGATTTCACCGGCTCCAATTCACCCCTTTTCAGCAGAATCTCAAAATCCCCCATAAACCCGATTTTTCTTTTGTGCTTTGCACGGATGTCATTTACAAAAGCATCCCAAACCTCCGTTTGGCCGACCTTAATAAAAAGGTCACGGGCGCTCTTAAGATAATTGAGCGCATAGCCGTATGCTTTGCTTCTGCCGTCATTCAGAATATCCATTGCAAGCGCCTTATACATTCTGGCCGAGATGACAGGATGTTTCTTTTCAAGTTTTTTGGCTGCCGGAAGAAGGATGGAATAAGAAATGGATTCAAGTTCGCTGTCTGACGCACCTGATAACCGAGGTATCAGACGATCCCATTGGTTGGTTTCTTCGCCTATCCGGATGATATCCTCCAACCGTCCTTTTTGCTCGATAAGCCCCACCGCTTTTTCATGCCATTGTTTCTTTTTTCCGGCCGGAACATATTTCATCATTTCCTGATAGCCGAAAAATGAGGGGTTTTTCTCAAATTCTCCCTGCACGATATCGAAGGCTGCTCCTTTTTGGCCAGTCAGCATCAAAAGCTCAATACGAAGGCTTTCCAAAGCATGGGCTGAACCATAGCTCTCTTGGGTCTGAGGCAACAGAACAAGCCCCTTTTCGACCATGTCCATAGCCTCTTTGTATTTGCCTTTTGTTTTCATGGCAGTGCCAATAGCCGTACAGTCTTCCGGAGTCATAAGAAACCTTTGGCATAAGGCAAGATAGGAGATAAAATCATTTCTGGCTACATAAATTCGTTTTAAAAAATTGACCGCTTTCCAGACCGGTACGGGAAAATCCTTGATTTGAGAGAGCGCAGGCGATGACCATTCGGCACAGGCATCCTGAAAGCGCTTTTCATAATATTTCTTGAACAATAGAAAACCCGCCTGATTCACTGTTTTGGCAAAAATCTCCTCCCATCCGCAACAGAAACCGGAATCGTCATTTTCGATCCATTTGATGACCAAATCAACTGTTTCCTGAGCGGGAAGACCTGCTTTTTGCCGGGCTTTAATCCAACCAACGAGAAGATCGTCGAGAAACATGCCTAAGCCATCTGCGGAATCATCAACCTCGTCGGCTTTGTGGTAGCAGCCGGCAATGAAAAGCTCGTAATAACGGACAGCTTGAACATATTGACCGCAGGTGACGAGGCGTTGAATCATTTCAAGGGGGCGGTTGAGACGCTCTAAAAAATCATATCCTTCCTTATATTCGATGAACCGGCCAAACTTCAGAGCCTCTTCAATTAGCGGAATAATCTTTTCAGCGGTCTTTTTCATACCTTTTCCTTGTTCACCCACAACCTTAACACCGGTTTCCCGGCCAAGGCCAAAAAGCGTTCCTCCGGACTGTCATATTTCAGCATTGACAATAGATTCTTGTTTACCTTGAAGTTAAGGTCATAGGGGCTAAGATCGCCATCTTCCAGCAGCCACTTTGCCTGATTAATATTGTCATTCATGGAGCCGATGATTTTTTTGTCCTGCGCTTTGGCCAATTGAACGGATCCGGTATTCGGGGCAACCGCTTTTTCGTAGAAGTCACCTATGCCCAAATCCGTGCACACCTGGGAAAGCATGGAAGTCATCCGTTTGAAGAAGGCGTTGAAATCCGTGACGCCCTGGCCGTGAAAAAAGATGGAGAAAAGTGTGGTTGAATGGGAAACCATGACATACTGGACACGGTTATGCGTAAACAGATGGGCATGCCAATCCAGTATGGGATCAGAAGCTGGTTCCATCTGACTAAGACTGTTTTCCTTAATTTTGACCGCCATCTTTTTGGAAAGCCGGATGATCATTTTAATCACAATTCACTTCCTCTGTTGCTTCCTGTCCCCAAACGCTAAGGCGCTCCGCAATCAAATCCGGGCTGGGAAGTTCACTACGATAAGCTTCTGGAAGTTGTGACACAACGGAATAGGATGCAACCCCTATTGGTCTGACTGCAGACCGAAGCGCATATTCAACAACGGTTTTATTTTTATCCCGGCAAATGATAATGCCTATGGGCGGATTCTCCCCCTCATAGCGCTCTTGCTCATTCAGCGCTTCAAGATAAAACTCCATCTTCCCTTTATGTTCTGGCTGGAAAGAAATCACTTTTAATTCTATGGCAACAAGACAACGCAAGCGCCTGTGAAAGAGAAGCAGATCAATGAAATATTCCTGGCCGCCGACTTCAAGACGGTGCTGGTTTCCGACAAAGGTAAAGGCTCCACCCATTTCGGTAAGGAAGCTGCGGATATTTTTGACTAAAGCGCTTTCGAGTTCGTGTTCTGAATGTTCTTCTGAAAGTTCCATCAAGTCAAAAGTATAATGGTCTTTTACCGCCAGAACGGCCTGATTCTTTAATTCGGCGGAAAGTGTTTTATCGAAATTGGTCTGGTTCAATAAATATTTCTCATAGCTTTTGTTATCGATCTGATGAACCAGAACGCTCCTTTTCCAACCAAATCGGCCTGTTGCCTTAAGATAGAATTCTCGTTCTAAAGCATCCTTGCAGCGAGCCATAATGACCAGATTATTCGTCCAGCTAATTTCTCTAATTAGCGATTGGAGATTTGTAAGTGGTTGATATTCTTGGTAGAACTGCCGCATTAACCACAAATTCTGAACAGAAAAACCATTCCGCCCTGGAAATTCTTCTTGAAGATCTTTGGCAAGGCTTTCAACTACAGACTTACCCCACCCAAGCGCTTCCTGTTTTTTGCAAATTGATTCGCCGATATCCCAATAGAGGCTTACCAATTCTTGATTCGAGGCGCGAAAAGCTCGTAATTGGCCTTGCCGGATTCTCGATTTTATTTCGACGAGAAAAGAGGAGTAATCATTTCTTTGAAGGACGCTCATATTTATTACCTCTGGTACTGCTCTGTAATTATGTCCACACTGCGGACATAATAAAAAGATAATTGATCATTATAAATATACCTTCCCACAGTCTCAAAATCTGATACTACTTAACTCCTTTGCCGGCATACTGTTGCGCGGCTTTCGTATAAATTCCGGCAATATGCCCCCGCAAATCATTTGGTGCAAGTACCTCAATCTCCGAACCGTAGCTTAAAATATCCCGTGTCAATTCCCGATGATCGCTTGCCGGAAAGGAGAGTTCAACGGTCCCGTCTTTCATGAGAATCCGGGTTTGGTCGGGATGCCATTCCTCTTCAGCCGCATAACAGGCACCCATACCGGAAAATCGAAGACGCACAGTGTCAACCTTACCTCCGGCAAAGATACCGTATCCGGCCTGGAAATAACGGATAAGTTCCGCACGACGGATGTTTTTCGCGTTGGTTTTAAGAAGGGTGCAAGTGCGGATGCGGCTTATTCCAAAGGTACGCAATTCATTGCGAAAATGGCAGTAACCGTCCAGATACCAGTTATTACGGTAAAAAAGGAGGGTTTGGGGACTGACCGTCCGGCAACAGAGCGCGGAATCCGGTGCATGTGAGGCGGGATAATCGAATTGAAGTCGTTTTCGATGCAAAAGGGCATGGGCAATAACCGGCAGGATTTCAGCGGCAATACAGCGGTGGTGAATGGGGGCCAAACGAACACGTTCGGACAGTTCTTTCAATACGGATGGGACTACCGGATTTAAAGCGAGTATTTTCCTGCGGCTTTGTTCCAGGGTAGAGCGAAACAGACCGGGATTAAGCTGTTCGATAAGAGCCGAAAGAGAAAGAAGAGCAGCCGTTTCTGATGGAGTAAAGAAAAGTCCTGGAAAATCAACCCCGGGGTCGACTGGGCCGGCGTAATGATATCGATGGGTAGAGGGACAACAGATCAATGGAAGGGAACAGTCTCGAAGACGGTTGAGGCGCCGCATCACCGAAGCGCGGGAAAGATCCAACAGTTGGCAGAGTTCCGGAAGGGTCCGTTTTTGTCCCTTTAAAAAGCAGGTATGAAGGGTGGCCAGATGGCGTGTTTCTTTCATGAATAGGCAATATAGATAAATAGCCTGGAAAACCCCAAATTTCCGACCCCCCAAGTGTACCAATAGCTGGTACACCCTTAAAATCCTTGTCCGGTAAGGCTTTCCTGTCGTATGGCCGTGCGAACCTTGCTGGAAGCGGATATGTTGTCTGAATTTATCCTCAGACCCATTTTTCAATTGTCTTTTCTGTTGATTAGACATTATTTTTTCAAAGGTTTTAAAAGACGGAACATATTATGCAAACACGCCCTGCCAACCGTTCCCATCCCGACTCCCTGGTTCAAACTATTCAAAAAATCATTCAGGATAAGAATGCCGCCGCTGATTTAATTTCCGAACTATCTGATCGGTTGGAGACCGAAAACACGCTCCGTATGATTAAGCGAGCCGGTCGGAAATGTCCCTTTGAAACGGAGGGCCTCTGCAGTCGAATCAACATCCGTTGCGGGGAACGCCAACAATTCGGTTCTCCGGAGGATGATTCGGACCAACGTCTTCCTCATCAGTGCAACTACCGTTCACATCTTTCCATTAAGGAATTGCATGTTCTGGTGGTGGACGATGAACCTATGATCGGCCAACTTTGCATCGAGTTTTTTGAAGTGGCCGGTATGACGCGTGAAAATATCGATAGAGCAGAAGATGTTGAAGAGGCCAAAATCCGGCTTCAGGACAGCAAGTTGGAGAATAAGCCTTATCACATCATTTTAAGCGATATCAAGATGAAAAACACCACGGGCTATCAGCTGGTGCAGCATTTAATCGAGCGTAACTTCAACAGCCGGATTCTGCTGATGAGCGGTTATGTGGAGGAAACGGACTTTCCGTCCAATTATCTGGGGACAAAGGAAATCCTGCCCGGTCGCCTGGTGGTCTCCGAATTTTTCCGAAAACCCATCAATTTAACTGATTTTACAACCGTGGTACGGAAAATAGAAGCGGAATTTCAGCCGACAATCGACTAATCCGGCATAAACTCTTAGATTCACCCTTTTTCAGCGGATCACCATCAATTTCCCCTGCTTCAACACGGTCCGGTCATCACTGTCCGTAAACACGAACACATAAAGTCCGGACGCCACAGGGTGGTCAGCGGAATTGACTGCCGTCCACTTCCATTCGGGCAGCGCATTGCTGCCACTGCTGCGGAAACGGATGGGGTTTTTCTTTTTGCGGGTGGAATATACAAGATCTCCGGCCGTATCATAGACCCGGAAATTCAAGGTACGCACGGATTGTGTCACGTTCAGGGAATGCAGATTCTTGAAAACCACGCCGCCGAGCGCCTGATGTCGGGCATCTGCAGCCGGCCGATACGGGCAGGGATAAAAATAAAATTTCTCACTTTCGGACTTGAACCAGAAAACCACATTATCATT
>MGVN01000215.1 GCA_001800515.1 Elusimicrobia bacterium RIFOXYB2_FULL_49_7 | reverse complement strand
AGTTCGGCAACGAATCCATCTCACTCGTAATGTATTGCGTAATAGCAAAATTCGCATCCCCTGGATTCGTCGGGGCGCCACCATCATCCCAGTAGTTATATTCGGCATGCTTCATGCCCGCAATAGATATTTGGAGATGCTGAGGGTTGGAACCGGACGTGTTCGAGATAAAGTCACATTGATCCGCTGCTGCACCGCCGAAATTACCGACGGCCGTATTGCCTCCCGTATTGCCGAAGGCGCCCCCTTGACTTACCGCATAATTCTGAATGAACTTGCATCGTTTTGTCTGCACCGATTGGGCGGATGCCAAACTTTCCATTCCCATTGCCGCACCGTAGGTGTGTGCATGACAATTCTTAAAGATTGTATTTGTCACATATAAACTGCAATTTCCACCGCTGCCGCCACCCATAAATATCGCACCGCTACTGGCAGCCCTGCTGGAACAGGCAAGAAAATAGCAGGAGTCCACCATACATCTGCCTTTTAAATAGACAAATTCTATGGCTCCTCCGGAACCGGTTGAGTTAACGCAATTTTCAAATTTCAGCCATGCAAAATTAATACGGTATTGGTTGGCCGTTGCACCACCGCCGTATATGGCCGCCCGGGTCGAAAGAGAATTCTTGATGGTAAAATTACGAAAGTAGATTGAATCGCAGTACACACCCCCTGTACCGGAAAGGTTGAAGGCGTAAGTCGCACTACCGCAATCCATGATGGTACTGTCGATATTTTCACCGATAATCCAAATGCGTTTCTTGGTGGCAATGCTAATGGCTCGGTTACCCGCACCACTGTAGGTTCCGTTGTGAATATAGATGGTATCCCCATTCACCAATGCAGACACCGCACTACCTATTGTGGTATAGGTCTGCCCGGCTCCCACATGACGAATCGTCGCAGAAACCTCTTCCGATAACCACGCCATGGCCAATACGGACGCAACCAAGGATAAACCGGAGCCACATCCCCCGGAAAGGAGGGTAGGAATGGACACTTGGCCGCCCTTACTTTGCTCAGACTCTAACCGATGCATCTCATTGGAATCTAAAGAATTAAAACCCTGAAGCGCCGGCAAAGGAAGTTGAAATAAATAAAGAAGAAGGAGAAAACGAGCTAATGTTTTTTTTGTCTTTTGATTCAAATTTGAGAATAAATCACTTTTTTTACATTTTTGCATAAAACAAGCCCCTAATTGTTAGTTGCTTAATATTATAAAAAGGTGGCGAAAAACATTAAATAAAATACAGTCACCTTAAGAAGAAGATAGCCGCATAAGAACCCAGGAATCAAGCGAAAAGGCAAAAGCAAAATAGGAGACTCGGAATAACTTGATTCATGTGATTTATAGGATTATATTATTTCGTTAACATAAAGAAAGAAAGCGGGTTACCATGAGCGCGCTTGTTCTGTTCCTTTTATCAGCCCTCTTCTGCATGGGCCAGGAGACAACACTCGACATTTCAGTTAAAGGGATCGGCGACAATAAAAACGATGGTCCCCAACCGGTCCAAAACCACGGTAGAAAATTTCCAGACCACCTATGACTTTATTGAAACCCGTTCCGAGGGCATTCTTCTGCCCAGCTACCAAATCATTGACATCGGTTACATACAGGACGGCACCTGCAATGTCGTTCTGACCGGAAAAATCAGAACCGAGAAAGCAGCCCCTTCGGAAACAGCTGAATTCCACTATGAACCGCCGGTATTATGCCTTTGTCTACAAGCTGCCCATCGGAAATCTTCTGTATACCCAGCTTATTTCGAAAGCCCCTATGAATTCAGCGGAACATTGACGGATAAAAGAGATTTTGAGACCTATCCAAAAGGCTTTACCGCTTTTCCGACGAGGAAATGAAAATCATTGATTGCTTATCTTACCCCGATTATCCAATGATTTAATCATTTCTTGGTTGATTCCGAATTCTTTCATTTTCCGGAAGAAAGTGGATCGGGCCATACCGGATTCCCTGACCGCTCGGGCAATAATGCCATGGTGTTTAGCCAATAATCCAAGCAGATGATCCCGTGTAAAAGCACGCGCATCCCCGATGGGTAGAATCTGTGACGTCGCATTCTCCGTGGAAGACGATAATGATTCGAATACGAGCTTTTCCGGTATCAAGTTTTCACCCTCGCAGAACAAAACCGCTCTTTGAATGACATTCTCCAACTCCCGAATATTGCCCGGCCAGTTGTGATGGATCAGTTTTTGATAACTTTCGGGCGTGATATGCTTGACATAACGATCCAGCTTCAGGTTGTAGATTTTCAAAAAACGACGGCAAAGCATCGGGATATCCTCCTTCCGTTCCCGAAGCGGCGGAAGCGCGAATCGGACAATATGCAATCGGTAATAGAGATCCGACCGGAATAACCCTTTCTCGATCAACCCTTTGAGAGAAACATTTGTGGCTGCAATCAAACGGGTATTGACCTGAATCTTGCGATTCCCGCCGATGGAGGTCACGGAAAAATCCTGCAAAAACTGAAGCAGTTTTATTTGTACGGACATCGGAATATTCCCGATTTCATCCAGGAAAAGGGTTCCATTATCCGCCCGTTCAAAACGGCCGATATGCTGCTGAGCGGCACCCGTAAACGCCCCCTTTTCAAATCCAAAAAGCTCGCTTTCTAAAAGTGAATGTGGAATAGAGGAACAATCGACTTTAACAAAAGGACCTGTCCGAAAAGCGCTGTTTTGATGAATATACTTGGCCAGAACCTCCTTACCGGTCCCGGTTTCGCCTTCAATCAGCACGGTAACGGAGGATGCGGCCGCCACCTCCGCGTTTTCTCGAACCAAGGAAATTCCCGGCGTCCTCCCCACAAACACATCCTCCGCTGCCGAATCGCGAAGGGCCAGCGCTTTGAATTGATCCCGCTCCTTTGCCGTCTTCTTTTTTTCCTTTTCCAATGTTCGAATATTATGTACAAACTCGGTAATGTCATTCAATATGAATACATAGTGAAACTCATTCCAAATATGCGTTACCAGATGATCTGCAATTTGGTGGAATTGAAACCGGTTGTCCGTACCAGAAACCAGGGTGACTTCATTGGATAGGTCGTCCTTGAATTTTCGGATGGGTGCGGAAGATATCCGTATTTCTTTCACTATCAACGGGGCCATACCGTCATTAAAAAGGTAGGGCATCGCGGCATGCAGCAACACCGGTTCCATATCCCGATAACCTACCTGGAGTTTTTCATTTACAAAATAAGCCAACCGATTTCCCCTTTTGACCATCTGTATCCGGTAGTCTCCCGGCTCATAAGGATTGGCCTGCTCATTTGTCAGTAACAATTTCCCTTCCCGTTTAACGACCCATCGGGCGGGGTTTGATACCGGGCCCAAAAGATACCCTTGATAATCCGGGAAAAGTATCTGGTAATTTTCCAACGCGCCAAGGACGATGCTCGGCAAATATCCCGTTCCGGTCTGCAGCAGGACTTCAATTTTAAAGTCGGACCGGGAAAAATCAAACGGCTGCCCGACCGGTAAAAAGCCGAACTGCTGTTTGGAAGGCTCCCAATATAATCCTTGTGCTGTCAAACGACCCTTTTCCGCAAAAACCGTTTTTAACGCTGCCGGTAAAGACAACGGGAAATCTAAAAAGATCTCCTCCTTCCACTCCGATGAAAAAAGATGAGCAGAGAACTCCTGTTCATGCCCCATTAATATCTCCAACGGATTGGGTGATATCAACCGAGCAACAGGCTGGCCGAGTATCTCTTTCGGCATTAAACGGCGGGGTTGAAAGATATCCAGGAATCTTTGATTAAAAGCCGTAATTTCACCATTCTGCGCCAACAAGACAAAAGCTTTTTTATTAAACGGCAGCAATCTGTACACAAATCCGTAATAACGTACCATTCCATAAATTTCATCCTCATTAATATGACAAAAGGATATTCTGGAATAAGGACATTTGGCATATATCTCATAAAATACCTGAAAAGATTCAAATTGGTTCTTAGAGGGATAGCAATGATCATAAATATGCCCTTTTTCATCATGGTCGGTTAAGAAAAAAGACATTTCAAATAGCGCCTGATTTTCCGGAAGGAAAAAGAAATCTCGGATATTTTTATTCAGCAATAAGGAGTCGAGATTTTGGGGGTTATCATAGGGAGAGGTAATGACTTCAAGAATATTTCCCTCTCTATTCATGCGCAACATGATGTTATAGCTCAAATGCTTCAAAAATATATTGAATATTGTTTTTATGACCATTTTCTTCTCTATATTTAAAGACTTAGCAAAATATCAGTCCCCACAGTGTCCTATTTTAGTCCTAAAACAATCCTATTTTAGCTTTAAATAAAAATAAGATAAGTTAACGCAAATTACAACTCTATAAGATTAATAACCTTATTTATATATATTACTATGGCACTTTCTTTGCATACTAAACAAACAACCTTAGGAGGACTTGGTGACAATTTCAAGAACAAACTTTGAGAAACAAGCGAAAACTCTCGTTCCCCTTATCTTATCACTCCTATTCTTTTGGGAAAGCCCAGCTTTCTCTCTTGAAAAGCTTTTATGCGGTTTTGAGCAGGATGAAATGACCGCTTGGGATGCCGCGTCATCCACTTTTTCCGTTTACGCCGGCAAAGGAGACACCAATGAAGTGGTCTATACTACCTTTTATAACAACGGCTTTTTAACACGTCACGATGCACAAAATGCCAGTCAGGGCGAATGGTTTAATTGCCATGAGATTTTTGCGTCCAATCCGCCCTATATCAAACAATTCCGCCATCATGCCGGCTGGTATTTGGATTACAGCATTATTTCCGAGAGCAAGTTTTTCGACTCAACTCGAACGGGTATGGGCGGCTATACGGGTGCAGTGGAATACAACATGAACCGTTTCAATGCTTTGTTCATGCTGTTTCGCCTGATCGATAATCTTCCCTCTGATCTCCAGGATTGGAGCGGCTATGATTACATCTATATTGATGTCAGGGCGACGGTGGCGCGTGTTGACCTCCAGCTTTTCATAGAAGGCAAGGATCGGCCCTCCCATCGCTCTCTTTTTCAGGTGGACCCGAGTTCAACTTACCAGACACTGGTCTTTCCTTTAAGGGAGATGGGGTGGGTGTCCAATCTGGACTTGAGTGATGTGAAGGATTTCCGCATCCTGCTTTGCAATGTTTTCGGGGTAACGGATCTATACATCGATAATATCCGTCTGGTGACCGCCGACGTTTCTCCTTCCTTTCCGGCCATTCATGATCAAAAGAGTGTCCAGACACCCTGGCTCCTCACCTCGCGTTATCACCCGGATTCCTTAAAGGGACCTGTGCTGTCCGTGCCGGTCCGTCAGACGGGCCGGATTGAAGCAGCGCCTGCGTCTATTGTGGCCAAAAGCAGCGGATCCAATCGGGAAGCGAATTTTTCGAGAGGCGTGATTGCAATGGACAATGAGCAATACGGGTTTGTTAACCGGATGATGTGTTATACCTACTGGCGCAATCCGCCGACGCCGAACAGTAGCGCAGGCGGCCGTTACACGGATCCGAGTTGGATCGGTTCAACGGACGGCGGTGCGACCTGGCAATCGGATGAGAATGCGCAATCGCTGCCAATAGCCTTCTGGTTTCAGCCGGATCGGGGATCCTGGGGCAGTTACAGTATCGGCGATCCTTATCTCCGGGGTGTTGGTTATACCTTTCGGATGGGCTGGTGCGGAGATTATGCCCCGGGCAGCAGTTTTCGGATGTATCACTATTTTTTCCGGGTTTATCAAAATGCCGGCGGTTGGGCCGTTTATCCGGCTTTGACCGGCACGACGCCACAGCAGTATCCTCCGGTTATCGTCTCTTCCGATGCGGCCCGCGGCTGTTTCGGCTCAACGGCAGCCACCATTTTACGATCCGGACGTATCCTTTGTGCCGTAACCAGTAATAATATGAATCCGGCGAATCCGTACGGTTTGTATGTCAATTATTCGGACAATGGCGGAGACACCTGGCAATATGGTGACAGTGGCCGGGGAGTGGTTTACGGGGTTTCCGGAATAAACCCAATGAGCGTACCAAGTGGCCATGTTACGGTTCCTTACAAAGGGGAAGCGTTAATACTGTTTGCCCAATCCGGCGGTCTTTATGGCATTCGTGGAAACGGAGACCATTGGACGAATATGACTTATCTTAGCGCAATAGGCTATGATGTCGGCATATCGGCTCTTTGCTATAAGGATAGTATCGTTTATATTACTTGCAAGAAATCCGGAGAGTTGTCTTTGATTCGTTATCAAAATGAGGTTGCCTCTGCTAAGGAAGTGATCAAGACAAGCGGTGTTTTTGGACCCAGTATGACCCTTTGCGGCGAGCGACTTTGGTTTGTTTGGATAGCTGACACGTCCTCTACGGGTGGTACCGTCTGTGCCAAGAAATATTTCATTAATGAAAACCGATGGAGTGATGATACCCTGTTGGTTCAAG
>MGVN01000214.1:4312-5127 GCA_001800515.1 Elusimicrobia bacterium RIFOXYB2_FULL_49_7 | reverse complement strand
CTTTTTATGTGGGGAAAGGTGTACCAATCAAACCGCATTGCTCAGGCAAATTTTTCGGCAGCTAACTATGATTATATGAAAGCAAAGAACGATCTTATATATGAAGTAAAAAAAGCTTATTATGCCACATTGCTGGCCCGACAGATGGTGACCATTGCCACTGAAGCGTCCAGCATTGCTGACCGTCAGCTTTCAGTAGTCGAAGGGTTTTATAAAGAAGGCCGCTCATCCACCTATGACGTGGCACGGGCAAAAGTTTCATTAGCGAACGCCAACACCGGTCTTATTAAAGCACGCAACGGCTATGAGCTTGCCCGCCAGCGGCTTATTAACACCATCAGCAGCCCGGAAAATGATATTGAACTTTCGGGTGACATGGCATATGTGCCGCAACAATACAGACTTGATGAGCTTATCAACGCCGCCATGAAAAACCGTCCCGAGATACATGCCATGGAGATGCAAGAACAGATCATGAAAAGAACGGTTTCGGTAACGGCGGCAGGCAATAAACCGACACTGGTACTGACCGGTTATAAAGAGTGGCAGAATACGGAGTTTTCAATGACTGATGCATATGATACCTGGAGCGTAATGGGCGTGCTCAGTATACCCCTCTTTGATGGCTGTGCCACCTATCAACGGACTAAGCAGGCCCGCTCATCACTGGCGCAAACTAAACAAGGCGCCATCGCGCTTATTGATGGGATACAATTAGAAGTGCGTTCAGCCTACTTATCATTCAAGCAGTCACAGGAGTCACTGGAGGCAAACAAAGAAAACGTAGCCCTTGCAAAAGACAACGTCGCTATCGC
>MGVN01000214.1:3651-4278 GCA_001800515.1 Elusimicrobia bacterium RIFOXYB2_FULL_49_7 | reverse complement strand
ATCGAACTGCGTGACGCGCAATTTGCGCTGACACAGGCAGACACCAATTATGCTCAAGCCTTACATGACTATATGGTCGCATTAGCAGCAATAGAAAAAAGCACGAGCATTATAAAATAAGTATTTGAATAAACATTTACTGCTATTGATTTTTTAGATACACCATAGAGAGGCATTGATCATGAAAAAAGCACTTATTATCGGACTTATCGGTGTGGGTATACTGGGCGCATACCGCATCGTGACCCACCACCAACGCGCTCAATCAAAAAACGGGAAAGCAGCCGTGGCGATCCCGGTTGAAGTAGTGCCGGCAAAAAAGACCGCTCTGTGGGACACGCTAGAGTTGACCGGGGATATCCGCGGCGCTTATGAAGCAAAAATATTCCCCAAGGTTCCCGGTAAATTAAAACAGCGCACCGCTGAAGTTGGGATAACGGTTACCAAAGGGCAGGCTATCGCAACGATTGACCGCGATGAACCCGCCTTATCGTTTTCATTAGCAGATGTCACCAGTCCTTTAGATGGCGTTATAACCAAGTACTATGCCAATGAAGGAGAAACCGTTTCCCCCTCGCAACCTATTGCCGAGGTTGCTACGATCGATTCAATTAAGATCGTTGTGCA
>MGVN01000214.1:0-3612 GCA_001800515.1 Elusimicrobia bacterium RIFOXYB2_FULL_49_7 | reverse complement strand
GGATGTTCGCTTTACTATTGATAGTTACCCCAACCGCCGCTTCACCGGCACCGTTACCACGGTCAGTCAGGCGCTGGACCCGCTGTCGCGCACTATGGCACTTGAAATAACCAGCGACAACCCGCAGCGACTTTTAAAACCCGGAATGTTCGCCCGGGCGCAACTATTGGTTAAACGTTTCCCGAACGCGCTCATTGTGCCGCGTCAGTCGGTTATCTATAACCCAGGAGGCAGCACTGAACTTTTTATCATTGAGGGCGATACCGCCCGCCGCCGCATAGTAGCCACCGGGCTGCAGACCCATGAGATCGTTCAGATCACCCAAGGGCTCAGCGCAGGAGAATTGGTCGTAGTGATCGGACAATACAATCTTATTGACGGCTCTAAAGTGAATATATGTTCCGAGGGTGTCTGTCCAACTATTGAGTAATGGTGTTATCCTATTAAAATAGCGTTTTAGGAAGAACTTTATGAAACTTTCAGAATTCAGTGTTAAACATCCCGTCGCTGTTACCATGGCATTTGCCGCCATTGTCGTTATGAGCCTGGTCTCATTTACTAAGCTCAGCATTGATATTTTCCCCGAGATCACATTCCCCACGATGACCATAACCACGCAGTATCAGGGCGCCGGACCGCAGGATATTGAGAACAAGGTCACCCGGATCGTTGAATCCATGGTCGGCATTGTCCCGGACCTTAAGGAGATCCGATCAACTTCGGTAGAGAACTTTTCAAATGTACGTTTATTGTTCAACTGGGGCACCAACCTTGATGAGGTTGCCAATGATGTTCGCACGCGGTTAGAGTTTGCCAAACGCTTTATGCCAGAAGAGGCAGAAGCCCCGACACTGATCAAGTTTGACCTTTCTCAGGCACCGATCATGTTTTTTACCGGCACGGCAGAGGAAAACTATGGGCGCATTACCACCATTCTTAATGACCAGATCGTTGATCCGCTTAAGCGCATCAGCGGTATTGGGAATGTGTTTGCTATCGGCGGACCGGAACGGCAAATACGCATTGAGGTTGATAAGAACCGTCTTTCAGCTTATAAATTTGGGCTTTCTCAGATAATCCAGGCACTGGCGCAGCATAATGTCACTATGCCGGCCGGCGATATCACCGTTGGCAACCAATCGTTTTTCTTGCGGGTACCCGCAGAGATCGATTATGTCGGCGATGTAAACCGGGTTTTGATCGGGAACTATCAAGGCCGCTCGGTCTATATTGAAGATGTCGCGCGGGTGGTTGACGGCTATGCAGAACCAACGATGGTGAGCCGGCAGGAATTGGGACGTTCAGCATTCATGATCGTTCAAAAAAAATCAGGCGCCAATACCGTAAAAGTTGCCAATCGTGTCATTGAGGAGATCGAAACCCTCAAAAAAAACCTCCCCCCTGATGTAAAAGTAAAAATGGCGTTTGACCTTTCAGCGGATGTAAAACGCACTATTGCAAACCTAGGTAATTCCATATGGCAGGGTGGCATTTTGGTCATCTTGATCACCTATATATTCCTCTTTAGTTTTTCATCAAGCATGGTGATTCTGGTGACCATCCCCATTTCACTTATCGTTTCTTTCTTGTTTCTCTATTTAATGGGCTACACCCTGAATATTATGTCGCTTTCTTCTATTGCCATTGCGATCGGCATGGTCGTTGACAATGCGATCGTAGTGCTTGAGAACATCATGCGCCACCGCCGCGAGTTAAAAGAGAACCTTGTTGATTCGGCGATCAATGGCGCCAGCGAAGTTGGTCTTGCTGTTAGCGCCTCAACCTTTACCACCGTGGTTGTGTTCCTTCCTCTTATTTTTACTTCGGGCCTGGTTGGCATCTTGTTTAAACAATTAGGGGCGGTTATCTGCATCACGTTGCTAGTATCATTAGCCGTGGCGCTCACCCTCAGCCCCATGATCGCCTCACTGCTGGATACTGAACGCTCAGTGGCAAGCCGTCACCTGCCAGTGCTTGCCGCGATAAAGAATGTATTTGAAAATGGTATTAACACCATAGAATCATTGTTCCAAGATATACTGGCCTACGCACTTCGCAACCGTAAAAAAACAGTGCTTGCCAGCTTCATCCTGTTCGTTCTGTCGCTGGGGTTACTGCGATTTATCGGCACTGAGTTCTTTCCTCAGCAAGATGGCGGCCTCGTACAAGCATCCGTAAAAATGCCTGCCAATAGTTCGCTTGATGCAAATGATGCCTTGATGCAACGACTGATACGCGAAACGCAGGATATCGCCGGTGATGAACGTGCTATTATTTTCTCACAAGTCGGACAAAGCAGCATGGGCGGCGGCGGGATGCGCAATGAGTCTGCAAGCCTCATTACTCTTTCGGTACGCCTGGTTGATAAAGAAAACCGCAAACGGAGCGACATGGAGATCGCCAACGCCATGCGCGAACGGTTCAAAAATATTCCCGGCCCGTGGAAAATAGATTTTCTTGCGGGAGACGCATCAAGCCAGCGATTTGGCGGCAGTGATAAACCACTGGCAATTGAAATTCTTGGTTATGACCTGGGCATTACTGATACGCTTGCCGAGCGTATCAAATCAATCATTGATACCACTCCAGGCGCCTTCGATGCCACGATAAGCCGTGAAAAAGGAAAACAGGAGTACCAATTTCTTATTGACCGCAAAAAACTGTCGGCACTGGGCATTCCACCATCAGTGGTTGCTGATGCCGTGAATATCGCTTTCAGTGGCAAAACCGCGACCAAATATCGTGAAGGCAAAGATGAGTATGACGTCTTTGTCCAGTTACGCCCTGAAGATCGCCGTGACGTCACTGACGTTTTGAGTTTGCCCATCAAGACACCAGATGGACGGATGTTTCTGCTGAGCGACCTGGTGGTAAAGAAAATAGCACAGGGCCCCATGGCGATTGAGCGTAAAGACCAACAGCGTATTGTCACGGTCAGCGCCAATGTTTTTGGACGCTCGCTGGGCGACGTGGCGTCCGCGGTTGAACGTCAGGTGCGCACCATCCCGTTGCCGCCAGGCATCAGTGTTGGATTTGCGGGCACCGTTAAGGATCAGCGGGAATCATTCCGTGACCTATTGCTCGCATTCATATTAGGAGCGCTGCTGACGTATATGGTCATGGCAGCACAGTTTGAATCGTTCCGCGATCCGTTCATTATCATGTTTTCTGTGCCTTTTGCGGTCGTCGGGGTACTATGGGGGCTCTTTCTTACCGGACAGACACTCAATGTCGCTTCATTTATCGGCATGGTAATGCTGGTGGGGATCGTCGTTAACAATGCTATTGTGTTCATTGATTATACTATTCATCTGCGCCATAAAAATATGCCGGTCAAAGACGCACTTATGGAAGCGGCGCGTGTACGCTTGCGCCCCATATTAATGACCACCCTGACCACGATTGGCGGGATGCTCCCACTAGTGCTGTCTCGCGGACAAGGCAGTGAAACATGGCGGCCGTTGGCAGTGGCGGTTATTGGCGGCCTCACCGTTTCAACACTGGTAACCTTAGTGCTCGTGCCGGTGCTTTATGATCTTTTTGAAGATAAACTAAAACGTACAGCGGCATAAGCGTAGTGCATAACGCCTTTACCCCGCTCATTATAATCAT
>MGVN01000213.1:29040-31654 GCA_001800515.1 Elusimicrobia bacterium RIFOXYB2_FULL_49_7 | reverse complement strand
CTTTTTTAAAAAACCAGTAAGCCTCTTCCCCCCGCCCCTTGTGCCAGGCGCAGATACCGGTGAGGTTATAGGCGTCGACATTCTCACCGCTTTTTTCAATGAGAATCGAGAGCAGGTTGACCGCATCGTCGTAATGCGCCTGCGCAATCATTTTCTCCGATTCGGCCAACAGCTCCCGCACAAAATCAGCATCCTGCCCGGGACGCTGGCTGTCTGACACCAAATGATCAAGTCGGGCCCGGGCTTCGGTTAATCCGGGGTTTTGTTCGAGCAGGGCCTGGAGAACACGGCGCGCAGACGCAACATCCGAAGCCGCCTCATGCACGTCCGCCAGATTGAAGGCCGCATCCGTGAAATCGGGTTTCAACCGGAGCGTCTCTTTGAAGAAATTGGCCGCATCCGGGAGATTGCCGTGAAACCAAGCGATCACCCCTAAATGATTATAGGCCTTATAATTGTTCGGTTCCTTTTCAATGACGGCAAGCAGGAGCGGGATGGCACGGCCGTACTCCTTGTCGCGGATCAGTTTTTCCGCCTCATCAATCAGGAGAGTCGGGCCGCTCTTTTTCCGTTTTTCCACGATTTCACGGTTGATCTCAGCCCATTTTTCATGGAAAATCTTTTGATTTTTCATCATCTGCTCCGTCCAGTTCACATTGGAATTCTGAAAGCTCACGCTGCCGAAATGGTGAATAAAGGCATCTCCGGCCACCATAATGCGGAATCCGGCCCGTCGAACCCGGATGCAGTAATCATCGTCTTCAAAATTGCCTTTGCCGAACCGTTCATCGAAAGTGCCGATCTGCACCATCACGGAACGCTTGATCAGAAAACAAAAACCCACAATCCGGAAAAGCTCCCACCAATTCCCCTCGTTCCGGGTCATATAGGCATCCGCATAGCGGAAGAACTCGGGTAACGAAGCATAGGAGGCGGTAGGCTCCACCTGGAGACCGCTGATATTGTTGGTCATGGGCCCCACCATGCCGATATCCGGAGAAGAGTCGGCGCATCGGACCAGGTTCCGCAACCAGTGATCCGGCACAATGACATCGTTGTTCAGAATAAGCACATAGTCCGCATCCGGGGAGAGGCCGGCTAATCCCTTGTTCCAGCCGCCCGCCACACCGAGATTCTCCTGATTCAGGATAAGGTGGTCGAGACGGCCCGCCGCCTTCTCGGCCTTAAGCCATACAGGGGTATTGTCCGGACTGGCATTATCCACGACCACAATCTCATAGCGCACCCCGTCCGTATGCGCTCGAATACTGTCAAGACACTTTTTGGTATAGTCCAATTGGCCGAAAGTCAGAATGACAATGGCCACTTTTTTATCGGACACGTCCTGAAAACGACGAGGGCGTGCGCAGAAGACATATTCCTCCGTAAAAAAACGGCGCCACTCATCCTCTCGATACTCCACACGGGACAGCAAAAGACGGCCGGCACGTACCGTTTCTTCGGGAATCAGGGCATCCCGTTCCGCTACCGGCCGTTTTTCACGAACCTCGGTTATTTCATAACCGCATCGGGAAAGCAAGTTTTCAACCGAGGTGAAACAGTATTCCTTCACATGGTCGCCGGTCACCGGTGAGCGGGAAATAAACGAGCCATCCGAAAGTTCGGCCAATCTTTTCAAGGATTGCATGTTTCGAAAACGGAGCGTTACGGATCGGCCTAATCGACGTTCTTCCGTCAGGAAGGTCTCCGGTTCGGAAAGCACATTCAAATCAACCTCATCGGTCAGAGGAATCGCCCCGCTGCCGGCAAACCGCCGAATCGTCCAACTGCCGTCCACCGGACGGGCGCCTTTGTCGAAAAAACCGGCGGGATCCGGCAAGACTACCCCGAAACGGGATAAAGGTTCCCGATATTCCGCAGCCAAGGCCGTGTAATCCGTGCGGCTGAACACATCCAGGGCGGAAAGAATCTGGAGGGAATCGAGTCCGTCCAACAAGGCACGCACCGCCTTTTCCGGTCGTCCCATGCGGGCATAAAGGTCCGCCACCGAAAAAGCGCTCCGTTCGTCCAAAGAAGCAGTCGCATCATATCGGGCAAGGTGACGGCCCGTGGTTTCAACCTCTCCCCGGCAGGAAGCAATCATGGCATTCATGAGATGAATGCGATCATTTTGAACATCCTCTCCTTCGAGGCGAGCCATCATCCGCTCTGCGTACGATATATTATTCTCAAGGAAGGCGAGATGCGCCAGCCGATAAAGAATATCGGCATTAAAGGCACGTTCCGCAAAATCCAGGACCGCCTCCTCCTGCTCCCCCTGGTACTGACGCACACCAGCCCAAATATTGATGATTTTCTCAAAAGACATGCCGCCCGGTAGACACCAGAGCAACGCATCGGTATGGGGTAATCTGATTTCCAGGGCCAATTCAAAAAAGCGTCGCGCACCCGCACGCTCTCCTTTTTCCAAAAAAAGAACCGCAAGCGAAAAAGCGGCCACCTTGCTCAAACGTTCCTTCCCGGCCGATAAAAGTTGCAAAGCCTCTTCTTTCCGGGAGAGACGGGCTAACAGAAGCGCTTTTCGCTCAAGACGGGCGTTTTCCGGTAAAGCAGTCCGATCGAGCGCCGCCAACGCTGCTTCCGGACTGCCACA
>MGVN01000213.1:3693-29015 GCA_001800515.1 Elusimicrobia bacterium RIFOXYB2_FULL_49_7 | reverse complement strand
CGCCGCTCCTCCGGATGAGCCAGATAATAGTCGATCTTATTCTCCAGATCCTGCTCGTCCCGATAGGTCACATAATGGACACCCTCCTGAAAATCCTGCAACGGACAACGGTCCAGAGGATCACTCGTCAATAACAGCCGCCCCTGGCCCATTGTCTCATAAGCGCGCATGGTCACCCCATGGAGCCGATCCGCCGGGGTGTTCACGACAATCTTGGAATGGATAATCAGTTTCCGGTAATCCTTGTCATACACACCGTTGCCGAGATAAATCCGATAACGATCCGATAGCGCAAGCAACCGTTTCAGGGCTTTTCCGCGCGCGCCATAAAGATAGCTGATATAACAGCCCGCAAAGGAGACGTCAAATGGAGGATCCGTTATGTCGGGCAGGACGGAATCATCAAAAGCGTTGGTATAGAGATGGGAGATATTTTCGATTCCCCTCATCCGAAGATAGCGGAAAACATTGTATTCCGTAAAAACGGCATGATCGAACAGCGCGAATGTCTTGGTATGGAGTGCAAAATGGACCGAGGAGGCTGAAAAAACGCCAATCGTGGGAATGGGAATCTTCAGGAACCGATCCGACATTGAAAAGTGGGAGGATTCGAACCAGACAAAGAGATCATATTCTGAAAATCCACCGCTCCGCTCAACCGCTGCCGCCACATCATCGTCCTTGCTTGAAAGAGGAATATTCTGGGGCCGATCCGCTGCCGTTGAAAAGCCGATGGTGGTCACTTCATTGAACTCCCGAAGCGGTCCCTCCCATCGGGCCGGCAAGGTTTCGGGCGAATAATGATAACACAAAAGCAGTCGGAGCCGTTTTTCGGGTCCGGGAAGAGCTTCCCGCTTTACGGATTCGGAGGGCTTGAACCAGTCTATGCCCCACATCTGTTCGCAAATCGGGACATTCTGGGCGCCATATCGTCGGGCCAGTTTGCGAAAAAGGACATCCGTACTTTCCTGAACCAATCGTTGAGTCGTCTCTTTGGGTTCGCTCTTGAAGCTGTGCTGCAACTCGTGCGCCACAAAGGCATCTTTGGCCAGAATAAGGCGATACCCGTGCGAACGGAGACGCCAGGAAAATTCCAAATCATCGTTTCCCAGAAAAAGACGCTCATCAAGCAGACCCACATGATAGAGTACCTCCCGGGGTACCATGAGACAAAAACCGATGAGGACTTTCAGTTCATCGTACTGACCGACCTGCATGAGCACCTTGTCGGCCACATCGTGAATATTGAACGGGCCGTTGAAATCATGGTTAAGCCGCTGAAAAACGCTCTGATAACCGATGCAGTTGGTGGACAGGGGCCCCACAGCACCCACATTACGCAAGGCTTTGAATTTGTCGGCCATCCGTTCGGTCCAGAGAGGAAAAACCACGGTATCCGGGTTAAGCAGGATGACAAAATCACCGGTGGTCATTTTAATGCCCGCATTCACCCCTGCGGAAAAACCGAGGTTAATGGGACTGAAAAAGGTCTTTACAGAAGAAAATTTGGCGACTTCGTTGCGGGTATTATCGCGGGAGGCATTGTCAACGACCGCTACCTCGAAATCACGAGTGTTCTTTTCAATGCTTTTCAGGCAGGGTGCAATGTCCCGTCCTGAATTGTAGGTTACAATTATTATTGAATAGCGCGGCAAAAGGGGCGCTCTCCTCTGTGATTTTTCACAGAGTTAACATATTATTTATATCTTGTTTTATGCAACAGCACTTTTTTCTTCCACAGGCGCCATATGAAACTGCGCTTTGATGATATCCACAATCTTCTGGGCCACCTCATCGGATACCGGCTGATTAACTCCTTCCGGAAGGCTCACCCCACGCTTGTGTTTGAGTTCCAGAATTTTGCGCGCCCCGGCGATACTGTACCCTTCATTTTTAAGTAGCCGCATGATATCACGAATCTTCCGGACATCCTCATCCGTGTAGCGCCGCTGATGCCCTACCGTACGCGAAGGACTTAGAAAATCGCGGAATTCCTTTTCCCAGTATCGAATGGTGTGAGTCGGCACATTTAGAAAACGGGAGACATCCCCGATACTCAGCAACGTTTCAGTGGTCGTCATAATTTTCCCCTATTTATAATGTCCATTCATTGAAATAGATGGCTAATGTCGTAATTCACATCGTTGTTTTTGCAATGTACGTACCACTTTTTGAAGATTAGCCTATCCTCATTATTTTCAGGTTGTTACGAAAATCGCACTGCCCATGTCGGAGGAAAATTTGAGCTATTATGGCAATTTTTTCTTTAAATTCCACATGGAACGGGACATATCGCCTTTATAATTTAATTGTAATATGTTTGTAAATCATTCGACATATTCGTTTAGCAAAAACTATTTTCTTCTGTTCCATACCACCTATTCGCCGACCCTTTTATAGAGGAGAGAAAGTATGCGGTTACGATTTCTCGACATTCTGCTTCCCCGCGAAATCAAATTCTTCACCTATCTGAATGCGCAGGCGGATGTGCTGATTGAAGGCGCTCTCCTATTCAAAGAGTTTGTATCCAAACTGGATGGCTTATCAGACGATGAGTTTCGCAAAAGACTGGCGACCATCAAGGAATGCGAAGAACGAGGAGATGACATTGAGGGAAACATCATTACCGAATTGCACCGCACCTTCATCACCCCGCTGGACCGGGAAGATATCCACTCCATGACCGTGAATATTGACCGTTCCCTGGATATCCTAAACAGCATCAGTCAAAAATTCGAAGTGTACGGAATCCGCAAGGTACCGAAAAACGTCATCAATTTCGCGGACATCATTCTGACTCTGGCCGAAGAAGCACGCCGGTTGATGGGCATGCTGGAAACCAAGGAAGATCTCCTCCCCATTGTCCGTAAAATGCACGAGCTTGAAAACCGGGGCGACTATCTCTTCCATATCTCCATGGCCGAGCTCTTCAGCGGCGGTGCCTCACCGGTCGATGTCATCAAATTTAAGGAAGTGTACGAGCATCTTGAAAACATCGTGGATTCCATAGATTACCTTGGCAAATTCGCCCGTGGAATCATGGTCAAAAACGGATAAACATGCTACTGGACACTCACACCCTCGTCCTTATTGTAGTGGGCTTAGCGCTCCTATTCGACTTCCTGAACGGTTTTCATGATGCCGCCAATTCCATTGCCACGGTAGTGGTTTCTCGGACCCTCACCCCCTTTCAGGCCGTACTGATGTCCGGCTCCGCCAACTTTATCGGCTATTTCTTTTTCGGTTTAGCCGTGGCAAAAATGGTGGGTAAAGGGGTCATCACGATCGAAGCGGTCCCAGCCCCGCTGCTCCTGCTGTTGGCCACCCTGACCGGCGCCTGTCTGTGGAACATCCTGACTTGGCTCTTGGGATTACCCACCTCCAGTTCACATGCCCTGATCGGCGGACTCATCGGCAGCGGTATCGCTGCAGCGGGTGTCAAGGTGGTCCTCTGGTCCGGTGTCTTGAAGATTTTCGCCTTTATCATTCTGGCACCGCTCATTGGGATGGTCAGCGCCGCCGTCTTCACCACCCTGGCGATTTGGATATCCCGCAAAAGCCATCCCCAGAAGTCAAAAAAAATCTTTAAACGACTGCAACTCATCTCCGCTCTTTTCGCCAGTGTGGGTCATGGCACTAATGATGCCCAGAAAACCATGGGCATCATTGCTCTGGCCCTATGGGTGGGCGGTGTCAGCGATTCTTTTAAGACCGGCCAGATAGACAATTGGGTGGTTCTGGCCGCTTATTCGGCCATCTCCCTGGGAACCGTGTTCGGAGGATGGCGCATCGTCAAGACCATGGGCACCAGCATCACGAAAATCCGGGAATTTGAAGGATTCTGTTCAGGAACGGCTTCGGCCTTTGTCCTGATGGGAACCTCGCACTTCGGCATTCCGGTTTCCACCACACACGTCATTTCCGGTTCCATTATGGGCATTGGAGCAGTACAGAACGCAGGTAAGGTACGATGGGTCACTGCCCGGCGGATTATGTGGGCCTGGTTTCTCACTATTCCGGCCACCGCGCTCTGCGGCGCACTGGTCTATCTTATCTTTGTCAACATGGCCGGGTAAAAAAACGGTCAGACCATATCCACCGGCATGTCTGCAGACATCTTCCGCGCCACCCCGCTCCGCGCCGCCTCCTCCTGAACCGCTTTAGCCACGGCAGGCGCCACCGCCGGATCAAAAACACTCGGAATGATATAGTCGGGAGAAAGACGTTCTTCTCCCACAATATCCGCCAGGGTATGCGCTGCCTTCAACTTCATGGCCGTATTGATGGAACTCGCGTGACAATCAAGCGCCCCGCGGAAAAGACCGGGAAAACAGAGCACATTATTGATTTGGTTCGGATAATCCGACCGACCGGTTGCGATGATGACTCCCGGCACATCATAAATCTCTTCGGGCATGATTTCAGGTACCGGATTGGCCAGGGCAAAAACAATGGGTGACGGTGCCATGGAACGCACCGCATCAGTCGTCAGCGTACCCGGACCGGACACACCGACAAAAAGGTCCGCTTGCCGGATAACCTGGGCCAGCACTCCCTGTTCGCGGTTCGGATTCGTTCGCTTGGCCATGTCGATCTTAATGGGATTCATATTGTTCGGTCTGTCGGGATAAAGAGCGCCTGCGGTATCGCATAGGATGATGTTCCGAACCCCCGCTTCCTGCATAAGACGGGTACACGCCATCCCTGCCGCTCCAGCCCCATTCACCACCACTTTGATATCCGGAAGCTTGCGTCCGGTCAGCTTAACCGAATTTAAGAGTGCCGCCAGGACCACTATCGCCGTCCCATGCTGATCGTCATGAAAGACGGGAATATCGAGTTCCCGCTCCAACCGTTCTTCTATCTCAAAACAGCGCGGAGCGGATATATCCTCCAGGTTGATTCCGCCGAATCCCACGGCGATTCGCTTCACCGTCTCCACAATTTCATCCGAGTCCGTGGTATTTAAACAGATAGGAAAGGCATTGACATTGCCGAACCGTTTGAAAAGCGCTGCTTTGCCCTCCATGACCGGAAGTGCGGCTGCGGGTCCAATGTTGCCGAGTCCTAAAACCGCTGTCCCATCCGTGACCACGGCTACCATATTCTTCTTCATGGTCATATGATAGACCAGTTCCGGTTTCCGATGAATAGCCAAGGAGACGCGAGCCACGCCCGGCGTGTAGGTACGGGAAAGGTCACGCTGATCATTGAGAGGGCCACGCGAGACCACATCGAGTTTGCCTCCCATGTGGGCATGGAAAATACGATCAAAAACCGATACCACCCGGACACCATCAATCTTCTTGAATAAACTGACAATCTCTTTTTCATGCTCCTCATCATAAGCATTGATGGTCAATTCCCGAACAATGACCCCCTTCTTAAACCCCACAATATCCACGGCATCCATGTCGCCGCCCGCTCCGGCAATTTCAGAAAGAACACGGGAAAGCATGCCGGGCTGGTTGCGTATTTCAAGCCGGATGATGAGAGAAAAGCCGGGTGACGTGGTCTTTTGCATAACAAGATACTCCTTGGATGGGGTTGCCGTTTGTGAGAAAGGATAAAAATAGGCATTCCCGGGCTTCCGCTTCAACCTGAAAATCCTGATACAAAAATGGGTTTTATCCTGCTCCTTTGAGGCCACGATAATGTATATTGTACTCTATACATATTTTTCGTATTCAATCCCTACCAGCGAGTACGTTCCCTCCGTGCAGACTGGAAAAGAAAAAATACGAGACACCTTAACTCGGCGGGGGCCATTGCGTGCAACATTCCGGAAACAATAATGTTCAAGGCTTTTATTTAAAGGATTTATTCTTTCCGATTCCCATCATCCAGGGCGGCATGGGAGTCCGGGTTTCTTCTTATTCCCTGGCTTCCGCAGTCTCAAATGAAGGGGCGCTTGGGATCATCGCCGCCGTGGGACTGGGACTGGACCAGCAAAATATGGTGGAACATGATTACAAAGAACGTTCACGCAACACGTTCGTTGACATCATTCACCAAACCCGTGCCAAGACCCAAAAACCCTTTGGCGTCAACATCATGTGTGCGTTGACCAATTATGAAGATCTGGTCGATGCCGCACAACAGGAAAAGGTGGATGTGATCATTTCAGGAGCCGGCCTGCCGATCAAGCTTCCCTCCTATGTAAAAAACACACACACCAAACTGGTTCCGATTGTCTCATCCGCCCGCGCGGCACGTCTTATCTGCGGTGTATGGCAAAGAAAATACGGACGTCTTCCGGATGGTATCGTGGTGGAAGGCCCCCTGGCCGGCGGACATCTGGGTTATAGCCACAAAGAACTCAGCGACAGCGCTCATTTCAACCTGGAAAAAATCCTGGTGGAAGTCATTGCCGTGGCCAAGGAATTCGCAACCGCAGACTCCAAAATTCCCGTCTTTGCCGCCGGCGGCGTCTACAGCGGCCGAGACATTTCCAACATGATTCATCTGGGTGCCAGTGGCGTCCAAATGGCTACCCGTTTTGTCTGTACGCACGAATGCGATGTTTCCATCAAATACAAAGAAGCTTATCTGAAGGCAAAAAAGGAAGACATCGTCATTATTCAAAGTCCGGTCGGCATGCCGGGCAGGGTGATCTCGAACAAATTCGTCAAAGACATCAGCATGGGAAAACAGATGGATGTGGGCTGTGTTTATCAATGCCTCATCACCTGCGATCCTTCCAAGGTGAATTACTGCATCGCCAAAGCGCTGTCCAGCGCCTCCCATGGGGATTTGGACAAAGGGTTTGCCATGGCCGGAAGCAATGTCCATCGCATCGATAAAATCGTTTCCGTCAAGGAATTGATTAATGAACTCATGACGGAAATGAAAGCCACGCTTTGAATCATTCCTAATACCGAACAAGCCGGAATCCGATAGGTATCCCGGCTTGTGTTTGATTACTTCATGACTTGGCCAAAATCAGCTTCACTTCCCGCATCGTCTCTCCTGCCATAACCCGCGTAACATAAACCCCGCTGCTCAGCTTGCGACGGTTCATGTCCCGACCATCCCAGCGTACTTCAGCGGAACCGTTTGCCGCCTTGGCAGACAAGGTGCGAATCAACCGCCCGTTGATAGCGTAAATCTTGAACTGAAGCTCACCTCCTTGCCATCGCCGTCCGCTCTCTTAGGCATGATATTGCCCCAGGATATGACCGAATCATTATCCCTGCACGATTTTCCGAACGGTCTGATAACCATGATGAATCATCAGATGATCCAGCAGGACCAGGGCCGTGTAATTCTCTGCCACCGGCCAGATACGGGCAACAATGGTAGGATCCCTTCTGGTTATGGCTTCCAGGTTTTTATTCTCCAAGGTATATTTATCAATAGTATGCTGCTTGATTGCAATGGTAGGCGTTGACTTAACCGCCAAACGGGCCACAATAGTCTGACCTGTGGTGAGGCCGCCGGTAATGCCGCCCGCATGATTGGAATCAAAAATCACCTTTCCTTTGACGGCACTCATCATATCATTGCTTTGCGAGCCGGTCATATCCTTGACCTTAAAGCCGGCACCGATTTCGACCCCTTTAACCGCACCGATACCGAGCATACGGCCCAGTTCCGCATCCAGTTTGTCAAACACAGGCTCTCCCACACCGGGCGGAACACCGGTCGCCATCACTTCCACGACCCCACCGCTGGAATCACCCGCAGCACAAATACGGTTGCACGCCTTCACCATCTCCTCAGCGACCTCCATGTCGGGGCAGTTCAACACCGGATGGACCTTGTACTTGGCCATCACCTCTTTGGCATTCGGGATAACCGCGCTATCCCGTATCTTATCGATTTCCTGTTCAATCTCCGCAAAAATGCGCGCCTTATCCAGGAAACGCATCTCCATATTCACCCGGCCCGATACATAGACCTGCTGGTAAAAGGGATCAAAATCATGACGCATTTTTTTGTAACGATCCGTGTATTGCCGAATGGTCTCTTCATCTATTTCCGGACAACGGACACCGGCAGCCTCGCGTACAAAGGCAAAGACCTCGACACCCAGTTTCTTGAGAATCTTCTTGGCCACATACCCACCGGCCACAATGGCCGCAGTATAGCGACCACTGAATATCCCGGCGCCAATGGCATCATCATAGGGGCCATATTTCATGAATGAGGCATAAGAGGCGTGGCCCGGACGGGGAGTACGGTTGGTATCCTGGTATTGCTTGATGTGGATGAAATGACGATCCAGATTGGGAATTAGGATGGTCAGCGGTGTGCCGTTCGTGTGGTTGGCATTGCCTGCATTCTCAATGGTATCGGCCGCATTTAGGCCCGTATAAAGGATAGGCAGGTCGGGTTCTTTGCGCGGGGAAGATAATTCGTCTGCACCGGGTTTGCGAAGGAGCAAATCCCCGTAAATTTCCTGTTCCGTTAAGGGAAGACCGGCCGGTAAACCTTGAACCAGCGCAGTAAGCCCTTCCTGATAGGAACCGCCGCCCATGGACAGTTGCACATTTCGACCCAGATGACATCCGACCATATTGCCTCCTGTAATAATTTCCTACAAAAATAATTCCAATAACCAGGCCAATTCAACTGGAGAGTAACTCTTTTTACTTTGCAACCGGAGCAAGGAGCGCTTTCGGCAAAAAGAAGATGGACACAATTCCGGGTAAAGTCAGAAATGTGGCTGCCACAAAAAAGTGGAAATAGCCCAAAGATTCCTGTAAGTAGCCGCTGAGCATACCCGGTACCATCATGCCAAGGGCCATGATACCGGTTGAAATGGCGTAATGCGAAGTTTTGTACTCCCCTTTGGCAAAATAGAGAATCACCACCGTAAAGGCGGTCAGGCCCAAGCCATAACCGAACTGTTCCACGGCCACCAGAGCATACACCACGGGTAAGGCGGGAAAGGCGTGGGACAAATAGATATAAAATAAGTTAGGCAGATGAATGGAAAAAACCAGGGGCCAGAGACATTTCTTCAATCCGAAACGGGATATAAGCCATCCGCCGGTAATACCACCCAGTATTAAACAAACCAGACCCGTGGTGCCATAGACCCACCCCACCTGCACAGTGGTGAGGCCAAGACCACCCACACCCCTCCCATCCAATAGAAAGGGCGAAACCATCTTCAATAATAAAGACTCTCCAAAACGATAAAACAGAATGAAAAAGATAACCGGCAGCACACCGGGTTGGGCAAAGTAAGATCGAAAGACTTCTACAAAATAGGTTTTTTTCACGATTGTCGTATCTGCGGATCGGGAAGCATGGTCAGTAGCAAGCTTAGGCAGGATGAACCGATGGTACAGGGCCAATAACCCATACAGCCCGCCTGCAATCAGAAAAACCTTCATCCAACTGTAGGAAACCGTATGGCTGGTTTCCAGCCGACCCGCCAAGACCACCAGCACACCGGTTCCAAAGAGCATGGAAACCCGATAAAAGAAGCTGCGGATACCGACAAAAAAGGCCTGCTGTTTGTTGTCCAGAGCAAGCATATAGAAACCATCAGCTGCAATATCGTGAGTGGCAGAGACAAAGGCAACTAAAGAAAATAGAACTATAGAGAAAACAAAAAAAAGATTCAGACTGGTCTGTTTGGAAAGCATAAAGGCAAAACACAGGAAAAGGGCAGCCATCAGACCTTGCATCACCAAAACCCAACTTCGTTTGGTGGCAAAGCGGTCAACCGCCGGCGCCCAAAGCATTTTAAGAACCCAGGGCAGATAGAGATAACTGGTCAGGCCGATCCAGGTGTTGGAAATGCCCATCTTTTTATATAGAATGACTGAAACCGTGTTGACTAAAATGTAGGCTAAGCCCTCAGAAAAGTAGAGAGTAGGGATAAATGTAAATGGCATAAGAATTTAAAATAATTAATAATTGCGGATTTTCTGCTATCTTTAATTATTTTACCTATACTAATGTCAATTTCAAATAACTTAAAGGAGGAAGAATGAAACGCAATGGTCTGATTTCTCTGGTTCTGTTGGCCATTTTGTGCCAGCTGTCATTTGGGCAAAATGCCCGAATGAATGCACTGGGTAATCCTTGTTTGGGAGTTCAAGGCAAAAACCTTATTGAAGATGTGTCTGATGTGCTTTACTTCCCATCCGAGGTAGCCACTTCGACGGACATGGCACAAGGTGTTTCCAGTGGTTATGTTTATGCTTCAAAAAGCATATTTAAAACACTTTCTATTGGTTTTCTTTTCGGAAAAAGTTCTTATACTCAGGCAAGCGGCTTGCACACGGGCTTACTGAATGCTTATGCGGATGTGGGGGCTTATGTTTGGCAAACCGGGGTACCAACAGGCGCTCCGGTACCCGTAGCCGGCGATTTTGACTTAAACGCTCCTACGGTGCCAACGAATGTCGGCCATTTCTTGATAGGTCTTCGATTAGGAAATGCGATTCAAATCGGTGCGGATATTTTCAGAGAAGCATCAAATTCCGACATCGATTCTAAAATCGCCGCCACCATCGCACCCGGAACTCCCGGCGCCTACATTATGACAATTGAAAGCAATGGAACATCTTCGTACGGTACCATGGGATTAAATGCAGGTGCCGCATTAGATGTGGGCTTGCTGAAACTGAAAGTGGCAACCGGGTTGATTCTTCCTTCGTATTCAGCTGAAATCACAAATAAAGGAAACGATACGGATCCGGCTGGCGCGACTACCTACAACATTGAAATTTCCAAAATGGAAGCTACTTCAGCCTACTATTTTCCGCTAACCGCCAAGGGAACACTGAAATTGGAAGAGCATACGATCACTGCTGGTTTTGATATGGTTTCCAGTGGTTGTACCTTTGAGGCCAGTTTTGACGATGGCGATCCGGGAACAACGGCCGAAGAATCCTATAAGTCGGATGAATATTCCTCCATATTCTTCGCTTTCGGCGTTGCAGATGAAATTGCAGTGTCACCCAACACTCGTTTTATTCCCTCTCTGACCCTTTCCCGTAACAGCGAATCCTATAAACCGCAAACCGTTGACAGCGACAACCCTGAAGAAACCTACACCACAACCACCTTTCCAAGAGCCACCCTGGCCATGGAACATACGGTCAATGATTTCTGGAAGTTCAACAAAGTTGTGGTGCGTGCCGGGGGTTCGAAATCCTATTACTGGCAATCACAGTCCCTCGAAGGCGGCATCACTAAGGTTGATTTTTCTGATGAACCGACCTATACCGCTTTTTCGTGGTACACGGGTCTGGGCATGACCTACGGCGCGTTGACGCTTGACCTTTACATGCTGCCATCTGAATGGAACGGCATCTACCTGCTCTCGGGTGAAGGCCCGGCCGGTATCGGCAGCGGTGTAACGTTAACTTATAAAATCGGGGCCGGTTCAGCCAACTGAATTCTACCCGACTCCTTCGTTTTTCAAAGGCCTCCTCATTTGAGGAGGCCTTTGCATTTTGTCCAACGGTATTATATATTTATTATATCTTTTAAACCTTTGGAGGAAACATGAAAGCTTTTCTTTTCCCTGCCCTTCTTTTTTCCGGCCTCTTGCTGTTAAATGGGTGCTCTAAAGACTCCTCGTCCGGCACCAACAGCGCCATTCCGGACCGCGCAGATAATCCGATCGAACGTCTGAGTCAGATGGCCGATGGAGGCACTATTGACCTTGACGAACTTGAATCCATGTACCAGATTGAACTATCCCGTGCTCAGAACGGGGATGAAGAAGCCATGCTCTACGCCTCGATCCTCGGATTCACCCAATTGAAAAACGAATCAGAAATCGAATCCCTCATGGTTTGGTCGGGCATGTCTTCGAACACCATCGATCCCGATGCAGTCGACTTTCTTTTAAAAACCGGGCCGGCCAAAGCAGCGAAAGCCGTATCCGCTAAGACCCTATTCCCCTCCACACTGATGAACCGCCTCCCGGCCGCCAATCAGCAACTCGCCAAAACCTTAAGCGAGCCCCTGCCTGATTACTCCAAAGTATCTGAAATTCAAGACCTTCTCAAAGATAAGCTCCTGCCTATCATAGACCAAGGCATCACCTTTCTGACCCAACTGTCCGACAAAGGGGATTTTTCATTAACCCTGACCATTGATGAGGACGAGGTTGAAATCGATATGACCGAAGTCCGTCTCCTGCTGTCCGGTTTCTATGCCCTTAAAATCCTCAGTTCAACATTGGTTTCGTATAATCTGGATTTTGATCAAAATGGCTCTTACGAATTGTACAACTCCGGTACTAAAGATGAAATCGCGACCCACCTTATTGCTCTTGCCAATCAAAACAATTCCGATTTTCTTAAAGTCCGTTCCGGGTGTCAATCCCTTCTGGATGCCAATCCAACGAACATGATTGCCGGTTTACAGAACGCAAAATCAGCGCTGACCTATTGCAAAAATGAAGTGGACAATCAATCCGACGATCTCCTTCGCAATGACGAATTAACCGATGCCGATTATGCGGACGGACAAGAAATATTGGATTCGCTGATCAAACTTTTTTCCGGCCCGGTTGACCTGAAAATCTACGACCGAACCGTGTCCGTTGATGTCCGCAAGCTCATGACCATTCCGGATCTCAAAGCCATGCTTCCCTATTATGAAATCTACCCTTACGCAGTCTGGCATCAAGCGCCGGTCGTCTATTACACCTCACATCAGGAATGCGATTACTACAGCTATTATCCCAACTACGATTACTACTGCAACACTATTATTGATACGGAATTCTTCCCAATCAAGTTCACCGACGGTTCCGGACAAATCACTATTGCAGGGAATGATGGAATGGAGCATATTGATTCTCTGTTTGATAACGGAACACTTGAGATTAAGGATTTGGCTAATTATGTCATCTTTAAAGATCCCACATTTAATGCGACTCTTCCTGGAATGACCAATAACGCCTTATGGGATCTCATCCAATACATTGATGAACAGAAAAACGTTCAAACAATGGAAGCGGCATGGAAGATGGCCTGCGAACCGGGTGCCACATTAGCAAAGATTCTGTATTAAACCATTGTGACAGTCAACCGGTTTTTCAAAGGACGGGATAGTGCTCCCGTCCTTTTTATTTCCCTGCTCCAATGCCTCTTTCTTTGCCCAAGACAGACGGATGGCGGCCTGCTTGCACGCGCTTTTCCTAATTCAATCAACGAAATTTTCTGGCTGCAACCATCTGCTCCTACCCTCAATCCGAACTCTCCCTTTTCTCTTTCTCTGTCCACTTATTACCAGGGCCAAGTCGCCTATTCCAACCCCAAATGGGCAATTAACCTATCCGAACAAACCAGTTCATTTATCATCTCAAGTCGACTGAATGAAAACTTGCGTTTAGAGCATCAACTGACCTCAACAAACCGGATCATTCGAATTGACAACCTGGAAAACGACTTGTTCTGCCATAACACCCCCCTTTCCAGCCAATATCAATCTTCCTTGGAATGGTATTCCCAACACCGAACGGCCTTTCAATGTACCACCCAAATTAAAAGCCGACTTTCCACGGAATTCGGATTTAGCGGCCTGGGTGGGGCGATTAAACTGGGATTCCCTCCCCTGGGTATAGTCGGAATTGCGGGCAGTCGTTTTAAAACAAACCTTTCGGCTAAAATATTCGGCCAGGGAATCAACCATTATGAGCTGCAGGAATATGAAACCAAGGATTCCACGGCTATTTCTTTTCAATCCACCCTTTTATCAGCGTTCAAGATAAGTGCGGCTTACGCCTTGGAATCAACCAGAAACAACCCGATAGGAGAATTGTCCTCTGACGGGATGGGACACACTCAAACTTTTTCCATGGCCGTTACTACACGCCCCTTGTCCGGAGTGACCTATCGGTTATTCTGGGCGCAATGGCAAAACCGTGACTCTCTCTATCTTCGCTTTAATGGGAACACCTCCAACACACCGGCCTACTTGTTTTCTTTCGGCCAAAGTACGTCAGGCGGTCTGGAGCTCACGAAAACCTTTTGGCAAACGGATTTCCATCTGACAGGCCTTGTTGGTCAAACCCATTTTAATCTTAACAAGGGGCGCATTCGAATCTCTGACTTTGTAAACCAAGCTGATCCGTTTCTACTCCAATTACTCCCGATAAAAGCCGGCGGGCAGGGTTATCTTGACTATGATGAATACGCGCTGGACCTGAAAATCCATCGTGAACTAAAAAAGGGTTTCAACTTTGTCCTGAATCCCCGGTTTTGCCTTCTCCCCCTCCGCGTTCATTTTGATGGGTATCAAAACGCCTCGTTACTTGGCCTTATTCCAGCAGGAACAGAACTCTGGACAACCTCCACCAAACTGAAAAGTATTTTGGGTCTGCGAATGGGGGGCAATATCGCCTGGCAACACTCTGCCGCTTTTCCGGTATTCGCGCTCTCGATGGCCCAATTCATCCCCTTGCGTCTTCAGTATCAGAAAACACACAACGTCGCTCCCGACACTTCGAAAGAACGCTCATCGACCGTTATCAGCCGTTTCACCTTTCCCTCCGGATTTTCGATGGCCCTGTCAATGATATTGGATTGGTAATAGTTGTGTACAAGAAATTAAAATAACAGCGTCATCTCAATCCGCATGGCAATAAAGAGCATGGCATAAAAGAAAGGGACCCGAAAGAAGAACCACCACCATTTTGACAACCGCAAGGCCGCAAATGCCGTGATGAGGGAATGAAAGAGCAGCCAATAACCCAGGTCACGTGACAGCCCGTTCATCAGCCGCATGACCGCTTCCCGGGAGATACCCCGCTGGTCAAACATCACCATAAAATCGCCGAAATACTTCTCAAGCATGAAATTAAAGAGCGGTTTGTGCAGAATCCAATAAAAAAAGAACAAAACCACTGCAAAGAAAACATTCAAGATGGGACCCTGTAGTTTGAAATAAAGATCATTGTTCTTTTTGATGGAGAGAAAACCGAAAAAAACCACTAAGACAAGAGATAAAACGGTTAATTCATCAATAGCTCCAAATTTAATCAGCGAAAAAACACTTTCAGCAACAGCGAACGCAATCGCAGAGAGAATCGCTGCCTTCTTATTGGTAAAAGCATCCAGAATCACGAAAATAACGACCGGTAGAACACCGATCCAAAGCAAGGATACGTCCATTATTAAAACTCAGTGCAAAGGAAAAACAATATCGATTCGTTATAAATTTACAATTTTACACCCGATGATGAAACAAATTCCTTCTCCGCGCTGATTCTTGCAATGCTAATTTAAAAACCACTATTTTCTTCTCTGAATCTTCCTGTGATTTTTGTGCGCCTACACATAACAAAGGAGAGCAAATGATAGACATTCATCAACATGCGGATTGGTTGGGAAAAACCAAAAAGGATTTGATCGCCTATATGGATAAAGGGGGCATCCAAAAATGTTGGCTTTTATCCTGGGAATCTGTGGATGGCGGATTAGAACCTTATTATCAACATTTATCCATTGCCAATGTTTACGCAACTTATAAATTGTTTCCCCGTCGTATTATTCCCTTTTGCGGGGTCGATCCACGGCGCGAAAACGCTGAACAAATGCTCTTGGATCTGCACAAAAAGGGCTTTCGAGGATATGGCGAACTCAAATTCAAGGTATTGGCAGACAATCCTTCATTGATTAGAATGCTTCGTTTGGCCGGAAAACTCCGAATGCCCGCTTTATTGCATCTGGATGTCGATATTCCCTCCACACCGCAATGGTATTTGGGGGATATCAGCCATTTAGAAAATGCGGCCAAATTATGCCCGGAGACCATTTTAATCGGGCATGGTCCTGGATTTTGGCGGGAAATTTCAGGCGGCGAAACATTCTCACCGGATCTGATTTATCCGACAGGACCGATAAAACCTGGGGGCAGGCTTTTAAAAATATTGGAGAAATATCCCAATGTATATGCTGATCTTTCCGCAGATTCGGGGTTAATGGCTTTGGCCCGCGATTCTAAATTTGCAAAAGCTTTGCTGATAAAATTCTCCAAGAAAATCCTGTACGGAACGGACAATTATCACTGGCGTCATATTGAATTTCTAAAGAGCTTAAGACTGCCTTCAGCGGTTTTTAATAGGATTACGCACGAAAATGCGGCTCGTTTAATCAAATAATCCCGCTTGCTTGTAATGAGTCATCCCATAGAACCCGCTATAACTTATTATGACTGATAATGTAAGGCAACTGCAATACAAAATTCTTGCCGAAGGTTTGCCTGTGCTTCAGCCTCCTACCGTCTGGCACCGGTTTATCATTTCCCGGCCCAGATCGAAGATGTACGCCTGGCCATGGCTTGGTTCAAAGAGAACGCCCCCGCCTACAATATTGACATAGAGCACATCGGTGTGGTGGGCTCAAGTGCCGGGGGCCACCTCGCGGCTCTTTTGTGCACCCTCCTTCCCGAAGATGATCTGGGAAAACCGCCTGAACTCAAGGTTGCAGACACGCAACCTAAAGCTTGTGTATGCTTTAATCCGGTGACCGACCTGACCGCTGAAATTGAGTTGGAACCGTTCTTTGAAACGCTTTTCGGATGCAAGAAGATGGAGAATCCGGCACTTTATAAGACGGCTTCGCCTGCGCTGCGAATAACGGGAAAAGAACCTCCTTTTTTATTTCCGCACAGTATCACCGACACCGTGACACCGTTTCGGATTTCTCAAGATATGGCAAAACGACTTCAAGCCGTCGGCGTAGAGGCCCGGGTTGTAACGATTCAGAATCAGGCTCATGGCTTTGCCTACCAATTAGGCAATGCCGAGCAGAAACGATGCTCTATAGAAGTATTGGCTTTTTTAAACAAGCACCTGAAATGAGGCCTTTACCTTATCCATTTATCAAAAGCATAACGGATTTTTGAATACAAGCTCAGCCCAAAATAAGCGTCCATCGAATAACAAAAAGAGGGATCCATATAGCAATTGATCGTACAGGCAGCACATGCGGGGATTCGCCCCTCCTGAAGAAGCGCCCCCTTCCTCTCCGCACTGTTCCATACCGATTCCAATCCGTTTGCCAGAGAAAGGCGTGTCGTTGCATGATGAAAGCAAGGAAGCAGGAGTTCATTGTTAGGATGAATAACAATGGCCGCACGCACCGCTTTACAGACAGGCTCCCGGATTGAATTCCCCCCTCTGTTGCGCAATCGGAGAAAGGCACGGTTGACATAAACAAATGGACGGGAAGCCCATTCACGAATGAGAACGTCCAGTTCCCGATGGTCGGGATTCGAAAAGTAGGAAAAGGCGGGATCTAAAATAAGGATAGCCCCGTGTGCCCTCGCGACCTCGTACACATGCGTAATATCGTTCCGGTTTTCCGCTGAAAGGGTAAAAATAATATCCGCCGGAATACGGTAACGTCGACAGGCCGCCAAACCGGCCAAAACCGCTTGATACGACGCCTTTCCCCGGATATGGTCATGCACAGCCTCTGACCCGTCTAAAGAGAGGCGTGGTAAAGAGATAAGCCCGGCCAATTCCGGCGCTCTTTTCTCAAGAAGAAGGCCGTTTGTGGTCACGCTGGTGACAAAGCCAAGCTTGTTGGCATATCGCAGCGCCTCTGGGAGCGGACCGAAAAGAAGCGGCTCTCCACCCGTAAAATCAACAAAGCGGGCCCCCAATCGTCGTGCCGTCTTGAGATTATAAAAGACCTCATTGATATTCGCTGTTTGTGCCGACCCTTCCGGTATATTGCAGAAGGAGCATCGAAGCTGGCAAGCGGTGGTAACATAATAATGGAGCAACAGGGGTTTTCGCCGAAAAAGAACCATAGAAATAAAATATAAAATGGGTGTCCTAAGAAGTTAAGCGCTAAGCGTCATTCTTGTTTTTTGTCGATACAGGAGCAGACAACGAAGAATCTGTCGGTTCTTTTTCAAAGGTCGGACCCGGCATCATCTTGACAGCATTGGTCGCCCCATCCGTGGCGGAAAAGTCAGCCGGATAAGGTTGGCCGGCAGTTAACTCTCCGGCCTTTTGAGTCATTGTAACAATCATCTCCGCATACTCTTTGAGCTTGTCATTATCCTTTCCGAAACGGATGATGATAAGTTCAGCAAATCCGGAAATGGCTGAGAAAAGGTTACGCAAATGATGGAAAATACGGGACTTGTCTTTTTGGGCGTCTTCTTTCAACTGTTCATTCATCTGACGCAACAGCTCAATACGCGGCGAAATACTTCTTTCCATATCCACCAGGGATTGTTCCAACGCAAGCTGACGTTGTTTCCGGAAGGTGATTTCCCGGCAGACACAGATAAAGCCCGCGCCCGGTACCACTGAAATGGTCATACTGATCGGAAGCGTGATTTGCGCCTCTTTTTTTTGAAGGGTCATATCAATGTCGTGGAGCGCAACCCGGGAAAAAAGCTGCCCCTGACACCGTTTGACGATACCTTGCCCTGGGAATAGCAGTTCCGCGGACTCCTGTTCCAAGGCTTCGCGATCATAATCGGAAAGAACCAGTACCGCACGATTCACAAACACGATGCGTCCCTGCAAATCCAACAGGAAAACCATGTCCTCCATATTAGATAAAAGCGTTTCTGCGGCAATAGCGGGCGTCATATCCATAAAACGGTATCGGTAAATAGCATACACCATACCGATGGCCCACATCATCACAAAAACATCCCCCAAGGGCGGAATGGAAAAGATTCCCATCCAATCCATCACCACATTGGACAAGGTACCGGATAGAAAAGTAGCGCCACCCCCGATTAACATGACCCAGGAAACCCGGGAATGATAAGGAGACAAAGGTTGATGCCTTTTAAGAAAAACCAATAGAAACCCGATCGAAGTCAGCAGCAGATAATAGGCTATGTAAAGCGAGGTTCCGGCACACCGTCTCCAATATTCTCCCCAGCCGAATGAACGCATTTCCGTGATTTGCACAAAGGGATGAATAAAAAAGTAAACCGTGAAACCGGTTGCCATCAACAGCAATCCGCTCCAAAGCCATCGCGAAGAGGCCAGTTGCCGAAAACCGGCCAGGAGTGCCGAAAAACGGAGAAAAAAGACCGGGAAAAAGAGCCATCCAATGGCACCGAACCGCTGCACAAAGTCCGCTTCAGACCAAGTCAAAAGACGACTATGAAGCAGTGCCATGGCTCCCCCCCACACTGCAAAACAAAAGAGGGCCGCAGCACAAGAACGATTCAATGCAGAACGGGGATTCCGGACCAGAACAAAGAGCATCATACAAAGGTAGACGATAACCGCAAAAAAGTGGGCATAGGAAACAAAACGCATCTCAGTTCCTTTCGCTCTTGGAGGGTTTGCAAAAGGTCGGTGCCTTACCGGTTTCCCGCTTAAAGGCGCGTGAAAAGGAAAATGGACTGTCAAAGCCGAGATCAAAAGCAACCTCTTTGATGGAACCCATGGACCGTTCAATCCTCCGCTTCGCTTCCTGAATGCGCAAATGCGTATGGTATCGAATAGGCCCCATGCCGAACTGTTGCTTGAACATTCGGCATAAATGGTAGGGTGACAGACAGGCAAAACGGGCCAGTTCGGACAGCTCAAGTGCGATATTCAAATGGCTCCGGATAAACAAGGAAACGCGATCGAGTCGGGCTTCCATTGAAAGTCCCTGTTCGGTCCCCTTTTTTGAGGGAACCGCAGCATCAAAGAAACAGGTAAGCAGTGAAAGAAGCCGCTCCTGAATCCGCCATTCCCAAAATGGAGGAGTCTCCTGATACAGCCTAAGGCAATCGCGAAACAATTCCTTCATTCGCTGCGGTTCCTCCGGGTACACATAAAGAGGTAAGGTTGGAAAGGCAGGAGGCGTTAGCGCCGGCTGAAGCAGGGAATAGTCAGCCCTTTCGAGTACCGCTTGGCCGGCAGTCTTAATAAAGCTTTTCTCCCGAAAAGGATTGTATATAAGGTCAAAATGGAGGTAATAATTATGTCCGGCAGTAAAAGTAAAAGCATGACGAAGAGCAGGTTGTAAGAGTATCAACCCCCCTTTCTTCACCTGTTCTTGCTTATCCGTTAAGTGAATCGTGATGCATCCCTCGGTTATATAAATCAATTCATAATCCAGAAGCCGCCGTGCGGAAAATGTCATTTCCGGTTCATGGTCTTTGAAAGAACGTTCATGCGCCATGCGGACAAAGGGACATGCTATCTTTCCCGCAAAAGGCCTCGGTTCATTTTTTTGCTTCATTTCGCAATTTCGGTTCTGAATCTCAGCTTCTTTATTCCGATGGATACCGCAATACGCGCTATCTCTCCCGCAATAATTGTTATTCCCTTTTTTGAAATTTATCCTATCTTTATAGTGAAAAGCAAGCCATTTCGTCATTTACAAAGAAGGAGCATCTCATGACCGCATTGACGCACCGAAAACGCTTCCTCAACCTCATTAACGGTGAAAAAGTAGATAAGGTTCCGTTTTTTCCGGATTTGTCGAAATGGTATGAAGCCAACCGGTACGGCGAAGGCCCGCGAGAACGCAACTATCTGCCCGGCGAACTCATTGCGCCAGAGGATACAATCAACAGACTCCCCGGTCAGGCATTACCGGCCCGATTTCGCGGGAAAAATATTTTTGAAATTCATGCGGCGTTGGATTGTGGAATTCCAGTTCACGGATATGACATTTTTTACAAGACCACTTACCGGAATAGTGAAATAATAGAGAAACACTCGCCAGAACGTGTCACCACCGTCATCCGAACTTCCAAAGGAGAACTCCGCGAGATAAAAGGAATGGCCGCGGACCATAGTCAGGCCATTTTGGAACACTTTGTCAAATCAGAAGGGGATCTGGATATTTTGACTCATATCGTGCAGGATACCGTCTATTCCCCAAATTTCGGCAGAGTAGAAAAGGCTCTCTCCATCATCGGGGAAAGCGGCTATCTGAACCTCATCATCCCCCGCTCTCCCATGGGACGACTCATCCATAATTATATGGGCGTGGAAGCGGTTACCTATGCCCTCATGGACTATCCGGAAAAAATGCAATGTCTGCTGGATATCATGCGGGAAAAAGATCGGGAGGTGTGGACACTCGCGACAGCCGCACCCGGTAAAATCGCTTTCATGGCCGATAACATGGACGAATTTCTGATTAGTCCGGATTGGTATCGCTCTTATTTTCTGCCCGTGTATCAGGAAATGAATGCCCTTCTGCATCGTGCAAACAAAAAAGTATTGACCCATATGGATGGTCGTCTAAAAAACATTCTTCCCATGATCCCGGACTCCGGATTCGATGTCCTGGACGGCTGCACCCCTTCGCCGGTCGGGAACTACGAACCCCGGGAATTATACGCCGCATTGGGACGCGGACAATACGCTTATTGCGGGGTACCGGCCGCCTTGTTCATCGAAGAGAACAGTGAGCGGCGCGTCTTGGATTTCACCCGAAAAATCCTGGACGAGATGGGTGACAAGCTAATCCTCAATGTGGGTGACATCATGCCCGAAAAAGGAAACATTGACATTATAGAGAAAATGTCGGACAGGGTAAATCAGAGGTGAATATCTAACAATAGGCGACTGTTAAGCAAAGACCGCCGACCGCAGAATCAAACCCCACCTCGAAACGTTTCCGGTATTTCCTAAAATCAACCTCATAGGAAGAACCGGAAATGATTTCCGGAAGAGAAAAATCAAGATGGTCTGCACCAGGACGTTCCGCAGCCTGAAGGATTTCATCGATAAGTTCCTCAACCTCGGCCAATAACGGCGAGTCCGAAGATTCCATGACATGTTTGTGCTTGTTCAAAGCCGCTACGGCAGTATGTTCACAAAGGCGCAATGAAACAATCCCAAAAATAGAGCCCGTAAATCCGGCTAGGGCAGTAAAGACAATCTCTTCGGATTCCCTGGGCGGATCATCCTTGCGCTCCAGTTCGGTCTGAAAAAGTTTCCAAAAGGCCGAACGCACGGCTTCTATGAATCGTGTCTGAATTGCTTCATCTGCTGCCACAGCCGCTCTCCTTATTTCTTGACCTGAACCGAGACCTGTACACCGAAGGTATGGGCACCGCTTTCGAAAAGGGCGACGATGCAAGGCGCTCCTCGCGGATGAGAAATCTCATGGCCGTATCCGATGATGACCGCGGGTAGAGTGATTTCATGGGCATATTCTGTTCCGGCCAATGACGCCTTGGCATTCCCGGAAATGATATTAACCAATTCGCCGACCCCGTCCTTAATATCCTCTTCCGTCAGTTCGGATGCAGGCGAGTGAAGGATGCGGGAAACAATCTCCAGGGCCAATCCTCTTTCCAAGGTGACCGCCACGGAACCTTCCATCCGACCCGTGATATTCATAATTCCCGAGACATCCCCGGCCAACCGGTAATTCTTCTTTAAAAAGAGATCCTTGCGCGTGGCGGTCATGTCCGCCATGGTTGCTAAGAGATCAATCGTGGCACTGATAAAAGGGTTTATCAGCTTCGCAATCACCGGCATACGCTTCCCGACGGGTTGAAGACTTTCCCGGATTCGGATCGGCAGGGTCGCCATCTCCTCAGGGAAGCGCACCAGACCGCTTCCTCCGGCCAATAACAGTCGTTCCGCCTCCCGACGAACGGCCCCATCCGCTACAATGAGAATGGGGACATCCCGAAAAGCGCATTTCTTCCGAAGCAAAAGCACTTCATCATGAGCAAAGTCGAGCTCCTGAGGGGAAAGTGCGTAAAAGATAATCTCCGGCAGTCCGGCAGTGCTGCCGGCAAACGATTCAAAGTATCGAAGGATATCGGATGTCAAGCCTCCTTTAACCGGCGTATTCTTGAAACCAACGCCGGAGCGCAAGCCATCCGCGCGAGTAATAACCGATAAGGACGCTTGGTTTGACAGTACATTCCGAAAGGTTCTTTCAAGAAGGGGATTAAAACGGACCAGTAATGCCTGCATGAATCGTGCTCCCGACTGTTCAGATCTTCAGACTATCCGTTATTTTGGCCATGAGGTCCTCTTGTGAAAAAGGCTTCATGACATAATTTCGTGCACCGGCCTGGACCGCCTGAACGATACGCGTCTTGTCAACTTCAGTCGTCACCATAATCACCGGAATGGCTTTCAACGCGGGATCTCCTTTCATGCGTGTTAAAACAGAATACCCGTCGAGTTTCGGCATATTCCAATCCAGAAGCACCAATCGGATTTTTGCTCCATGTTCCCGAAGAACCGTAAGCGCCGCTTCGCCATCCTCCGCCTCGAGCAACTCATGCCCCATGGATTCCACGATTCGGCGGATAACCTTTCGGATCATCCCGGAATCATCTACCGATAAGATAGTCATCGGATCAAGGTTGCTTTTCCGGTAAACTGCTTGCCATCAACCAAACAGCGCACCATATAAACACCACCGGGCCGTTCACCGGCATTCCAAACAACGCCTTTTCGAAGAAAAACTTCATCGGTCTCAAATCGGTCGACTTGATGGCCTCGAATATCATACACGGCCACAGAAACGGAACGGGTAACAGGGCCCCCCTTTCTCGGGAGAACCAAGGTCAGGCGAACCGCGGGATTAAAAGGATTCGGACTCATCACCAGGCGGTCGCCTCCTGTGTCCAAACCGATACCGTGATTGATTTCATTGGCCACCTCGAGTGATTCGGGGTTCACAAAATAATACATCGTCTGTTCCAGACTCCGGCCGTTCAGCGCCATATCTTTCTCATGATTGCTGAAGCTCGTAGGATAAAGTGAAATCAGTTGCTGCGCCTTGGTTAAATAGGCAGAACCGAAAAAACGGCTGAGAAAAGCATACCCGATAGCCGCATTCGATCCGATGCAGGACGCGCCGATACAATTGCTGTTGTCGTTTTTCTGATCACAGAAACGTTTCAGATAGCTCAAGACCGAATCCTGCACCGGCGATTTCAGAACATAATACATTTTGACCAACGCTTCAAAGGCGAATCCAATCTGGAACTGCGGCGGAGAGGCTTGTTCCATATTCGCACTCAGCGTCTGTTGAAAAACAGTCCAATTGGATACCAGCCGATTGTAGCAGCCGGTATCCTGATCGTGCTGGTAACCGGCAGCCAGAGAAAACATCTGATGCGAAAAGGAACGCGCGGCACTATTTGCATAATTGGTTCCGCGGCCCTTGGCCCAACGAACGCCTTCCAGCGCCACATCCAAGGAACGTTCCTCACCGGTCAGGTAATAGTTGGAAAATATTCCTTCCAGTTTGTGATGATCCATTTCACCGGAGGAGGGGGCAATGGGCTCATACGGATAGAAAATATAATACATAGACGGACAATACCGGGCGGAACCGGTTCCCGAACTTCCCGTGCCGAAATGACACTGATGAATATCTTGCAGCTGTTCAACATGGGCGATGGCATAGCGCAAATGGGTCATACTGCCGGTGCGAATAAAACGGATGAATCCCATCTGAGGCAAGTCATAATAATTGCCGTTCCACTCTATCAGCCAGGGATGCGTGGCGGGAAAGCCGGTATGCGTGGTGGAATAATGCGGATTGTCGCCATAGGCGATAAATCCATAAGAATCGATATTGAAATGATTATCCTGATAATTGAAGGCTGTACTCCAAACGGTCGAGAGATGAGACTCGCCTGTTTCAATCCCGGTGCTATAGGTCGGAATGATCAAATCCGTCTTGTTTTCCGCAAAACGGCCCAATCCCAATGTCTGACGGGTATACCATTTTGTTGGTGCCACGGCAAAAAGCCGTTCTGAAGCGCCCATAATTCTGGAACGCTGCTCAGTAACGGCAGCCGTATTGAAAAAGACGTAGCGGGTTTCCAGGGTCCGGGACATGCCGGCATAGATACGTGCCGTATCATTCGCTCTTTCCGGAAAAAAACCGGCCTTCAAGACACCATCGCCGGATACTTCCGCGGACGTAGGAACCATCTGCCAGAAATAACGGATGCCCATAACGCAACCTTTGGCTCCATCCGACAGAGAGACCCAACCGATATCCCGCGGTTTGGTTAAAATAGGGTTAAAGGTTCCGGCCACCTTTCCCCCGAGCGTACCGCTGATGGAACCGCTCCAGACACCCACCGGCCGTTTCACCATGATGTAAGCGACTTCACTGCCGGAAACCGTGGTTTCCTCTGCACCGCTCGGACGCCCCACAGCCGCATTCAGCGTTCCGGTCAGATTGAGCGGTATTTCCGTTTCCAATGCCTTGATGGTCAGAAAAGTGGTTACCACCGGATTCTGATTTTCAATGGTCGTCACGATTTTCACCATCTGGGAATGTCCATAGGCATATATTCGTGAAATAAAATTGAAGCGACGGGAAGCGCTTGCATTCCTCATGGAACCCGTTGCTTTAATGACGACCAAACCGGACTGCTGTTTTTCAATAATCGCAGTGGATAAATCATCGTAATAG
>MGVN01000213.1:0-3635 GCA_001800515.1 Elusimicrobia bacterium RIFOXYB2_FULL_49_7 | reverse complement strand
AATAATCCTGATTGCCGGACTGATCAACCCAAACCTCGTCCAATAGATTGAAATTGGCCTTCTTTACCCGGAAGCGGACCTTGCCGGTATTGACCTCAATATAGGTGCCGACATCCGTGGCCGTCAAAGTGGAAGCCGGTGTTTGAGCCTCATCCTCGCTCCACAAGGTAATCGTTTCAGAGGTATTGGCATTAATCGAATAGGGGAAATTTAAATGGAGCCAGCGAATGGCGCTGGTATCATCAAACCATTTGCAGACAACGGAAAAATCACAAGGCAAGACTTCTCCGCCCTGGCTGCGTAACGTAAATTTTGTTGGGTCCGCCAGCTGGGCGCTTTTGGGTAAAGGAACGCCCATGGTAATATTTTCTTCAATCCGTGCTGCGCCGGCCTGTTCTTGAATCGTTAAATCCACAAGAGGAACCGATGCAAATACCGCAGCGGTCAACAGCATCATAACAGAAAATGCCTTCATGGTTTTTCCTTTCCAATAAGAAAGGGTGCAGACCAAAATGATCCGCACCCTTGTTATCAAACGCCTGTAAATAAAGACGTTATTTCGTCACGAACAAAGAAGCACGGTGAATATTCTTGCCTTCCGCCAGGCTCATCACGTAAATACCGGAAGCCACACGCTGACCGGCCAAATCCGTGCCGTTCCAGGCAACGGAAGATTGTCCGGCATGAACCGTGAACCGATTGACCAACTCACCTTTAAGGTTATAAAGTTTGATCGTTCCATTCTGAGCCAGATTGCAATGGATCATAGTGGAGGTGGTGACCGGATTGGGATAAGCGGACAAGGCGGCCTGGGTCAACCGTTTGACACCGACTTCCGCGTCCGATGTGGTCAGCTGAAAGGTGGGGTAATAATCAGAGACGTCCCATTGATTATCAGCTGCGGTCTTGCTTCCCGTATATTCCACACCAACCGCTAAGAAACGGCTTACACCGGCAGTGGTGATATCTTCTGTTCCGATAGCATACTTAAAAGCATTGGATTCCCATGGATCAAGCATGATGCGCGAAATGGCAAATTCATAGGTGGGTAATGTATTGTTTCCGGTCGGATTAATACCCCATAAGAAAGTGGCATTCGCCGTATTGGTATCATAAGGAAAAGCGGTATTATACCAACAAATATTGTCAATGGCAAGCATCACAACCTGATTCCGATCCCCCGGATTAATTTTAATATTATCACGATTCCAAGGAACACTTGAAGTCAGCACCAAACTTGGATCTACCGTGACAACGGCAGCAAAATAAACCCAATCCGCATCACAAGTGCTATATAACTTCATTTGAAAAAGGCTGGAGTTCCAGGATTGTCCGTCCGTTCTGTAAAAACAATTATCGTCACTATCCAAAGAATCAAGAAGATTGACCTGGCTCCAGTCGGAAACGGAACCATCAATAGTTGGCGGAGTATCAGTGGATAAAACCGTATAGGTCTTGGGGGCTGCCAACACCATTCCTGCCAACAGCAGAGCACATAAGAAAACTCTTTTCATTCTTTCCTCCTTTTAAAGTTTATCGCTTAAGTATTAAATTCATGAAGTGTTTGATTTAAAAATATACTTTGCTTTAATATATATATATTTAGATAGGAATGCAAAAAAAAAGATAGCCCTATTGGGAAGGCTAATTCAACCCCTCTTTTCCACCCCAGTCCAATGTTTCGTGACAAATTCTGTCATGCCTAATCGTTATATTTTTTAAGGTGAAAAAAGCGTACGGTTTATATTAAATTTTCACATTCACTCAATCCATTCAGGAGGAAAACCATGACGGAAACAAAAGACGGCGCAAAATTCAGGGCATTAGAACAAGCCATGAGTCACATCGAAAAAGAGTATGGTAAGGGAGCCATCATGCGACTCGGCGCTGAAAGCCCGCTTCATGATACGGATGCCATTCCCACCGGTGCCATCAATCTGGATGCCGCCCTCGGAGTCGGCGGGTTGCCCTGCGGTCGAATCACGGAAATCTATGGCCCCGAGTCATCGGGCAAAACCACGCTCGCCCTTCATGTGGTCGCTGAAGCGCAGAAACGGGGCGGAATTGCCGCTTTCATCGACGCGGAACACGCCTTTGACCCCCGCTATGCCAAAGCCCTGGGCGTGGACATCGATAATTTGCTGGTCTCACAGCCCGACACCGGCGAACAAGCACTGAACATTGCCGAAACCCTGGTCCGAAGCAGCGCCATTGATGTCATTGTCATTGATTCCGTGGCAGCCCTGGTACCGGCTGCGGAAATCGACGGCGAAATGGGGGATTCACACATGGGGCTTCAGGCCCGACTCATGTCCCAGGCGCTCCGCAAGCTCACGGGCATCCTGTCCAAAACAAAAACCTCCCTGATCTTCATCAATCAAATTCGGATGAAGATCGGGGTCATGTTCGGGAATCCGGAAACCACCACAGGCGGCAATGCACTCAAGTTTTACGCCTCGGTCCGCATCGATATCCGCCGTATTGCAACCATCAAAGACGGCGATGTCATCAAAGGCAACCGCACCAAAGCAAAAGTGGTTAAAAACAAGGTCGCCCCCCCTTTCCGGGAAGCCGAGTTCGACATTCTCTACGGTAAAGGCATCTCGCGGGAAGGCACGTTGGTGGACTTGGCCGTTGAAAAAGAAATCATCAAGAAAAGCGGCACTTGGTTTTCTTATAATGAAGAACGCATCGGCCAAGGTCGGGAAAACGCCATCCAGTTCCTATGCGAAAACAAGGATATGGCAGCCACCATTGAAACGGATGTGCGTCGTCAACTGGGGTTGCTCAAAGAGACCCAAGAAGAAAAGGAAGCTAAAAAAGAAGAAAAATCCAAAGACCACAAGGATGCAAAAAAAGGTAAATAATCCATGGAAATAGCAGCCGTCCTGTCCGAAGAATTCACCAGACCGCTCGTTGTCACCCAAGCGATTCTCGACCTTTTTCAAGAGGGCGGCACAGTCCCCTTTATCGCCCGCTATCGCAAAGAGGCGACGCAGAATATGGATGAGACCGCGCTTCACGCCTTTGATGAACGACGGCAGGACCTGCTCGAACTGGTCAAACGGAAGGAAACGGTCCTGAAAACGGTTCAGGAACAGGGCAAACTGACCCCTGAACTGGAAAAAAAGATTGAAGACTGTCGGAACAAGCTGATCCTGGAAGAACTTTACCTACCCTATCGACCAAAACGAAAAACCCGAGCCAGCGTGGCCAAAGAAAAGGGATTAGAACCACTGGCTTTAGCTATTCTAAATGGTTCGGCATCGGAAGCCCCCCTTGTTCTGGCAAATACCCTCTTTGCCCAATTCAAAGAAGTCGCTTCTGTGGAAGAGGCACTGACCGGTGCCTCGGATATCCTTGCAGAACAGGTGGCCGAAGATACCGATATCCGCGCTAAAGTTAGGAACGTGTTAGAAGAAGAGGGGTTTTTCAATTCCAAAGTCCACCCGGACTACAAGGATAAAAAGACCAAATTCGATATGTATTATGATTTTCGGGCACCGGTCTTAAAAATCTCCTCCCACAACCTTCTGGCCATGCGGCGCGGTGAAAACGAAGGGGTATTGGTCTTCGGCATTGAAGCGGATGAGGAAAAGCTCAAAGGGTTGGTCCAATCCTCTGTGGTCCGTTTT
>MGVN01000212.1 GCA_001800515.1 Elusimicrobia bacterium RIFOXYB2_FULL_49_7 | reverse complement strand
GTTGCGTATGCGATAAGCGCATTTTTACCATCGTACACGGTATAGAACAGGTAATAGGTGCCGTCAAGCCGTACGATCCGAGGGTCTTCCACGCCCCTTTTCTCGTATTCCAGCTCCGGAAACAGTAGAGGCTTGTCCCTGCGCTCTATGATACCGCCTTCATGCAGGATGCAGTAACCGATACTTGAAACAAAATCCTTCGAGACCGCCCGGTAGTACATATGAGTCGCGCCGCCAACCTCGATGCAGGCAGGATTAAGCACCGCCTGGTTTTCATATTCATTCTCCGTTCTTTCAAGTACGATCCCCTCACTTCTTACCGTTATCATTGATCACTCCAATCCTATTACCCCCCTACTGCATCCGGGCCGGACAGGATGCGCGACGCCGGGGGCTGCACGTCGTCACAGAAATCTCCGGAATAGCTACGCCCGGGAGCTTCAAAGGGTCTTATCGGATGACGGACAACTCATGATCATCCAGTGTTTCATTTTACCTCTTTTACATGCTTTCCACAAGTAATGATTTTTCTGCTGTAGACAGCAAAGCGGAGAACCATGTCTCAACTTTCATGATTCTCCCGCTCTGTTGATTGAGTGACGTCTCAGCATGCTTATACGTTAATCAATAATCTCACTGTCTCGTGTACGCGCTATTTTTTTCTGATATACGTGGTTTCCATCATCTTCATTTCTTTGCCGCTCTTATCCATACCGGTCATTTCAAAGGTATAAGTGTTTTCATCTACGATCTTTGTCACCGCGCGGTACGTCATGGGACCCATGACCGGCTCATTGTAATGGTTTTCCTGAATTATTGTCATACCATCCGCGCTTTCAGGGCCTTCAAACATGAATATGCCTGTGCCCATTGAGCCCAGGGAGGCGGTAATATACTTTTTTGTATGGTTATCATATCCCATGATAACCATGCCTGCGACCGGAGTTCCTCGCATCGAATCCGTGTACTCCATGTGCAGAAAACGCCCGCTGTAGAGCATCTTGTTGTCCGTGGTACCCGTGGATTCCTCCGGCGGCATGGAGGGGTCCATCCACATCTTGCTCTTCGTTATCCAGACTCCCTCCATTTTTGCCAGCAGTTTGTGCGGCTCTCCCGGAGTAGCCAGTTTCTCATACGCTTCCATCATGGTCTGCATCTCATTCTTTCCTGCCTGTTTCTTCTCTTTAACCGTTTCCATTACACCCCCTCGAAATATGAAAACCGGATCAATCACTGCATGACCCGGTTTTTACAATCATATCTTCCCCCTGTTTATTGATCTGTTTCTAACTATATTCTATCTATTAATTGCGGCTTCTGCAATCGCAATATCTGTGCACTTTGCGCGGGGATCAGAAGGTGACCTCATCCTGTTCATTTTTCTTAGTCAACTCATCGACTTTGGCGAGGAACTTCTCAAAGTTGATCGGTTTTGCCATAAATGCGTCAGCGCCGCTTTTGTTGATCTCGTCTACGTTCTTTTTTGTATCATGCGCGCTGACTGCAAGAATCTTGGTGTGTTTGAGCACCTGATTTGAACGGATGAACTTACTGATCTCAAAGCCTTTGACACCGGGAAGGAAAAGATCGAGGATCACAAGATCGGGCAAAAAATCAGTAAGTACGTGCCCGGCTTCGAATACGTTGGTCGAAGAACGCACTTCCCACTCCCCATGCGCGTGTTGTATGGCATCCTCCACCATCTTTACGAAATCACTGTCATCGTCAATCACGACCACCTTTTTCTTTTCCCTGTGGCCCAGGATGTACTCCTTGATCTCCTGAAGGCTTAAGCCGCGCTTAGACAATTCCTCGATATGGTTTATCCTGTCGGACGTCGCCTTTTCGTCATAGAGATACTGTCCGCCATCAGTGTATGCTGCCACATCAATGATCTTTAGATCAGTGTAATATCGTATTTTGGATACCGGTAGTTTTGTTTTTTCAGCTACCTCTCCGATTTTCAGCAGATCTTTTCTGGGACCGCTCTCCTGAGACATTACACCCTCCCTCGTACTAAGCAAAAGATTAAAGTTGCAACAAAAACTCCATACACGTTATTAATATAGTCTATTCCCCATGTAAAATCAATGATTAAATTTATATTGAGCCTTTTCAATACCCCTTATCATGTTGCCAAAAAGACGCCCCCCACTGCCGGGAGGGACAATGGGGAGCATATCTGTTATCATCGCTTCAAGAAGGTTTTCTGCGATTACTTCATATACCACCGGACAGACTATTGAAAGACATAGTTGGCTTTATCCCAGTCCTGTCCTGTTACCGTGATAAAATAGAGAAACTGCTGGAATTCACAAAGCGGTAAGATATAAGATGTTGCGCCGGCAATGCAGTTTTCCAGGCATTGCTTGACTTTTTCATCTGAGGCAATGAACAAAAGCTCAAATCCGTGTAAACGCGCAGACAACACCATATCTCCAAGCAGCATGAGGCGTTCTTTTGTCGATTTTTGTGCAGTGTAAATGAACACTGTTTTCGAAAGACTTGACTGCCTGCCATAAGCAGAGCGCCCTAATTTGAGGATATGTTCCTTCACGTCCTCCCAGTATCGTGTTACCAATACTTTCTGAATGAAATTATGCTTTACAAGGTCCCTGATCAGCTCTTCTGTCTCACCTGATTGCATTACAATAACATGGGGTTTATTATGCAACACAGTGCAGGTCATGGTATTCCTCCTTTGGGGAGTATCTTATGTAAGAGACAAGGTCATCGATTGTTACCTTGTATTCCAGAGCCTCTGCATAACGGCGCAATTCATCCGCCAGGCCACCTTGCAGCGCTTGCAGGAGGTTTTCAGATGTTTTAAAGCATACTTTAAAGGCCTCGTATTCAAGGAGTATGAATGCCCCTTCTTGTGCATTCTTCATTTTCCGCCTCCGAGAACTTCGTTTCCATCACTCTTAGTATAGGCATCCCACAGGCTGTTTCAATACATTTATTTTCAATAATAGCATTGAAATTACTATTAGAAATACCAAATAGAATGAAGGATAAATTGTCAATACGTGGTTAACTTTTCACGAAAATCCAAACATTAAATTGTAAATACAATCACTTATTTACTATCATCTGCTATTCCATATCACCCGAAACAGGGCAAAAACAATGCAATGGGGATTTGAGGGTCAGAAGAGGAAGGTAATAATTATTTTTCTTTTAGTCTTGCAGGGGAGGTAAAAACAGGCGTATTTGAGGAAACAATAAGGATAGATTGTAAAGCCATGATTGAGAGATTGGTGTCCCGGAAGGCAGTTGACGAGGATCGCTTAACAGCGTTTGTCTACTAGGAATTTGCTGCCTTGTTCTTTAAACTGTTTTGCATAGCCTTTCATCTCGCTGCCGACTTTTGCAACCTCCCCCATGGAAGAGAACCTGCGGTGAAGCGTAGTGACCGCCCCGATCGACAAAGAGATAACGGGGAAGCTCTTTACCGCCCCCTGCCTGTCCTTTGTCATTATATGTCCCCGCTTCCTGTCGGCTTCGTCATATAAAGAAGGACTTACTGTATCGAACTTTCTGATGATCAATGAGCACAACGGCTCCACATGTTCAGGTTTCGTCACAATGATAAAGTCATCGCCGCCGATATGCCCTATAAAATCCCCCTCGCACGGCAATTCCCTGATCGACTCAAGCAGGATGCGGGCCGTCGAACGTATTACTTTGTCACCCCTCGCAAAACCATAATAGTCATTAAAAGGCTTAAAATCATTGATATCGATATACAATACGGCGAATCCCGCCTGCGTCGCAATTCGTTCGTTGATCAGATTCTCGATTGAACTGTTGCCGGGGAGCTTGGTCAGAGGATTCGCATCGATGTGGGTTGATGTCCTTTTCAGGATCATTTTTACGCGGGCAATAAGCTCTTCAATATTGTACGGTTTCGTGATATAATCATCCACCCCCAGATCAAGGCCGAACACTTTCTCCTGCAACTTCGATTTCGCCGTCATCATGATAACAGGTATGTTGGAGAGGAATACATCGGATTTTATGTCCTTGAACACCTCATACCCGTCCTTTCGGGGCATGCTGATATCGAGCAGTACCAGGTCTGGTATCTCCCTGATGATCACCTCCATTGCCTCGATGCCGTCTTTCGCGTAAAGCGTTTGAAACCCCTCGGCATTCAGATTGTCGATCGCGAGGCGCGCGAGGTTCTCATCATCGTCAACGACAAGAATTCTTTTAGGTTCCATACTGCCTTTTATAGAGGTGCTGCGGACGGCTTCACCGGGAGTGTAAAGATGAACGATGTCCCCTTGCCCGGTTCGCTTTCGACCCATATGGCACCGCCGTGGAGGTCAACAATGTTCTTTGCGATGGTGAGGCCCAGGCCTGTACCTTTGATCTGCTTGGAGAGCTGCTGCGTTCCTTCTACCTGTTCGAACTTGTTGAATACCGACAAGAGCTTGTCTTTTGGTATACCGACCCCTGTATCCCTGACTTCTACCTGTACCGTACCGTTATCCTTTTTCGTCGCCTTCACTGTAATACTCCCTCCTGACGGCGTAAACTTCATCGCATTGCTCACGAGGTTGGTAATGACATGTTTCATTTTATCCTTGTCTGCATACACTTTGGCAAGCGCCCCTTCGGAACTTACTGACAGAGAAAGCTGCATTTCGTGCGCAAGAGGCTCGAACATCTTGATAATATCTTCGGCTATTGGCAGGAAATCAACTTCTTCCCTGGCGAGCGCGAACATCCCCGCTTTGATCTTCGCGATGTCGAGCACATCGTCAACGAATGCCCCAAGGCGCTCGGAATTCGACATGACAATGTCCAGCGCTTCCCCCTGCTTTTCGTTGACAGAGCCGTACACTCCTCTGCGCATGCTCTGCGCGAAACCGCGGATGGCGGCAAGCGGCGAACGCAATTCATGGGAAACACTGTCAACGAAATCATCCTTCATTGTGTCAAGCTCCTTGAGTTTCTTCGCCATCTCGTTGAACTCTCCAGAAAGTTCGCCAAGCTCGTCGCCGCCGGTTATGGGAATACGATGGTCAAGGTTTCCTTCACCGATGATCCTTGCGCCCTCACTGAGGATCTGTATGGGTTTCGTGAACGCGATGACCAAGATGTAGGCGACAATAATGCCGCAG
>MGVN01000211.1:25878-28315 GCA_001800515.1 Elusimicrobia bacterium RIFOXYB2_FULL_49_7 | reverse complement strand
GGATGTCAGCAAGATTATCGTTGAAATTTCCATTCGTCATGGGATTGTTGTCAAGTCCGATGCCGAGGCCGTTGTTCAGGTTTTTGGTATCACAGGTATCAAATATATTGATATCATACGGGAAAGCAACGAATCTGCACCGCTGAAACCCGGTGATTTCATCCCGTCGGGCTTGTCCACTATCGATATGGTGACCGGCAAAGCGGACATGATCACCGAAAAGATTGAGATTGCGCTGAATAACATCATTGCCATGACCGATATCGACAACCGCACACGGCTCTCCTCTGCCCTGGCTTCCACCGGGGAACTCACGAATAACCTGAATCAGCTGGTCTTGGAAAACCGAGACAATATTCGTAAAATTGCAACCGACTTGGCCGGTCAGAGCGGCCACATGCTTGGTCGCGTCAACGCCATTTTTTCACATTTGGACAGTGCCGTGTTTGCGTTGAATACCGTTTTGACAAATCCGGCTATTGATCACAGTTTCAAGAACCTGGAAAGCATTACCGGCGAATTCAAGGAAGGTCTCGGAAAGGGCAAGGTGACCCAGACCCTGGACAATCTGAACCGGACATTGAGTTCCACCAATGATGCAGTGACTCAGTTCAACAAGACCCTTACCGGTAACCGCGAACGGCTTAACCAGATTATGGATCGATTGGAGATGACCACCCGGAATCTGGCTGATTTCACCCAAAAAATTAAAGAAAACCCGTCACTTTTGATTCGAAAACAGGAGGAATAATTGAAACCGGTTGTTCTATTAACGCTCCTGGCGTTATTGCTCAGTGCCTGTGGAAGCTCCAAGTCGCTTCATGAAAATATCTTCCTTTATTTTACGCCTAATTCTTTACAAACAGATAAGTCGCTTATAAAAACAGCGACCTTTCCGTTGAAGGTGCAGGTTCGGAAACTGAAGATTTCCCCGCTTTATGACAACCAAAACATCGTTCTCCGTAGCGGTGATTATTCCGTTTCTTTTATCCGTCGTGCGGAATGGGCTGTTCGCCCTCATCAAGCCGCATCGGATATGCTTATTGATTATCTGAAGTCACACTTCCAGTTCAAAACCGTGCGTGAAAGCTTTTCGGACGATGTACCGGATTTGGTGATTTCCGGGGAGATGAAAGCGGTGGAGGAGGATGGCCGAACGCCTTCACGCTCCGCTACCCTGATCTTGACACTCCGTGCTTCTTTGGGTCGGGAGGAGCGACTTCTTTTTGAAGAAACCTATTCGAAAAACCTGTCGGTTAAAAAGAGCGGATATGATGAATTGGCTAAAACCTTCAGTCTGGCGTTGTCGGACATCTATTCCGCTTTTTCGGCCCATCTTGAGAAAAGCCTCGCTGTAGCGCCGGAAAGAGCGCAGTGAACAAAGCTCGTTTCCGCTTCCTCCTCTTTTTCGACCGCATCGGACAATGGGCGGTCGACAAAGCCTCGGAATTATTGCGTACCCTTTATCTGTTGTCCGAGCTTTCCAGTTGGGCCCTTTTCCTTCCGTTCAGTCGCCACAAGGCGGTACGGCCCGGCGCCTTTACCCGAAATCTGCTGGATGTCGGCCTGTCGGCTCTGCCCATCCTTTTCTTCATCATGTTCCTGGTGGGATTTGTTTCTGCCCTGCAGGCTGCGGCTCAGTTGCGTATGGTGGGCGGTAATATTTTTGTGGCCGACTTATTGGCCGTTGGCATGACTGCGGAAATGGCGCCTCTGATGACTGCCGTTATTGTAGCCGGCCGGTCAGGCAGTGCCATGGCCTCTGAGATCGCCACCATGAAATATACCGAGGAACTGGATGCTCTCTCCGTCATGGGCCTCCATCCCATCCGTTTTGTCATGGTTCCCAAGCTCTGGGCCATGCTTTGTGCCATGCCCATTCTGACACTTTTTGCCAATGCGGTCGGCATGTTGGGCGGAACCCTGATTGCGATATTTTACCTGGATTTAAGCTTGTCCGCCTTTTGGCGCGAGTTGACCCATGCCCTTTTTATCCGAAACATTGTTTCCGGTCTTGTCAAGAGCGCCGTATTCGGCATGCTGATTACGGTCACCGCTTGTCATAAGGGGCTGGAATTCAAAGGCGGGGCCGAAGGGGTGGGCAAAGCAACGACCGCTTCCGTGGTGGCGTCGCTTTTTTACATCATCGCTGCGGATTCGGTTATCGGGCTTCTTTTTTATTTCTAAGGGATTCGAATGACCGACCATATCATAGAAGTAGAAATGCTCTCCTGCGCTTACGGGCACCACAAGGTGTTAAGTGATATCTCTTTCTCTATCGGTTCCGGAGAAATCGTTTGTGTCATCGGAAAAAGTGGTTGCGGAAAAACCACCCTGCTGAAGGCCATGATCGGTTTACTTGCGTTTCAAAGCGGCCGGGTGCACCTGTTCGGGGTTTCAGTGGCAAACCGGGAGGCTGTTGAGAAGTCGGGGGTCT
>MGVN01000211.1:0-25836 GCA_001800515.1 Elusimicrobia bacterium RIFOXYB2_FULL_49_7 | reverse complement strand
GGCCTTGCCCCTGGAGATGCATACCGCCCTCACTCAGACCGAACGAGAGGAGCGTACCGCGGAATGCCTACGGAATGTCAGGCTGACCGGTGTGGAAGGGAAATTCCCTACGGAACTGTCAGGCGGCATGGTCAAGCGAGCTGCTTTGGCCCGCGCGCTTTCCATGAATCCGAAACTTCTTTTTTGTGATGAGCCGTCTGCGGGTCTGGATCCGGTAACCACCCGGAGTCTTGATGCATTACTGCTTGAATTGCGTGACCGTTTCGGCATGACCGTGGTGGTTATCACCCACGATCCGGCCAGTATCCGACGTATGGCAGACCGAATCATCATGTTGGATCAGGGAACTCTGGTCTTTGACGGTCCTTTGACCGCGGCATTAGATTCATCGGTGCTGGCCTTACGGGAGTTTTTCGGTCTTTCCCCTGATTAGACGCTTGCAAGCCGCCTGGTGTTGGTTATCCAGAATTTCATTTTTTCCCTTCCTTGCAACTATGTATCTTTTAGCCGGAGCAGCGGCATGATCAAGACCTACACAATAACCGATGGACGCGTCCTTGACGCATCTCCGGAAGAGGCGCAGATTCTTGTTTACATCAATCCTGATGATGTGGAACGACGTGCACTTGTGCACGACTATGCCATTGACGAACATACCCTCCATTCCTCCCTTGATCCGGACGAATTATCCCGTCTTGAGTTTGAGCCCGACCATATAGCCATGATTTTAAAGCGGCCCAAGCGGTATTCTGCGGAGGATAACTTTCTTTTCCGTGTCATGTCTCTGGGTCTCTTTCTGTTTCAGAACAAACTTATCATCGTCACCTCTGAAGAGATGTCGGTCTTTGAGACCAAACGGTTTTTTCGGATCAAATCGATCCGGGAAATCGTGTTGAAATATCTCTTCCAATCCATCACCCATTTCATCGATCATTTGAAGGTTATCCACCAAATTTCCGAAGAGCTGGAGGATAAAATCAGCGCCTCCATGGAGAACAAATATCTCCTTTACATGTTCATTCTGGAAAAAAGCCTGGTCTATTACCTGAACGCCATCAGTTCCAATACTCTGCTGCTCCAGCGGCTCAAGAATTATGAGACGCGACTGGCCTTTTCGCAAGATGAAAAGGAGCTTCTCGATGATTTACTCATTGAAAACGCCCAGTGTTACCGTCAAGCGGAAATCTATTCCAACATTCTCTCCGGCCTGATGGATGCACGTGCCTCCATTGTGAACAATAACCTGAACATCCTGATGAAACGGCTGGCCGTGCTGACCGTGGTGGTGGGGGCGGTCAATATTCCGGCCTCCATGGGCGGTATGAGTGAGTTCAGCCGTTTTATTATTGATGGTTTCGACGTCAATTGGTGGGTGGCCAACCTGCTCTTTTTCTTTGCCTTGGTTGGGACCGGATTCCTGTCGTATAAAGCACTCGCCTTTTTCAAGGTCTTTTCAACCGAAGAGCGGGTCAAGAAAAACCGACCCGTCTGAGTTTCCTCCCTTGCAGACCTATCACGATTACATTGCTAAAACCTTTCGCGGACTGGAGAACGTCCTTTCCGATGAACTGATCTCTCTGGGTGTCAAGCAGCCCGCCTTTATTACTCGAGGCGTCCGGTTTCATGGAACCCGGGAACTGCTCTATCGTATCTGTTTTGAAAGCCGTATTGCACTCCGCATTCTGCAACCCATCGCCCATTTCAATCTTAATCATTCCAAAGAACTTTACGATAAGGCTAAACGCATCGATTGGCCCGCTTTTTTTTCGGTGGACAGGACTTTTGCCGTGGACAGCATCGTGAAAAGCCCTCTCTACAACCATTCCAATTATCCTGCGCTTTTACTTAAGGACGCCGTTGCCGACCATTTCCGCGATGTGTGCGGAAAACGCCCTGATGTCAATACCGACAATCCGGACGTACGGCTTCATGTTCACATTTCCGAAGAACAATGCACTCTTTGTTTGGATGCTTCCGGAGACTCCCTTCATAAGCGGGGTTACCGCCTGGAACGCAATGAAGCGCCGTTGAATGAGGTATTGGCTGCAGGGATGCTCCGGTTGGCTGACTGGAACGGCAAAGGGCTTTTTTTGGATCCCATGTGCGGATCCGGCACTCTACTTACCGAAGCGGCGCTGATGGCGGAAAATCGGGCGCCGGGTCTTATCCGGAGGCGGTATGGGTTTATGGGATGGAATGATTTTGATGACGCCCTTTTCCGGAAAGTGATGACGGATGCGGAAAAGGCGGTTTGTCCGGCGGATTGCCGCATTGTCGGCGCGGATATTTCGGAACAGGCTCTTGAGATGGCGGGTCACAACCTGACGCGGGCCGGATTGTCGCTTTCCGTGGAACGCGTCCATTCCTCTTTTGAAGACTTTGTACCGCCTACAGATTCCGGGTTGATGGTGATGAACCCGCCCTATGGACAGCGCATGGGCGAAGGGGATATGACCGGTTTTTATCGTTCCATCGGTGACACACTTAAAAAGAAATATTCCGGCTATACCGCATGGATTCTCAGTGCCAACCAGGCTGCCTTAAAGAGCATCGGCTTGCGTGCCACCCGCCATGCCACACTTTGGAACGGTGCGCTGGAATGCCGTTTTCAACGCTATCTGCTGTATGCCGGCAGTGTCAAAAAAAAGCGGGTAGAGGTTAGCCAATCGGCTGACGGAACCGGACTTTGACCGCATTCCAGAATCTCGGATTCAGAACTGCGAGCAGCGGAAAGATTTCCAGACGCCCTAAAATCATGGCGAGAATCAATATCCATTTCCCGGCTCCCACTCCGCCCAGACATGCTGCACAGGAAGCCAGGGATTCACGGACATCCATCGGGGTAAAAAGCAGCAGTAACAAACCCAAAACCAGGAAAAGAGAGAGATAGGCGCCTACAAAAAGAAGGGTGCGCTGAAGATCGTTTTCCTCAATGCGTTTGCCGTTGATACGGACTGCAAAGATACCGGAGGGATGAAACAGCTTCTTAATCTCTCGGAGAGCGCACTTGACGAGAAGATACAGCCGGATGTTCTTAATGGCCCCGCTGGTGGATCCTGTGCTGGCGCCGGTCAGCATCAGAAGCATCAGGAAGAATTAGCTGAATTGAGGCCAACCGTTAAAATCCGCGTTGGCAAAACCGGTGGTGGTGAAGCCGCGGAAATTCTCAGATCACCTCCGGATTTGAACGCCACATTTTACGGTAATAAGATGCGGATTCCGATCGACTGCTTTTCCATTGAATTTCGGAGTGCAGCAACCTATTTTCAGAAAACCGTCTCATCTAATCGTCTTTCCATAGACAGGGAGTTTTTTATGGAAACATTGCATGCCTTCATCTTGTTCCTCAACGGCTATCTTTGGGGCTGGCCCATGCTTGCCCTGTTGTTCGGCACCCATTTGTTTCTGACCGTACGTACCCGCTTTATCCAACGCTATTTAGGCAAAGCACTGAAACTCTCTTTTCATAAAGAGAACGACGGTGAAGGTGATGTGAGCCACTTTGGTTCCCTGGCCACTGCCCTGGCGGCAACCATTGGAACCGGCAATATCGTCGGAGTGGCCACGGCCCTTTCCTTGGGCGGTCCGGGCGCTCTGTTTTGGATGTGGCTGACCGGTGTTTTCGGTATGGCAACGAAATATGCGGAAGCGTTGCTTTCGGTCAAATACCGGGTTCGCACGCAGGATGGCACCATGTTGGGCGGGCCCATGTATGCGTTGGAAAAGGGGCTGGGGCTTAAATGGCTGGCCGTGCTTTTCAGTTGCTTTACCGCATTGGCCGCCTTTGGTATCGGCAATATGGTGCAGGCCAATTCCGTGGCGGCCATGACGGAGACCACCTTTCACATTCCCGCCTGGATCACGGGGATTATCGTCGCCTGTTTGACGGGAATGACCATTTTAGGCGGGGTCAAATCCATTTCACGGGTGTGTACGGGCTTGGTTCCTTTTATGGCCATTTTCTATGTAATCGGCTGTCTGATTATTTTATTCATTAATTCAGATTATTTGCTTCCGGCACTTTCAGAAATTCTGCGCTCTGCTTTTTCGCCCCGAGCAGCGGGTGGCGGATTCATCGGCGCCACGGTTTTGATGGCCGCCCGTTACGGTATTGCCCGCGGCCTTTTTTCCAATGAATCCGGGTTGGGTAGTGCCCCCATTGTAGCGGCAGCGGCTAAGACCAAGAATCCGGTCAACCAAGCGCTGGTCTCTTCCACCGGCACTTTCTGGGACACGGTGATTATCTGTGCCATGACCGGTCTTGTTCTGATGACCACTTTGTTGAAATACCCGGGTGAATTGACCGGCTTGAAAGGGGCGGCTCTGACACAGGCCGCTTTTAGCGAGATTCCGGTGGTCGGTCCTGTTGCATTGACTGTGGGACTGTTGACATTTGTCTTTTCAACCATTTTAGGATGGTCTTATTACGGTGAACGGGCGGTTGAATACTTATTCGGTAAAAAAGCCATTCTACCTTACCGAGTATTGTGGGTGGTTGCCGTTTTCTTCGGCGCAGTGGCTGCTTTGCCATTGGTCTGGGACTTATCAGATGCCATGAATGCGCTGATGGCTATTCCAAACCTGATTGCACTGCTTTTACTTTCCGGCGTGGTTGTAAGTGAAACGCGGCAATATTTGTGGGAAAAAAGCGAGGAGGGTCATTCTACATAACAGACAACGCATTTCAGATAATCCGATTCCGGACAGGCGACATTAATCGGATGGTCCGGGGCTGCTCCACGCTGCTCCAGCATACGAATAGAGCGACCGGATTCCGCTGCCGTATAGGCGAGCATGGAACGGAAATCATCCCGCGAAATACGGCCCGAACAACTGCAGGTGATGAGTAATCCACCCGGTTTTAATACCTGAAGAGCCAATCCATTCAACCTGGCATATCCCTTGAGTGCTGAACGGATACCGCCTCCGGATTGGGCAAAACGGGGAGGATCAAGGACAATCATATCAAAAGTCTCTTTTTTTTCTGAACAGTGTTCAAGCGCTTTTCCTGCATCCTCACATTGAAAAGTCACGGTTTTTGCCAATCCGTTCAATTCCGCATGCCCAGCCGCATTTTCCACTGCTTTTTCCGAGGAATCAATCCCCAAAACCGAGAGAGCCCCGCCTTTTGCCATATTCAGCGCAAAACCACCGGTATAACAGCAGAGATCAAGACATTTTTTGCCGGCCGAAAGGTTGCGAACATGGCAGCGATTGTCCCGTTGATCCAGGAAAAAACCGGTTTTTTGTCCTACTTTGAAATGCACATCGAACAATAGACCGTTTTCCTCAATACGGACCATCTCCCTATCCGCTTCTCCGGATAAAAGACCGTCCTGCAGCGTTAATCCTTCCAGTTCCCGAATGCCCCGCTCAGTACGAAGATAAATCGCTTTGGGCGCGACCGCTTCTGTGAGAGCGGTTAGAAATACTTCTTTTCTTTCGGCCAAGGCGAAACTGGTTAATTGGACGCAGAGTATGCCGGCATAGTGATCCACGGTCAGACCGGATAATCCGTCACCTTCGCTGTTTACAAGACGACAGGCAGTATCGGTTTTCAAGAGATTCAGAGAGCGGCGCAAGGCGATTGCGGAACGGACTTTGTCGGCGAAAAAAGCCTCTGTTAAAGGGTTTTCTTCCCGAAAGGAGAAAAGACGGAGGCAGATTTGGCTTTGGCTGTTGTAGAGACCCCAGGCGATAAAATGACCGTCCCGGGTATAGAGGGCTGCTGGGTCGCCGTCATGCAAGGCCCCTTCTTTTTTGCCTATTGCTCCTGAGAAAACCCAGGGATGACCGTTCAGGAAAGGGGTTTCACGGTCCTGTTTGAGAAATAGTTTGGAATAGCTCACAAATAGTCGCTTACACGGGAATGACGATTTCCCGAATTTTGATGACCCCTTCAATGGCGTTCAATTTCTTGATGACTTCTTCGGAAAGCGGTCCTTCGATATCGAGGATGTTGTATGCCAACTCATTCTGACTCTTGTTAATCATTTCGAGAATATTGATTTTAGCGTCGGCCAGTACGGTTGAAAACTGACCGACCATGTTGGGCACATTCCGGTTAATGATGGTGAGACGTCGTTCACCCTGTCGCTCAAGCGTGATGGCAGGAAAATTAACGGAGTTGCGAATATTGCCGTTTTCCAGGAAATCCTTTACCTGATCCACAATCATCAGCGCGCAGTTTTCCTCGGCTTCCGGGGTAGAGGCGCCCAAGTGCGGAAAACAGATGACGTTTTCCGTGGAGAGCAGCGCATCTGAGGCGAAGTCGGTAACATAACAACTTATTTGACCTGATTTTATGGCAGCAATAACGGCCTTTTCATCTACAATGCCGCCGCGGGACAAATTGATGATACGCACGCCTTTTTTCATCCGGGAAATCTTTTCCTCATTCAGGAAACCCTTTGTTTTCTCCGTTTGCGGGACATGAAGAGAAATATAATCCGATGTGGCTATCAGCCTATCAATCCCTTTGGCTTTTTTAATGTCTTTGCTCAGGCTCCAGGCAGCATCAACGGTGATGAAAGGATCGTGTCCCTCCACTTCCATGCCGAGTGCCAAGGCGCTGTTGGCTACCATGACCCCGATGGCACCCAGGCCGATGATGCCCAGCTTTTTGCCCAACACTTCAGGACCCACAAAAAGGCTCTTATTTTTTTCAACCAGTTTGGACAATTCCTCGCCCTTTCCTGCGGCTTGGTGCAGAAAGAGAACACTGTCCACCACTTTTCTCGACGAAATCAGCAGGGAGAGGATGGCCAATTCTTTGACCGCATTGGCATTGGCACCCGGGGTGTTAAAGACCACGATGCCGCTTTTGGAACAGCGGTCCACCGGGATGTTGTTAACGCCTGCGCCGGCGCGGCCGATGGCTTTGACCGTGTCTGCAAACGAAGTTTCCAACATGTTGGCGCTGCGGACAAGAACGGCGTCCGGATGGGAAAACTCCGTGGCGATTTCATAACTGTCGTGAGGAAAACGATCCAAGCCGCGGGGTGAGATTTTATTGAGGGTTTGAATTTTAAACATATAGGCTCCTACGAGTAAAGTCGTCTCAAGTAAAAGAAAAATAACTTTTCCGGAAAACAAATGCATCTTTTCTATTATATGCAGAATTCGGATGAAAATATTATCTTTTAATCCAAAAATGATTGTTTCCCTGCCCGCTTTATTCAAAGTTCTTTTGATTTTCTCAGTCATTGTCATATTCAATCGATTCAAACTTGATTTGGGTTTATCCATTCTCGTTGGTACCTTATTACTCGGGCTCTGGTTTGGTCAAGGATTGTCGGAAACTTTGGTCATGATTCTACAAGGCGTAACTGAGCCGTTGACCCTCATGCTGGTTCTTTTAGTCTCCCTAATTTTGGGTATGAATTGCTTGCTTGAACTTTCCGGTGGTCAAAAACGGATGGTGAATGCCTTAAGTGGAATGATGAAACGAACCCGACTCTCACTGACCGCCTTTCCGGCCCTTATCGGCCTGTTGCCCATGCCGGGCGGTGCTTATTTCAGTGCCCCCATGGTGGATCAGATGAGCCGTGATCTGCCGCTCTCTCCGGAAAAGAAATCCATTATCAACTACTGGTTCCGTCATATTTGGGAATTTTGGTGGCCCATGTACCCCGGCGTGATCACGGCCGTGACCCTGACCGGTTTTTCGGTGACGAATTTCATTCTTCTGCAATGCGTTTACACGCCGGTCGCTTTTTTGTTGGGCTATCTTGTCCTGCTGAGGGGTCTTTCCATTCCAACGGGTATTGCTTCGGAAAAGAGCGCGACACCTGTTAAGAATTTTCTTTCCGCCTCTTTGCCGGTGTGGCTGGTTTTGGGATGCGTTATTGTCCTGGGCACGCTTTCTCCTTTATGGGAAGGACGGATAGTACCGGCCGGTCTTTTTTCTCAGTATATTCCGATGTTTCTCGGATTGTTCCTGGCACTGCTTTGGATTATCAAGGACTTTCGAGGCCGGATGAAGGAAGCGGCTTCCGCTTTTTTCAATCAGAAAACCCTTCAACTGATTTTTCTAATTTTGGCTGTCATGGCTTACAAGAATGTACTCAATCTTTCCGGTGCCATCCAACTTATCAGCGGAGAACTAAAGACCTTTCATATTCCGATCATGATGGTCGTCATGCTCTTGCCGTTCCTCTCCGGGATGGTCATCGGTGTGGCCGTGGGATTTGTGGGCGCCTCTTTTCCGTTGGTTTTGTCATTAACCGCAGGTTTGCCTCATCAGGCCGCTTATATCACGTTGGCTTATGGATTCGGTTATTTTGGAATGATGCTATCGCCCATTCATGTTTGTCTGGTGCTGACCAATAATTATTTCAAAGGCAATTTAAGTAAGAATTATCGTTATTTGCTTCCTCTGGGTTTGGGGATGATCTGTTTTATTCTGCTTTGGCATACAGTGATTCGAACGTTTTTCTAAAACTGAAAAAGGGGGATCTATGTTTTTATACGGTGCTATTCTGCTTTTTGTTCTTCTGGTTCTGACCCTATTGACCGGACTGCATGTCATCAAAGTCAAGATGACCACTCATCGCAAGCTGGCTTGGCTGGTTCTTATTCTCGCGGTGGTTCATGCCAGTCTGGGTATCAAAAATTGGATGGGATGGTAAAAGTCAAGTCAGATTCCCCGGAAAACCAACCAAAGCCAATTCATAACCAGGACCAGTGCTAAAAGCATCCCCGGATAATACCGTTTCCAAGGCTGTTCGATAACCAGGCGTATACGTCGTGTTTGAAATATCATCGCCACGCCTGCATAGAGTCCATAGACGCCACATCCCAGGAATGCCAGCGCAAAAAAAGGAGAGGTGGTAAAAGCTTCTTCTACCTTTCCCTCGCTTATCGCAATGACGGTTCGTGTGATGCCGCATGTCGGGCAGGGCAGGCCGATCAGGTTCTTGATCGGGCAGGAGATCAAGGCAACAGAATCAATCGGAATCAGTTTGAATAATAATAACGCACCCAAGAATACCCAAAACCAAATTTTTTCATGGTTCAATTCATTGGGAAGAAGAGGACGAAACAAGATACGCATCCGTTAAAACAAGCCAGACAAACCGGAGAAGCTTAACCCGGTTAACAAAAGCACCACACCGGCTGCTGCACAGCAACAGCAGCCTATTGCAGGAAGACAAACCGCTAAGATTACCCGGATATAACTGGTCCTGTGAGCTTCCTTCAAGCCTGCTATCTGGATGATCACCGCCCAGACCGCACCGGCCACGGTTCCCAACACGGGAATAAAGCCGAGAAGCGATGTGCTGCCATATGCATAGGCAGTGACTTTAAAGGTGACCGCAAATGGTTGTTTGGCACCGCCGGTCAATAACAGAAAAAGATGACAGAGCCCGGCGCCGATAAACAATCCCACTGCAATGCCAAGCGGGACTATGAAGATCATAGCCAGTTTGACTCCGGCACTGCTCAGAAAGACCGGAATTTCATATCCCTGAGGAAGATATTGACGGAAATCCATGAGCGATTGCCAGAGTGAATTCAACAGAAAACCTACGCTGCCGCAAAGGACGGCGAAAAGAAGCGCATTAAAAAGATGGGGAGTTCGGTTTAAATAGCGGAATGTCAATACCGGCGTGAACAGCACATCGCGGACCGTGATGAAAAGAGAAGGAAGATTGAAAAGATGGCCTTTTTCCTCCCAATCCGGTTGGATATCTGCCGGCGGATTCTCGTCGGCCGCTTCAGTTCCGTATTGACGGGCTCCACAATGGGTACAGAAAAGGGCGTCCATGGGCAGCGGGTGTCCGCAGAAATGACAGACCATTTTTATTCCTTCCGGAAAATCAGTGCAAGTGACGTGCCCGGGTGGCCCTCGTACACTTCCAAACTTAAATTTTTCCGTTCCATGACACGTCGTATGTCGAAGTCAGGTTGCCCATAAAACCCTTCCGGAACGGTTTCCTGAAGGGTGAGGCCTGATGATTGAATGAGATTAACGACATTAAGATTGCATTCCAACAGGGTTTCTGCATCCGGAAACATGACATCCAGCGTCACAAGCAGTCTCCCCCCTTTTTTTAACACGCGTGCCATTTCAGAGAGCATTCGGCCTTGCAACCCAAAATCCGCTTTGCATTGAGGGGTTTGACGATCGTTTTTAACGGGCAATGCGCGACAATGTTCCAGGACCGATACAGACATCACCCGGTCAAACATCTCATCCGGATAGGAGAGGTGTTCCATGCCTTCAACTTTATAATGGACTGTCAGCCCATATTTGGCGGCAAGCCGGCGATCGATACCGTGCCATCCCACATTTTCATTCGGATCAATACCGTGCATTTCCATGCCCAATTCAGCTAATAGAAATTGAAGCGGAGCACGTCCGCATCCTGCATCCAATATTTTGAGTCCGGGTTTTAAATCCAAGTTACGCATCACCCAAGGATATTCCCAATATTTATTCGGGCCCACAGGCCCTGCGCCCACATAAGAAAGCAATTTCCGCATGGTTCGTTTAAACGGTTTGCTTTCTCTTTCCAATATATCCGCATATCCGCTTCGACCATCTGGAGTCGGCAAATCAGACAGGGAAAACGGCATGGGGCTGTAAGGCAAGGCAAGGTTGACTTTTAATCGCAGACGTTGAAGGGTGTTCAGCAAAGGAGCAGGGATGAGGGCAATCATTTTTTCTTTCATCATGGGTAAAATAATCCTTGCAGAAGGGGATTTGCAACGGGCACCGCCGTCCCGATACCCTTACCTCTTTAGCATTTTGATGGCATGAGTTAGTTCCCGGTTGATGGGTGTGGCCACTTTCATTTCTTCGCCGTATCGTACCACCATGCCGTTTAGATTGTCTATTTCGGTCTGTTTGCCGCGCTCAATATCCTGGAGCATGCTGCTGCGGTGTTCATAGGTATCGGGCAACAATTTGGAATAAAACAAGTCCAAAAAAGCTTCCGGGGTATCCCAAGTCAGAGGTATTTGTCGTTTCCGAGCTACGGCAAAGATTTCCCGAATGACGCCTTCCATTATCTCCTTCCATTCGGGCTTTTCAGCCAGGACCCCGTAAGGGACGCCATGAAGAGCACTTAAAGGATTGAGAGCACAGTTATACAGCAGTTTGGCCCACATAAAAGATTCGATGGTGTTCGTGAACTGGCAGGGGATACCTGCGGCATTAATCGAATGAACTGTTTTCTGTGCCCGTTCAATGAAGCTGGCCGAATAATGGCGGGTTGTCATGTCCGGAAATCCGAGCATCACGGGTTGGGTGTAAACCGTAATGCGCACTTCACCGACAGTAGGCAGCATGGCCCCGAAAATAACACGTCCCCCCACCACAAACGCGGTGCGGCCCATCTCTCGAATGGTCTCCAGATTACCGAGACCGTTCTGGAGGGAAACCAGGAGCGTATGTTCTCCGATAACGGATCGAAGCTGCCGAATGAGTGTTGCGGTATCATATGATTTAACGGTAACCAGGATGACATCAAAAGTTTCCGAACAATGGATGGGAAGATTCAAGTAGTGAAAGCCCTTAACAAGATGGTCTCCCCATAACCCGCTGATCCGAAGCCCCTGTTGTTTTATAACAGATACCTGATTGGAACGGCCCAATAACCAAACCTCATTTCCGGCCTTTCTTAGCATACCGCCAAAAGCGGATCCGATCGCACCAATGCCTGCAACAAGAAAACGCATGTCCCTCCTTGAAAGGAAAACTGTAAAAATATAATTTTAATTCACCATGCGCCCCCTCCTTTTTATTGTTGTATTTGCTCTTAACGCTCTTGGGTTTGAACTGTCGAGAAGTGTGGACAGGACTTCTCTGACATTAGGTGAACCCCTTGTTCTCACGGTAACCGCCGTTAAAAAGAGCGGGGAAAAGCTGATGTTTCCCAATCCGGAGAGCGCATTCGGGGACTTCGAACTCTTGGATAAGCGGAGTCGTGAAGAACCTGCCGGTGAACGGGTCCGAGAGAGTCACGAATACCGGTTGACCGTTTTTAAACTGGGCAAGGTACAAATTCCCTCCTTAAAAGTAATGAATAGTTCCGATACCGCGGATGCCCATATTACGGAACCGGTGGAAGTGATTGTTAAAAAAGTGACGGTAGCTGACACATCAGACATTGTGGACAATTACGGACAGGAAAATTTAGGATATGGTCCCTTCTTTTATCTTATTATTTTAGCCACTCTTTTGGTGCTCGGGTTGGGTGTCTATTGGTTGGATCGTCGTTTCCGAAAGAAAAAGACGGAACTCACGGCCGCGACAAAAATAGTCTTGCCCCCGGAGGTTCAGTTCGAAAAAGAGTTAGCGGCATTACTCGCCGAGCGGCTGCCTGAAAAAGGGGAAATCAAAGCTTTTTATCTGAAGTTGTCCGAAATCCTACGTCGCTATCTTGGGGCGCGGTATCATTTTTATGCTTTAGAGTCCACCACCACGGAACTGTTGGCGGCTCTGCAACTCGTTAATATTGACGGGCCGATTCTACGGCAGGTGGAAAAGTTCTGTGACATGAACGATCCGGTTAAATTCGCCAAATGGATTCCACCGGTGAGTGAATGTGAAACCTTGATTGTTTTGACCCGGGAGATTGTCAACAAGACGACACCGCTTTTCCAAGCAGTGCCAGATGAACGGGTAAAAACTAAAACAGTTCCTTAACGGAAATATTAAACTCCTTCATTTTTTTAAAAAAACCTGCTCTGGATATCTGAGATGCTTTAATCGCTTTTTTAACGATGCCCTGATGCTCCTTTAAGAGCCGAATAATGTGTTCTTTCTTAAAGGCCCGTGCATTGCCGAATGGGATGGTTGGTAAACCGTTCCGATTGGGAAGGCTTAAGGGTTCCGGATCCAGGTGGAGCAGTTCAGGTTCTATGATTCTTTTTTTACAGAACAGAGTCGCATTCTGAATGACATTTTCCAATTCGCGTATATTTCCAGGCCAGCGATGCTCTATAAGCTGACGATAACTGTCAGGCGAAAAGTCTTTAATGGAACGATCGAATTTTCGGCAATACTTATTTAGAAAGAAGACAGCTAAAGCAGGGACATCCTCTTTGCGTTCTCTTAATGGCGGTAAAGTGAAATGAACGGTATTGATCCTAAAAAAGAGATCCGACCGGAACGCACCTTTTTGCATGAGTTCTCGTAAGGAGATGTTGGTTGCAGTAATGATTCGGGTATCGACCTTGATCTTCCGGTTGCCCCCAATACGATCAAAAGTGTAATCCTGTAAAAAATGCAGAAGCTTTGCCTGTACATCAAGCGTCAGGTTACTGATTTCATCCAAAAAAAGGGTGCCCCCTTGTGCCTCCTCAAGCTTGCCTCTTTTTTCCTTATCTGCCCCGGTGAACGCCCCTTTTTCATAGCCGAAAAGCTCACTTTCGATTAATGTTGCAGGTAACGTTGAACAGTCGACTTTGACAAACGGCCCATCCGGTCTTAAACTGTGTTGATGAATGTATTTTGCCAGCACCTCTTTTCCTGTGCCGGTCTCTCCTTCAATTAAAATAGTCACATGAGAAAGAGCTGCGATGACGGCGTTCTCCTTGATTTTTTGAAAAAGAGGATGATGGCTGACCATATTGCTTTTCGGATCATCGGTTTGTTGAGCCAGCGCTTTGTATTTATCCCTTTCCTTGATGGTTTGTTGTTTTTCTTTTTTTAATGCTTCGATATTATTGATCCAGTTAGAGATATCCGTTAATAGAAACGTGTAATGAAAAAGGCGGTTGATGAAACTGATTCGAGTGTCTGCAATCTGGGTAAATCGAAATTTCCTTCTGGATCCGTCCAGTAAAGAGCACTCATTGACAATCGGAGATGATGGGGTTTTAGCGGATACGAACAACGTCAGCGATCGGATATGAATCCGTGTTTCGGCATGATAGCGGAGATATTGAAAGCCCGAGCGGGTCTCCTGGGGTTCCGGATCCCGGTATCCGATAACGAATCGGTTATTCAAGAAAAGAGCGATATCATGATGATGTTGATAAGCTGTCAGCGTATAATGGGTCGATTCAAACCGTGGGAAAACGTTTGAGATTTGTACGATTTCCCCTCCTTTTTTTAAATAAAACACGTTTTGTTCCATATCAAATCCGACCAAATAACCGTTTGCATCCGGAAAAGAAAATCCGTTCCATTTTTCTCCACCCAAAAGAACCGATATGGGCAGGCCCTCATTCACGTCCAGCTCGATTTCAATTTTAACGTTATATTTTGTAAAATCGATTCTTTTTTTAATACAAAAAAGTCCGAGTTCATGCTGATTGGATATCCATTCCAATCCTGTTTCCTTTAAAATAGGATCCCATTTCTCATGCAGTATTGCTCTATAATGGTTTTCAGATAAGCTAATAAGGCGATTGGGGGCAGGGGAAAGAAAATTTTCTACGGGTTTATCAAGGAAGCGGCTGGGCCGTTCTTGCCCGTTGGCAAATGCCTTCAAAAAGCATTGGTTAAATCCTTTTATTTTGCCCGCAGTATTGACATGGAAAAGAGGCATATGTTTGTAGTATAAGGTGCGTCTGATAAAACTATTAAAACTGATGATTCCAAGAAGGCTTTCCCCTTTTATGTGCCAAATATGAAGCAGAGAATAAGGTATTTTTGAAAAATAGCCGAAAAGCAAATCGAATCTTTCGAAGGCATTTTTAGAGGGAAAAGCGTTTCGATCAAAAAGATATTTTTGCGGAATCAAATACAAGTCTTGTTTATGGATTTGGTGACCTAATGTCGCCAAGGATTTCTCTGATGGAATGTGATAGAATGTATGAATATTCTTTCCCTGTATTCTTTTAAAAGAAAGCGAATACTCTGCGCTGGAAAAAAGAATTTCTTCGATAACGCCTGCCGGATTCAGTCTTACCACAGCCCCCAGAAAGTTATGATAGGCCATTATGCTGTCTATGGTCGGAAGGGCAATCTTGGTTTTATATAAGAACGGGGATTGGGGCAGCATATTTATAATATAAATGAGTAAAACACAATAGTCTATTAAAGTCTATAAAAAGCCATAGAAGTCTATAATATATTTTCGGCCCTATTCAATGGATTAATTCTAAATCTTGCTAAGTTAATGATATCAGGTCTGATAGGAGATGTTTTTTGTAGAAGCGTTATCCGGTATTTTATTTGCTTTGAATATTATGTAACTCTTTTATCAAAGGAAATGGTATGCCAATAGAGACTAAAAGCGCAATTATAACGCTTGTTTTGTTTGTTTTCTCATTTTCACAAGAGGTCGCCTTAAGAGGACGAGTCATTGATACCGCCTTTGCTCCTGTCGAAGGGGTCATTATTCAATTAAAGAATATCGGGATAGCGGATACGACCGGACCCAATGGCTCGTTCAAACTGTTTGAAGGGGAAACGGTCTCGGAACTTAAAACGAATTTGTCTTTTCCTGAAATAGAAATAAAAGGAGGCATGCTCCATTTTCAAGTTTCTTCTTTCGAAGAGGAAATCTCGATTTATTTGAATGATATCACCGGGCGAAAAATCGCTACGCTGATTAACGGCAAGTTCAATGGCGGGCGCTACTCGGTTTCAATGACAGATTATATGAAGAATAAGTTGCCATCTGCTTTGTATGTCTTATCAATCATCCGTAACAAAATCGCAACGCATTATAAAATGTTTCTAATCGAAGGTGAAGCTATCATCGTTTCTCCTGTTACGACGAACAATCATCGTAACAGAATCTTGAAAAAGACGCTGGCGGTATCGGATACGCTTCTTGTTATGCGCGATAATGTACTTTATTCGCGGATACCCGTTTCAAATCTTATCGACAGTCTGGCGGATATTCAACTCATCTTATTGCCGACGTATTCTTTCCTGAAAATCAATGAATTCCCCAATTATTGCCAGCTGGATACCGCGTACGGCGGCTTGGTCGGGGGAGGTACGGCGGAATGCGGTCCGACCGCCGTATCCAATGGAATAATATGGCTTTCGAATAACGGTTTTCCGAATCTGACACCGCGTACGATTGATAGAAAAAAGGATCAATTTGATGTGATATGGGAAATAGGAGATGACCCATACATGCACTATCGAGACCCTTGGGGTTTTACGAATGGTTTAAGGCAATTTATCACAGACAAGGGTTATGATTATGATACGCTTTTATATCATGGGCCCGGCTTGGTCTGGCGGATACACCGTGGAGATTCTCTCCCGACCATCAAAACCATAAAAGAAGGTATTCAGGACAAAAATATCGAGTGCTGGCTCTTTTGGATTTGCAGTTACAATGCCAGTACGGATCGATACAGCAATATTGTAGGCCATTGGGTGACGTTTGTCGGCTATGGGCATGACGGCAGTATCGAGAACCCCGATTACTATATTCTGCATGATCCCTATCATCCTGAAGCCGACCATTTCTATACCAAACTTGAAAAGATTGAGACCGGTACCATTTCTGCGGAAAGCTCCATTTATCCTGCTGCCGGTCACTATAAGGCCAATTATCTTGCCGGTCGAACAAACATATGGATTCTCCGCGGAGTGGTGGTCTTAAAGATGCCGGGGGAGTAGGAAGCATGTTTCTAATAAGGGGATTTGTCGTAACATTGTGGAAGAACTTGTGAATCCTCCAAGAAGAGTATATCTTTTGAAACAAGGGGTCTGATATGATTAAGATTCTTTTTTTTATTCCTGTCATTAGTTTCTGTCTTTCAATCAGTCAAGGGCCGCAAGTCGGCAATAACAACCAAAGTTCTTTTACTGTGGGTTGGCAGACCGATTCTTTATCGGATAGCAAGCTGAAATGGGGGCTTTCTCCCACTTCGCTTATCGATAGTGTGAGCAGCAATGAGCAGCGGACCTGGCATGTCTTAATAGCGGAAAATCTATTGCCCAATACCCGATACTATTATCAAGTGGTTTCTAATAGTATAACGAGTCTCTGTTATTTTACCAAAACAGCCGTTAATCAAGACACCCCCTTTCGTTTCGGCCTCATTACTGATACGCATGGGGGCTATTTATTGCGTCAAAGCTGGGAGCGGACACGCGGTCATTGTCAAATTCTGTTAAACGATTCTGCTGATCTTTGGTTGAATGCCGGGGATGTGGTGGCTTATGACGGTTGTGTGAATTTAGAGGAGCGATTTCAAAGGACGCTTATTTATAAAAACCGCATGGATTCCATAGAGCATTATATACCGATGTATGAGCTTTTCGGCAATCACGATGGTGGTGCTGATCGGATTTGGGCTAATACGGATAGTTCAACTTATTGCTTTATCTTGCCCGAAGATAATACCTATGACGGTATGGGAAAAGGGTCTTGCTACTCCTTTGATTATGGGGCGGCCCATTTTCAGATTATTCGTTATACAACCTATTCTGCGTATGATCCTCTTCTGATGAAATGGATGGCAGATGACTTTCAGGCAGCCAAAGCTCGCGGACAGCTTCATAATCTTGTTTTTAATCATTGGGGAATAATGGATTGGTGGACGCTGCCCAGTGAAAACCTGCCGCACTGGAAACCCGGCTATTGGGAAAACCAACGGTCAGAATTCTATCATGTATTGGATACCAATGATGTCGAACTATTTATGCATGGACATACTCATTATTATTCCAGAACAAAAATAAATCCACAGCTTTTTGACGGCTTTGATACTGTTTGGAACAATGAAAACTTCCAAAATGATATTTGGAATATTTCTGCAGGAAGATTCGGTGAGGGTGCCGGTTATCCTGACACAGCCGATTGGGATATGGCATACTATAATAATTCTTTAACTGTGCTTTTTATGCAATTCAATGTTGATTTTCGTCAGATCATGATTAAGGCAATCAATATTCAATACTCCGGGACGGATGTATGGAATGAGGTCGTTATTGATAGTTTTAAACTTCGGCCTGACATTCCCGGCAATTTGGAGGCTCAGGTTGTGAGTAATAAAGTCGTATTGACTTGGGGCCAGGTAGAGAACGGAATTACTTTAAATGGTGTAGCCGGATACCATATTTATCGCAGCGACGTTTCTTATGAGAGTATCCGTAATACCCCCCAATCTTTCTATACAAAAATTGGCAGCGTTACGTCGGCAGACAGTACGAGTTTTACGGATATCGATCCCCGTCTCTCTGAGGGTGATAAATATTATGTTGTCAGCGCGTATGACACAAATAAAGGAAAAAGAGAGGGAAATTATTCCAATGAAGTCTTGGCCAGCAACGTTGTTGGGAAAGCAACCGGTCTGCTGAATATACCGGCAAACCTGTCGCTTCACGTCTTTCCAAATCCATTCAATCATTCTACAACAATAAGATTAAGCAAGAACTCAGAAGGGAGCCTTTTCATTTATGATCTTAAAGGCAATTTAATCAAACGTTTTTCCGTCAAGAATAACGGATCGGATATCGTATGGGATGGCCGTATCAGTCTGAGCCGCCGTGTTGTCCCGGGTATTTATCTCATCAAATACTCTGATAAAAACAACCGGACCATCCTGACTCAGCGTCTTTGCCTGCTGCACTAATTAATAATGGCCCGCGTCTTGATTTGACCGAAAGGGCGAATGTATATTTTCAACGGGAAAAACCTCCTGAACGGCAAATAATAGACCTCGTTTGACAATCGTAAAATCAACGGGCCCATAGCTCAGTCGGTTAGAGCAGCGGACTCATAATCCGTTGGTCCAAGGTTCAAGTCCTTGTGGGCCCATTTTATATTAATCCAGACACTTATTTAAGGTACACTATCTTTTGTTCCACGATTTTCGTTCCAGCCTGCAGACGCAACAGATAAACAGCCGAAGCCTGTTGCGTTCCGGCCCAGACAAGTGTGTGTTCTCCCGCTTTTTTATGCCCGTCTAAAAGCCGTGCAACCAAGCGGCCTTTCATATCAAAAACACTTAAGACAACTCTTTGCGCCACCGGCAGGGAGAAATGAATCACCACTGACGGGTTGAAGGGATTCGGTGTGGCAAGGAATGGCGGAGACGAATGATAATCTGCTCCTACATTTGCAGCGCCTGTCAACCTGGTCGGCAGATCATCGTACGCCACGTCGTTCATGGCGATACCCTGGCTGGAAAGAAGAATCAAATAGGATATTTTTGCGGTGGGTGTTCCCTTAATCCGGAAAGAGGCGCCCATACCGCCTGAAACGGTGATAGTGTCGTCACATACTGAGTAGCCATTGCCAAGATTCCCGGGTTGGGTGTAACGGGCAACGGTATCTGATCCGTACATAACCCACAAAGGTTCCGTTGGATAAGTGGCGTCACCCAGTCCGACGCGCACAAGAAAGTTCCCATCCGGGGCGTCCACATGGAATACACTTGTTGTGCAAACAGCACTACGTACCATGACGAAAGTGCCTAAAAGATCGCCGCCGGCCCGATCACACCGGTTTTCAGGCAACGCTGCACAATCGATCCAGCCATATCCTTTGGAGGAATCGTAGGCCGAACCGTTCTGAGGAATCCAATGCGTATCAATAGCGGTCTCCGTACAACGGAAATCAAACCGGTATAATAAAGGGACGTCGCTTTCGATAACGGTTATGGTACAGGTGTCATCCAGACAAATACCGCCGCGTTTTGCAATCACGCGTGCCATACCGGAAACGGATTTAGCGACCGCATGGCCTGATGATGTCACGAAAAGCAATTGAGTGTCCAAACTAAAGAACTGTGCGCCAATGTTGCTGGAATCAATGGTACCGTCTTCGCATACTCCGTAAATTCTGATTTCGGCGGAAGCCCAGCTTGCCAGGGTATCCTTGCTGCTGTGAAGCGCGGCGGATGAATAGGGCGGAAGAACAGCGGAAACCGTATCGCTCGCATCGTTACTGCGGAGGCCATTTCCGTTAAGGGCCTTGACGGCATAATATAGCGTGTCCGTTCCGGCCAAAAAAGTATCGGGGGCAAAGAGAAGGCCATGAATGACCCGATACCGGCTGAGGTTGTTCCGGTAAAGGCCGCGATAAATCTCATACCCCAGGATATCGGTTTCTCCGTCTGAGGCCGCATTCCACGACAGCGTGACCGTGCCTTTTTGCGACGTTTCGACATGAAGGTCCGAAGGAGAGGAAGGCAAGGTGGAATCAATTTCCGATACCATTCGGATGGAGGTGTTGTAAGAAGTAAAATGAGGGTATTTGCCGCTCATGTAAAGCATCTTCACGCCCGCAGGCGCTCCACGCGGCACAACGGGCCGGACATTGAGCGTGTCCACCCCGCCGATGACCACCCTGGATTGCCAGTGGGCGCCTGAATCCGTTGAACGCCACTGTTCAATGCCAAAGACGCCTGAAACGGAATCAGGCCGTGCCAAGTACAGGTTGAAAGGGTTATTGTGGTCCAGGGCAATACCGCCGGAGTAGTTGGGTTCGGGTTCCGTCTGGCCGGAAACCGTTTCAGGAAACCACTTCCCCCCTTTGCACAGTTCCTGATCCAGCCAATGGGCGCCGTCCCATCGGGCAAAGCGGTAACGGTGGTCCGTGTCAGTGGGAAAGTTGACATAGGCCACCACCGGATGGCCCGCGCCATCTATGGCCAAATCCCAGACCCATGCTTTGGCCTGGTGGGCGGTCGCGTCATAAATCTTTTCGGCCTCAGAAAGCGCAAGGGGAAGCGAATCCATGGACTTGATGCGCGTGCCGTCCGCTTTATAAAGCGCGCCCGCCCGGTAATAGGCATAGTACACGTTATTGTAGGCAGCGCTTGGGTGGCCATCCGTGAAAATGACATCGAAGCGGTCCGCACCGTTGACCTTAAACTTGAAATAGGGCCGCTGTCCCGGGGAAGCAATGAAATGGCGCAAGGGATCCCAGGTGACACCTCGGTCGCGTGAGACCGTGAAATAGGGGTTCCAGTAATCCCCTCCGCCGCGGCAGAAGACATAAAGGGCGCTGTCCTCACCGGTCAGCATGATGGGGCAGGGATAGGTATAAAGATTAGCCCCCGCCGGAGGGCCCACATAGGTTTCCGGGCCCATGGAATGCAGGTTCCCGGGCGTCTGCATGACGCGCAGGTACATGCGGCTACCGTTGTGCAGGGCGTAAAAACAGTAGAGCCGGCCGTCGGGCCACATCAGAAACGAAGGATTATCGTGATCATCATACTGAAAGTGAGGATGTAAAATAACCGTGTCTACTGCATGCGTAGTACTATCGATTTCAGCAGCCACAATGTCGCCTTCCTTGCTCACCCAGCCTGTATAGGTCTTTCCTTGCCATGTAATGGCGCGCGGCTCTGTAAACCAGCACCATGCGCCGTTTTCAGTGACCACGGAAGCGGCTTCGGCCAGTGCTGAGCCGAAAAGCAGCATGCAAAAAAGATAAAAGGCATTGTAATGCATGATTTCTCCATAATTATATTTATCAAAGCAAACGCTTAAAAACGTATAGTGGAATGATAAGGGAATTGCCCGTTTATTTTTATTTCAACCTGGTTTTTCTTTTTGTTCAAAAACAAATTAAAATCCTGTTTTTCGCTTGCCGGAAAAGGAATAATCAATGAAACGGAAACAAATTGGTTATCAGTATTATTTTTCGTCAATCTTAAGACTTTGTGGTTTGTTTTAAATCCATAAGATTCCGCATGCCAGCTTTCCGCAAGGATGGCTTTTGCATCACCCTTTAATTGGACAACAACAACCGATGCATAATCTTTTGACACCTTTGTTGCCGCACGGTTAAATGGCTTTTCAATCAATTCGACATCCGGCGTTGTAAAATGATAAGAGAGGGTAATGTTATTTGATTTTAAATGGGTCATCGAGTCTTCAATGACCCAGAATCTTTTTCCAACAAAGGAAACCGTCCTGAAACAATCCACGGGTTTATAACCATTATGCCACCCCCGTATTGTCAATTTGTCTTCCGTGTCTTTCAAGACCGTTGTATTGACATCCGGATCAGAAGACCATTCCCATCCATTCAGATATCCCATGGTCGTTTTATCGTCAATCACGATGGTGTTTCTTGCGCTTGTTGACTTGTTGTATTTCCGTAAAGAGTCGTCAGTATATAAAAACACCCCCGGTTCCACAATGAGGGGGCCGCCATACGCGGACATGTCAAAACTCAAATGATCCGCATGTTTGTGTCCGGCCATCCGTAATGTGTCAAACCAGGCCTTGCCATTTCTAAATGCAAGATAGAGTGCATTGTCATCCCAGGATGAACGCATACAGTAAAAACCGCCTTTGGGGAAATACGCGTTCAGGGGGAAATCCGTTTTTACAACAGGGTTTTTATTCTGATCCGGGCTATCGGCTAACGCTCCATTTGTAAACCAGAAAGCCGGGCCGTATATCCGTCCTTCTTGCGCAGTGATTTTTCTGCCGAAAATCAATGAACCGAAAGCAAAGATCCAATCGCCGCCCGTATCCGGTCTGGAATCTCCGAAAGGGGCAACCGTATGGTTCGGACGGGTAATATGAGACGAGAAATTGAACATTTTTTCCATTTTATTTATATAGACCGAATCAAATTGCATGTTATTTCGCTTGGCGAGAAGCAGGGGAGCGCCAAACCACCCTATGGCGCCATTATGATATCCGGGGGTTTCTTCAATATGGACCCCATCCTCAAGCACTTGAGTACGCATACAGCGGTTAAGCTCATTCATCGCTTGGTTTATATCGGAATGGGAGGTTTTTAATTCGGGAAGCATGGTGCCGACATAAAACAACCCTTCCATTAACATTAAATACCAGTTATGGTCCGCCCTTGGAAACGCAACGGAAGAGACTTCCCTCAGCATTTTACCATGCTGTATAAAAGAATAAAGAACGCGTACCAGCAAGTCAGCATTAAAAGATGGGGCGTCTATGAAATACTCCATGGATTCAAACCATATTTTAGGACGAATACCCGTATTGAGAAGACTCCAGGGCTGGATGACATACCAGGCTTTTTCATCCTGGTATTTCTTAATGTCAGGCATTTTGATATTATCGATCCAATCGCTCAGCATGGTTGTATAGGCGGCGGCATATTTTTCATCGCCGGTTAACCAATATGCCAATCCGAGATCATGAAACATGTAATGACGGTTAAGCTGTATCTGATATTCATTGTCCTCTTTTTTCTCAAGCCAATTCGGAGGTGTTCCGCAGTTCCAATATCTTTTTTGCCAATACCACCATCCGTTTAACTGAGAATCGGCTATTGCAATAACGCTTTTTATTTCCTCTGGACATAGCCTTTTATATTGTTGTACTAAACGAGCTTTCTCCTTATGATTAAACAGCCAGGTTACGTTATCCCTGTTTTTATAGTATTCGAGAAGTTTATTGACGGCTTTTCGTTTGTCTCCATTTTTATAATATGTTTTACATTCAACAATAGCGCTGTTGACATCATCCAGCTCATCAAAAACCAGCTTAAGTTGTTCTTCCGAAACCGTTATTTTACTGTCATTCTGTTTATTTGCCGGGAAACAAAACCCCGCAATGAATATTATAAATAGTAGTGTTGATTTAATTTTACTCTCCCTTATTTATAGTTTAGGTCAAATGACCATAGGACGATTATTTTCATTTTTAAATCCATAAAATGGAGGTCTCCTATGGTTCAAGAAGCTGCAGGGTACGGCATTCAACGGCTAAAATCTAAGACCGTTCGTGATGCCATAATCCAAAACATTTCCTCTGATTTCAATTTAACTCCAATCATTGCTGAAGCCTATTATCAGCAAATCTCTAATTACTTTTCCGAACACACCAATGTGTCCCTTTCTGCGGGTGATGTCGCCTACCAAGCGGTTGCGGCGGAAGAACCGGCAGGAAAACATATCCGTCTGACCAAGAAAGTGACGGTACGTCTCAAACTGATGGACATGAACTCCGACCTGGAGGTCCTTGCGGAATATGGATTGGCCGGACTTCGGCGCCATCGCATCTCCCGTTTGTGCCGCCAAGCTTATGACCAAAGCGCCTTGCTGAGCCATGAGGACTTAGCCATGCTGCTTACCACAAGCCCGGCAACAGTCAAACGCGATGTCTACCACCTCCAGAAACAGGGCATGTTCATCATGACCCGTGGCACGAAGCACGACATGGGGCCTGGTCTTTCTCACAAGACCGTCATCATCGACCTCTACTTCAAAGGCTATACCTTCTCAGAGGTCGAACGAAAAACCAACCATACCGAACACAGTGTCAAACGGTATCTTGCGGACTTCGTCCAAATCGCTGCCCTGAACCGCCAGAACTTCTCCCAGGCTCAAATCAGGATGATTGCCCAGAAGTCGGATAGGACGGTCCGGGAATACCTCCAGCTCTATGAGACTTACAATAAACAAAACAATGAAAGGCTCACGGAACTGCTGACTCCGGAAAAGCCTGGCGAGGCCGCACAAAAAAAATCCGCTCCTCAACAGGGAAAAGGAGATCAGAGCCATGAGTAGCTCCCCAACCAAAGCCCAAATCCAACTCAAAAAGTCCCGTCGCCTCAAGGCCAAAAGCCTTGAAAACCTGCTACTACAGAAGTTCTTGAACGAATATGGCTATGACAAGGGCGTCATTACCGCCAAGGCAATCATCAAGGACATCCTGGACCTTGTTGAACACTACTTCCTGGTCTCTCATATCGACGACGACCTTCACCATCTGCACTACGGCCAACTCGTCTGGCTTGCCACTCCCGTGGACGAATTTCCCAGGAGAGGGAAAACCCTCGACCAGACCAAAATGAAACCCGTTGTTCTCTCGTTCATCACCGAAGAAGACGTCGAACACTGTACCCAGGGTTTCGACTCCGCATCCTTAAGAAAGCGACGCATCAGGCGATGGTCGGATGAAGCCTTTGAACAAGGCGCGTTACTGACGCAATTGGACATGGCCTTCCTGCTTGGCATCTGTGATGCCGTTGTGTCGAAGTATTGCAACCAAATCTACAAGGAGGGATACATCCTACCGACACGGGGAAATATCCATGACCTCTCAGGAGGCGTCACACACAAGAGAGAAATTATTACTCTCTATTTGGAGGGACGCATGACTCCGGAAATCGCCTTGAAAACCAAGCACAGCAAGGAGGCCGTTGACCGATACATCAAGGATTACCATAGGGTTGAAATCCTATGGCAGCATGATGTCAAAAACCTGGATAAAATCAGTCAGATTACCAGGCTGTCCAACCGGGTCGTCCAGCAATATGTGGACTTGATGCCGGATAAAGTCCGCAACTATATTTCAAAGAACAAGGCAGAAACCCAAAATGAACTCGTACCTGCCTAAAAAGCCGCTCCTCTGGTCATTTGATACTATTTTAGAATCACGGCTTTTTTAAGCAGTTTCAATTGGCCTATCTCAGCTTTTACAATATAAATACCGGAAGCATACCCAGCCGCATTCCAGGGAATAGGTTTGTCCCTATATTGAAACGAGGCAATCTTTTTACCCGACAAATCGAATACATGAACAGAAGCTGCTTGTCCGCCCGTATTCAGAATGATCTGTGTAACAGGATTGAAGGGATTGGGGCTACAGGTTAAGGAGAGTTCATTGATATCAGCCTTTCCGGTTTCTTCAGGCCTGGTGTGGCCGCTGGTGTCTGCGGCAAGAATCTGTAGTTCAGAAAGGGATAATGTTCTGTTGTAAATACGCACATCGTCCATGTCACCCCGGTAGTGCAAAATGGGTGTAACGGCTGAAACCTGGCACCCCAATTTTAACCGTCCGGTACTGCTGTGTACCATGTTTGTTGCACTCCCGGCGTAAGCTCCGTCTGCATCAATGCCATTTATGTAAAGAGCCATATCGAGGGCGCTGTTGACAACCGCGGCCACATGCGTCCAAATATTTTCAGAAATGACAGCGACGCTGGTTTTGGTTTTGCGGGCACTGGCAGAGGG
>MGVN01000210.1 GCA_001800515.1 Elusimicrobia bacterium RIFOXYB2_FULL_49_7 | reverse complement strand
GCGGCGCCAACCAGGCGGTCATTGAAATGCTTAACGCCATCCTGCGTGACGGCCGGGATGTAAAACGATATATTGAAAAAGCAAAAGACAAAAACGATCGTTTCCGGCTCATGGGCTTTGGTCATGCGGTTTATAAGAATTTCGATCCGCGCTCCAAAATCATCAAAACCATCTGTGATGAGGTTCTGGTTGAACTCAAGATAAACGATCCCCTGCTCGACCTGGCCAAGGAACTCGAAGCCGCCGCCTTGAAGGACCCCTATTTCGCGGAACGGAAACTCTATCCGAATGTGGATTTCTATTCCGGCATCATCTACCGTGCCATGGGTATCCCGACCAATATGTTGACCGTCATGTTCGCCATCGGCCGTCTGCCGGGCTGGATTGCCCACTGGCGTGAAGCAACGGAAAACAAAGCGCAGAAAATCTGGCGGCCACGACAGGTCTATATCGGTCCCGGCCATCTGGATTTTGTCAAGATGGATAAACGGGGTTAATCCTATCGTTTGGCAGGCACCAAAGCAATAGCACCTCGAAATCGTTTTTTAGAATAAGACTGATCCGGCACATGGGAAAGCGGTTCCACGCAGACGAATGAAGCGTTTGCAGGACTATAAATTGTGAGGGATTCAAATCGTTCCTCTGGCTCACCCTGAACCTTGACCAGTGTTTCCAGCGAATATCGATCCGTCAGCAATCGTGCTTTAATTACCTCTTTTGACCTGTCCACAGGATAAACATTATCCAATTCCTGATTCAAGGGCAGCACAAGGGGTTCCGTCTGTCCTCCCACTGGAAAAGTGACCGTGGCCGTAGCTGCATTGACAAGATCATAATAAAAATGAATACCCGCAGCCACCGGTTTTTCGCCTTGAACATCCAGACTGACCAACAATTGATAACTTTCCACGGAATAACAAACCTCGGCCTCAAAATCAAAACCGGCCAACGCCTTCAGAAAAAAACCGTTCACCTTCTCTTTTCCCGACAACCGACCGACTACAAAATTATCGCCCACTTCAAAACGCCAAGGCATATAGCGGCCCAGGCCATGCTGAAAGGGGTGGTCCAAAGACCGCTTTTTTAAGGCCGTGAGATGAAAAAAATCGGTTTCCCGGACTGCAGGCCGAAAACCTTCCTGATTGAAATGTGGAAGAATCAGCGGACCCAATCCCTTGCGACATTCCAGAAAATCCTCTGTTCCGCTTTTATCCAGAATAGAAATGCCTTCTATTGTAAAATCCACCAACGACATGCCGAGTTGGGGTGCCACAACGGCACGCAATCCCTTGGTGGTCAGTTCCACACAATCACCGAATACAGGATCCGTAATGGATTTTGTCTTTCTCATATTTTTCCTTTCAATCCAAAGGGGGCCACACCCTCCATTTTCCACTGACGCAGGACTTCAAACAAGACCACGGACAGAGCACAAACCACATTCAAACTGTTTTTGTAGCCATACAGAGGAATTTGCACCACCGACTCGACCTGGGCCAGCGCCTCTTCCGATACCCCCAGTGCTTCATTGCCTAAAACCAAGGCGAGAGGACGGGGAAAATCATAGGCATGATACACCGGCGCTCCTTCCACCGTCTCAAGCGCCACGGTATGATAACCCCGCTCCTGAAAGACGGAAATGGCCTCCCCTGTTTTTGCAAACCGTTCATGACAAACAAATCGTTCCGTTCCCACAGCGGTTTTCTGGAGTTTCAAGTGAGGAGGATAGGCCGTTACCCCACAGGGTGCCACACATTGCACACGCGCCGCATCGGCGGTACGAAAGACGGACCCGACATTGTAGGCGGATCGAAGATTATCGAGTATCAGAACAATGGGATGCTTGGGTAACGCTTCATAATCTTCAAGGGAGACCGGCGCATCGAAATTGCGCAATGTAAATCGTGTTTCCATCAGCGCCGTCTGCCCCGGGACCGGAAGAAGCGCATGAGCGGTTCCACATAATCTTTTTCCGTGGTCACCTGAACATTTTCCACACCCGCAGACCGAAAAAGCGTATTCCGCTGACGACGTCGCGTCTCCGCCCGCTCGGACATAAGTGTCCGAAAATAAACATGCGAAGCATCAACCAAGAGGGTCTCCCCGCTTTCCGCATCCTGGAGCTCCGTCAGCCCTGTGGCCGGAAAGGTCTCCTCGCGCGGATCCGTCACGGACACCGCAATGAGATCATGCTTTCGGGCAGCTACGCGCAGAGGAGAGCGGAAATCCTTTGCGTCAAAAAAATCAGAAACCAGACAGACCACCGCCTTCTTCTTGATGGTACGGTTCAGATACGCCAAGGCCCCGCCCACATCCGTCCCTCGTTTGACGGGCCGGAAATAGAGCAATTCCCGGATGACCCGCAGCACATGATTGCGTCCTTTTTTTGGAGGAATGTATTTCTCCACCTCGGAAGTAAAAATGATAAGTCCTACCTTGTCGTTGTTCTGAATGGCGGAAAAGGCCAGCAGTGCGCACAGTTCGACCGCGGTCTCCCCTTTCATGCGGCCTTGGGTGCCGAAATCGTTGCTGCCGCTGGCATCGACCACGAGCATCAAGGTCAGCTCCCGCTCCTCTTTGAAAACCTTGACAAAAGGGCGTCCGCAGCGGGCGGTCACATTCCAGTCGATCGTGCGGATTTCGTCGCCCGGGGAATACTCCCGCACTTCGGAGAACTCCATACCGCGGCCCTTGAAAACGCTATGATATTCACCGGAAAGCACTTCATTCACGACACGCCGGGTGCGGATTTCAATGGCACGCACCTTACGGATAATATCCGCCGGAATCATTCGGTCACCCGTTGAAGAAGAGCGGCACGTCGCGCAACATCTGCGGCAGCCCGAAGATTACGAATTCCCCAAAAGATATTGGCCAGCAGGAACATGCTGACAAGAAGATACCAAGGCAACCGACGGTTCACACCCGTGGAGAATTCGGAAAGCCTCTCTTTGATGTTTTTTTCCCTATTATCCGACTCCCGAATCAACCTTGCCACGGTCTCACGATCCGGGCTTCCCGTGGCAGGCAACGAATAATCATTCTGAAATTGTTTCAGAAGTTCCAGTGCATTATCGTCTTTGTAGTCAAGAATCTTAAGCCTGCTTAAAATATCGATTTTCATGGCCCGGAGCTGCTGTCTGGCCGCCTCCCGGAACACCATACCGCCGATAAGCGAAGTCCCTTCGGGATAAAGCTCCACGACCTCCTTGTAAAGTTCATGCGCCTTCGCATAATCATTCTGTGATTGTCGATAGACAGCCAAGTAAAAAGTAGCGTCATCGGCAGCACTGTCCTTGGGGGCGTCCCGGCGGATTTCCTCAAAAATGACGACCATTTCGTCGTTCCGTTGAAGCTTACTCAAGGCCGCCCCCATGTAGAAATGATAGGTCGGTTTTTTTTTCGACTCCCACGCCTTGGTAAAATACCCAAGCGCCTCGCTGTAATCCTTATCATAATAAAACTTCATGCCGGTCTTGATATAGTCGGCACCGGACGCGGGTTTTAATTTGACATGCTCCCGCAGAGAGACATTCTTCTCCTCAATGACCACTTCGGTCTTATGGATGGTTGGGGCTTCAAACCCTTTCTTTGAACTCTTCTTGGTCTTTTGGGCTCCCTCCTCCACCCAGGTGATCCCCTCTTTCTCGTCATACACCATCACCTTTTTGGCCAAAACCGGCAAAGAGACCAGTGAAAATAACAGAAACAATGATAATGTTTTCATCCCTTTTTTTACCGATCGATTAAAATCTTACACGGACTACGGGACCTCCACCGTATCAAATACCTTCTTGATGACCGCATCCGGGGTCATCTCTTCCGCCTCGGCTTCGTAAGTCAGGATAACCCGGTGGCGCAACACATCAAAACCGATGGACTTTACATCCTCAGGCGTTACGTACCCGCGGCGGCGCACAAAAGCATGCGCCTTGGCTGCCTGAGTCAGGAAAATACTGGCCCGAGGCGACGCACCATATTGAATCAAGCTTTTAAGCTCCTTAAGTCCTGCCTTTTCCGGATCGCGTGTTGCAAAGACAAGATTAACAATATAATCTTTAATTTTGTCGTCAATATACACACTTTCCACCAATCGCCTCGCTTCCAGGATTTCCGCAGGTGAAACCACTTTGTTTACCGTGATGGCTTGGTCCACACTCATGCGATCCACAATAGTACGCTCCTCTTCACGGGTAGGGTAGCCAATCATCACTTTAAGCATAAAACGATCCACTTGCGCTTCCGGCAACGGATAGGTTCCCTCCTGTTCAATAGGGTTTTCCGTGGCCAACACCAGGAAAGGTTCATCGATTTTATAAGTCGTATCACCCAGCGTTACCTGCCGTTCCTGCATCACTTCCAAGAGTGCGCTCTGCACCTTGGACGGGGCGCGGTTGATTTCATCGGCTAAGATGATATTGGAAAAAATGGGGCCTTTCTTGGGTACAAAGGTGCCATCCTTCTGATTGTAAATAAGCGTACCTACTAAATCCGCGGGCAGCAAATCCGGGGTGAACTGAATCCGTTTAAAACCCGTGTTAATAACCTTAGCCAAGGTGTTCACGGCCAGGGTTTTAGCTAATCCCGGCACTCCTTCGAGCAGCACATGCCCTCGCGTAAACAGGCCGATAAGGAGCCGCTCAAGCATGGTACGCTGACCCACGACCACGCGGCCGAGTTCCGTAAAAACCAGGTCCACAAAAGCACTTTTCTCTTTGATTTGTTCATTGATTTCCATGATGTTTTTATTCATGGGTTGACCTCCGATAATAAAGCTTTAAGTTGATGTAAAAAAGAGTCTGCATCCAGATATTCCGTGGTTCTCTCCGGCACCGCTGTCCGGCCATTGAAATAGAGCAAGGTAGGCACACCCGTCACTTTGTAGCGATCGACCAGTCCGCGCGCCTCCACCTCCTCATCCCGCGTCACATCCACTGTGAAAAGGGGAACCCGTTTCAATGCTTCGTGCACACGACCGTCTGCAAAGGTGGTGGCTTCCATTTTACGGCAAGGGGCGCACCAATCGGCACGGAAATCGACAACAAAAGGGCGACCCGCGGCTAACAGACTATCAAGTTTTTCCGCTGTCAGCGCCGGATGGGCTGCCACGTTAGACTCGATCATGTCACTGCTGTTCTGCCAGAATTGCACCGAGAAAAAAATCAAGGTCACGACCACCGCCATAC
>MGVN01000209.1:11097-12373 GCA_001800515.1 Elusimicrobia bacterium RIFOXYB2_FULL_49_7 | reverse complement strand
CGTCAGCCGCCGCCTTCTGTACCGCTTCTTTCGTCATTTCAGCGGATACTTCAAGGCCTACGTCCTGGTTGATATTCTGCCGTGTTACATCGCCCTGCTCTTCTGAATCAGAAGGCGAGAAAGGCTGCGGAGCGCCCATGGGCATGTTCTCAAGAACATTTATCTTTTCGTTGGGATTAAGCACGACGCTGTTGTTGCCGCCGAGGTCGCCGACGTCCACCAGGCCGCTGAAGACCTTGAAGGTGGCGTCGTTCTTGTCGCCCACTTCAACGCTGAATTCAGTGCCGCGCACGGAACACACGGCAACGGGGGTGCGGCACTGGAATTTTCTGCCGCGCATCATCTTCGTGATCTTGAACAGCGATCTTCCCTTCTGCTGCTCTATCTCCTTGTTATTGTCCGAGAGGGAGTTGAGTTTGATCTGGGAGTTGCTCCGCATCTGTATCTTGCTCTGGTCATTGAGCATGATCACAGCCTTGGAGCGCGGCGCGGTTTTCACGACCGCATTCTCGTCAAGCACCATCGTGCTGTAGCATTTCTGCCAGCCCGAGTGCTGTCCGGTTTTTACGAATGCTTTTCCTTTTACGCCCGTTACCACCGCTTTTACCGCCTTCGCTGCGAACACTGAATTCGCGCAAAGGAACAATGATACCAAAAACACAAGGGTTCTTTTCATGGGAGTTTCCTCCTCCTGCCTCTTCGGCTACGTCTCTGTTTTTAATTGCCCGTAATACTTTATAAAGTGGATCTGGAGCCAAGAAGTGAAGAGCTGCTCATTTGAGCTCCTGGACCCTTGGCCCCGGATCCGTATCTTTTCCGTCTCATTTCAAGGAACAGAATGCTCCTTCCTGCTCTTACTTTATGATCGCCAGTTTGCCGACCGCTTTGTGCGAGCTGTTATCAGGGTTCGTGATGTAGTAGATATACACGCCGCTCGCAACTGCGCCGCCGTCCGAGTTCTTCAGATCCCAGGTCGCTGAATCGGTGGTCGCATCGTCCTTCGTGCTGTCATCAACGATGAGTTCTCCTGCGATATTGAATATCCGGATACGGACTTTCGCGGTGAGGCCGCTGAAGGTTATCTTGCCTGAGCCGTAGTATGCGTCGCCCGGCTTGTTCTTATACGGGTTCGGGTAAACCTTCACGTTGCTGAGATCCGCCGCTGCGGCTACTGTCGCGCCGCCGCCGGCTGTGCCGGTGGACACTACATGGAACACTGCATACTTCGAGAAGTGGCTTACGTTCATGGTCATGAGGAAGTTTTCCCAGTCGAAGG
>MGVN01000209.1:9106-11082 GCA_001800515.1 Elusimicrobia bacterium RIFOXYB2_FULL_49_7 | reverse complement strand
CTGCATCCCAGAGGCCGGTGGTATCGTTGTAGTTGTAGAGCTTCAGCTCGCTTTCGGGTACCGTAAGGGCGGCGGTCGATATCTTTATCTTCACGCCGACCGCGCTGTTGCCCGCAAGCGTAGCCAGAGGCCCGGTAACGAGCTTGACCTGCATGTCGTACATATCGCTCATGATCGTGCCGGGGTAGGAAGTCGGCGCAGGCTGTTTAGTTGAGAAGCTGGCAGCCGAGTATCTCTTGGGCCCGAATTTCGCGTTGCCCGCGAACTGTATGGTCGCATCACTGACCTTGATGACTGTCACTTTCGTTCCGCTGGAGAGCGCTATCTGGCTTTCGTTCTCAGGCGTATTCGGGTCGTCCTCAATAACAAGGCCAGCGGGGACTTCGATACCCGTGCTGTCGCCTTCGCCGAGAGCGAGGTTGCCGCCGACCATCGGGTTGACGAGCTTTTCGCTTCTGCCGTCTTCGCCGAGCCAGAACTGATAGTCGGTTGAGCCAAGAGCGCCTTCCGAGTTGCGGCCCGCAAACCTCAAGACGAACCAGCCGCGAGTAGTATCTTCGCCTGCAGGTATGTAGGCAAGCGCGATGGCTTTCTTATTATCGGAAAGCGTCATCGGCACAAGCGCGCCGCTTGCCGTGATGGTAGAGACGATCGCGGAAACGCTATCCTGCATAAGCGGCTGCGAGGCAAATCCGAATATGTAGTAGAAGTCGTACGCAGTAGTGTCGTTAAGCATGCTCATGTCCACGCCGTAGTCGGTGAACATTCCCCTTATCGGGATCTGCTGTCCATACGCATCCATAATGCCGCCCTTGAGGAAGATACCGGTCACGCCGGAGATCTTGAACGCCTTTGCCTCGAACTGGGGCGTGCTCTTCGCGTAGATGATCGAATGGGTGATATAGTCTGTATTCGACGATGCAGCGGTGGACTTATAATCAACATACACCTTGCCGTTCTGCGGAGCGACAAGCGCGAGGAAGTATTGAGTCCCCGGCTCAAGGCCGACGATCTCAAAACTGTCGACCTCATTGGTGCTGGGGTTGGTGTTAAGTGAACCGAACACCACTCTCTTGAAGTCCTTGCTCGCAGCCATCACCATGGTCGCATCGTTCTTCGATATCTTGCCGCCGGTAGGCGTACGCACTGTGCCTGTTACGGTTGCACCTTTCTGCAGCGTAATAGTGCCGGCATTCGTCGCATTCGCTACAGTGACCGTGCTGACCGAGGTGGCGTAGCGTTTGGCGAACACTTTCAAGGTATAGTTCCCCGCGACAAGACCGTCGATGGTGAAGGTGCCGTCAGGCGCGGTAAGCATCTTCGCGCCGCTCATCGGGTCGCCGCTGGCAAGGTCAGTCTGATCTTGCAGCAATACGAGCGCAGCGGGATACCTGTCGTCTTCGATGCCGGGTACAGGGAACGGCAGCGTGATCTTGCCGCTGTCTATGGTAACCACTGTTCCGGATACCGAAGCATTGGCCACAGGCAGAACAACGTCGCCGAGGTCCGTTGACTGGGATACATCTATATAGGCTACTTTCTGTCCGTACTGTACTTTACGTTCGATCTGCTTTGACCTGTCTTCCTCGCGGACGTTCACGCGTATTTCCCAGTTCTTGGTGGCAGGATCAACACCGCGGAGCTTGAACGCTCCGTCTTTGTCGGTCACTGTAGCAAGATACATGTTCTCGCGTTTCTGCGCATCCAGGGGGAAAGCGCTCACGCGTATCTGGGCAAGCGGAAGGCCATTGGCATTCTTCACTTTTCCCTTAATAAGCGTGCCTTTTTTCAACTGAATGGTGCCGGCATCGATCGCGTCGGTTCCTGCAACATCCGGGACCACGACACCCGCCTTTACTTTGGTCACAAGGTTGAGCTTCGCGCTTTCATTCATGGAGATCTTGAGCATATACGTGCCGCCGGGCAGATTTTTAACGGTGAACTGGCCGAGGCTTGAGGTCATGCTCGAGATAGTG
>MGVN01000209.1:7158-9092 GCA_001800515.1 Elusimicrobia bacterium RIFOXYB2_FULL_49_7 | reverse complement strand
GCTGTCGCGGTAAGAACCGTCAACGTAAGGGTATGCCTCGCACTGGAGGAACGCGCCTTCATAGAGGCCGTTGCCGTTCTCATCCAGGATCCTTCCGGTAAGGGTCGCGCCCTTTTCAAGCTTGATGGGTGCGATCGTTTCCGTTCCGCTGACCGCAGTGATCTCCATCAGCTTCGAGTACACCTTGTAGTCTTCGGATTTTGCGACAAGCACGTATTTCCCTGCTCCCACGTTGGTAAAACCAAAGGACTGCGTGTTCACCCTTGTTGACGTGGAATATGTTAGGGTCGTGCTGTATTTCGCAACGTTCGTGCTCTGGTCTCTCAGGGTTATATTCACTGTCTGGGCAGCGGTATAGTTGCCCGAAGGCCGCGTTACCGAGCCGTTGAGCGTCACGCCCTGGCCGAACGTAAACTCAGTGACCTGCGTTTCGCCTTCACCGAGCACGATATACTGCTCCATGGGCGAGCTTGCGTAGTTGAACGCAACAGTGACGTACGTCCGCATGCCATGCATGCCTTCAATTTCATCAACGACTATGGTATGGTTCACCAACGGATAGGCAAAGAAGACACCCGCTTCCAAACCGGGGATCTTGAACACCGCTGTCGTCGCGTTACTCAGATCCGGCATGTACTGGCCGGTAAACGCGATCTCCCGCGACTTGGGCCCGCCTGAATGGTCGCCGCTTTCTTTATCACCTTTAGAAGCCGATTCGCCCTGCTCCATCAGCTCGCCGAACTTCTTGAGCTGGAGCGGCTGAACGCGGGCAAGCACAGGCTCAATGCCTTTTTTGCTGGTGGTATAAGTAGTCGTTTTCGCAATAATATCCGCAATCGTTGCGGGTGAACCGTAGATCTTCATCATAACGGTGGAACCCTGTTTGAACTCAGCATCCATGTAGGTGGTCGTTCCGCCGCTTTGCGTGGTGATCATTTTCAGGAAGGTTGACACCTTTCCTGAAGGCCGCCCGAATATGCCGCCGCTCACCTCGCTGCCGTTGACAAGGTTGAGCCCGGGTTTCACGTCATACTCGGTTCCCCAGACAAGCATGTTGCCGGTCATGACGTTTTCCGCGGTAAAGGTACCGTTTGCACTCACATTAATAACCCGCGGTTCCGAATCAGTATCCACGCTCACAAAAGTAACAGCGGCTTTTGTCCAGTCGATCGTGCCGGTCTTGTCCGTAAGAGTGCCCTTCAGAATACCTGAAGGCCTTCTGACAATGATATCAGGAGCCTGCGCAGCGGTCGCTCCAGCGTGTGTCACTGTTGAAACCAGGACATACCTGCTTTCAAGAGCAGGAGACATGTCAACGCCGCGAATACCGTTGATCTCGATCTCGTGTTTCCCGCTCGAGAGCCCTTTGATCTCATACTCATAATATACATCGGGGCCGAATGATGAGGTAGATACCCATACCTGAACGCCGTAGTTGCTGTAATCATTGGTATTGAGAACATTCACGAACACGGGCGCTCCGGTAAATGCAGACATACCGGCAGAGCCGGCTATGCCCGTCATGGCGGTATCCCTGGAATAACCGCCGTATTTCAATGAATCAATATTGCTGGCTATGTTATCTACCAGGTAGATCTTTCCTTTCATTTTCGCGCCAAAGCCGAGATCTATCACGCCAAGATCCTTATCGCCTGATGCAGGGACGGAGACCTGGAACGTCTTCATGGCGAACATACCCATGGACTCTATCATTACATTGTACGTAGTGCCAGGGACGAGCGATTCGAAACGGAACTCCTTGGTAGGATTCGTTGTTGCGCTGCGCAGTTCGTAGAAATCAAAGCTCGTGCCTGCCCAGCCGTGGTTCTTTCTGTCAACTGAATCAGCGTTGATATTGATCCAGAGACTGTTCCACTGGCCTTTCATCTGCGCGTCAGTAATAAGCGCCTCGATCTCTGCCTGCGTAGATACAG
>MGVN01000209.1:4685-7109 GCA_001800515.1 Elusimicrobia bacterium RIFOXYB2_FULL_49_7 | reverse complement strand
CCTGCCGGTCACCACAGCTGCCTTGGTCATGGCAATGTCTTTTGCCACGTCTGCGGCAGCGATCGCAACTTCTTCCCTCTTTGAAACGTATCCTGCCACATTGACCTGCATCTCGAAATTACCAGGTTCGAGCCATATATCATAGGGGGCCGAAAGCGTAGCTCCGGCAACGTAGGAATCCTGCAGAGGAATGCGTATCTCAGAGCTGAACCAGCCCGGCCCGTCAGTTCTCCAGGCCTCTATTCTGCCCCAGAGGTCCCACATCTGGTTGCCCATGGCATCGCGCAGAGCGCCGCGAGTGGGCGGATTAGAGATAGTGATATTCCCTGAGACCTTGATGCCTTTTGAAAGAGTAATGTCTCCAAGATCCTTCACCCCTGCTTCAGGGATGACGACATTGTCCATCATTTGCATTGAATATCCATTCGCTTTTGCTTCGAAATGGTACGATTCGTATTCACCTTTCGATATGTTCAGTCCCGAGATACAGAAATTACCATTCGCATCAGTGTATGTCTCACCCCAGGAAGGGCCGCCAGCGCTTACTTTCGCTCCCGCAATGGGAACCGCGCTGCCATTGACAAGCTCGACCACTCTTCCTGTAATGGAAGGCGTCTCAACCCTGATGGTACCGGACGACCAATACACAAGGCCGTCGCCCTCATCAAACTGGCCGGACTCGTCTACCATCAGTTTCCAGCCGTAGGTGCCGTTGGCAAGTGCCTGCCAGCGGTTGTCTCTGCCTTCCCAGAGCATTTCCACATGCTGGGACTGCCAGTCAGCCTGCTGCTGCAGAGACCACGCGTCTATCCACCAGTCCATGGTGGCATCGAAGTTCGCTGAATACCTGTCTCTTTCCTCATAGGAGAGAGGCCCTTTGAGGTAATACTCGTACGCGGTATTATTCTTGTCATAGTTCGGATTCATCATGTCCGCGAAGCCATTATAGGGCTGGTCATCGGAGCGGCGAAGCTTTATGAATTCCTTGCCGTCCACCATCATAAACATACCCCAGTTCATGGGGACGTACTGGCCGTCTTTGTTCGTATCAATGACAAGTTTCACCTGGGCGCTGTTCGACCAGTCCATCATTTGGGTCTGGACAGCATAGTCGAACTTGAATGTTGCCCTGTCATTATTGCCGTCATTGTTCGGGGTGATCGTAGTCGGCGAGCCCGAGGGTTCAACCGAGAGGCCAGTGACCCGTACCGGCGGTTTTGCTTCGAGAGTAAGATCAATAAAACGCGTATTGCCCGCGTCCCATGACCTGAAGCTCTCCCATGATGAGCTGAACTTATAACCGTCTTTTGATATCCTGAACTCGTAGCCCCAGTTCATACCGTCCATGGAGGTGTAAACGGTGACCGAAGCTATGGTGAAGTTATAGTCCTGTCCGTTCTCTCTCTGCCAGGTCGCGCCTGAGGTAGCCGATGACTTGAAGATATCGTTGTCCATCATGCGGTCTTCATAACCGCCGGTATCGAACATGCGCACCAGGGCGCCGCTCAAGGGCGATCCTGAATTGTTCTTGATTTTCCCTCTGATGGTAACCGTAATCGTGCTTTTCTCGATAGTGGTGCTCTGCGTAAGTTCGAGATTCTTATTAGCCACTGACACAGGCACTGCCATTGTCCCTGATGCCAGAGTGGAGAATGCAGGGCTTTTGTACTGCGGCTCGGAGAAATCCGCCATCCAGTTCCAGTTGTAATCAACAAACGCCTCGACAATACAGTTCTGGTAGCTGGGCACATTGTTCAACTGATAGTACCCTGCGCCCCACAGTTCAATACTGACTGAAGACATGGGATTGAACTGGTCATAGGCCTTTACAATGATCCTGCTCGCGCTTGCGCTTCCCGCTGCAAGGGTAATGTTGCCGGATATGGTGTTATACCCTGTTAGTGTCATGCCAGGTTCCGGATAGGTCCCGCCCGTTTCCGTACCGGTGAACCCGGGATTAAACATGCCGAAGTTCGGCACAAACAGATTCTGCTGTCCCAGCGCAATAGGCTGTTGGCCTTCCGCTACGGGATCATGGTCATATCTGCCTACAGGGTCAGTGGCAGGATTGAACATATTATTATTGTCCGCATCAATATAGGCGAAGACATAGTAGTTGCCGGTGGCTCTTCCTTCAAATGAGTACCAGGCAGGATACCATGGGCCCCAGAAAATGCGTTCGTCAAGAAATCCCTGCATGGGATTCGCAGGATCAAACGCCTGGCTGTAGAGAAGCACATGGAGCGGTCCAGGCACCTTATAGGAAGCGTCATAGTCTATATTGCCTTCTATCCTGTAGGTTGCAGTAACACCGGGTTCAAATAGGTCAAGCCATACGCCATAAACTTCACTCATTTCTGCGCTTATGGTATAGGGGCCGTTAAAAGCTGATTTCGCGTCTGCATCAGTGAAAGCACCATCATT
>MGVN01000209.1:0-4567 GCA_001800515.1 Elusimicrobia bacterium RIFOXYB2_FULL_49_7 | reverse complement strand
GAGGTTCCGAGGTGAGGTTGACATTGATAGTCTGTTCCTTCGAAGGTACAGTAGTGTCAGTATCATACCATGCCTCTACCTTGATGACGTGCGCCCCGTCAGTGACATCCGAGGGATACCAGTACCACGTTCCCCACATGGGATTCGAAGGATAGTTGCTGTCATTGGTCGCGGTAAGCTGCATTACACCGTCCAGATAATACCTTAACTCCTTGATATTGCCGGGGGACTTATACGCTTCAGCTTCCACCATCACGGAGTTGAACTTATAGATATTCTCCCCATTCTTCGGCCGCGACACTTTCAGGTATTCCATAGAGGCAGGATTTTGAAGCTCGACATCCGTTGCCATGCCATAGGTGTCGACGGTGATTGAGTTTATTGAACTGCCGTAAGCTTCTGCAGCGCTGTCGTAAATCCCATCATTGTCCATGTCGATGTAGGCAAAAACCCAATAGGTTCCTGCAGTTATATTGTCAAAGCGGTAATGCTGCTGCATGTAGGGGTCGTAACTATAGAAAGGGATGTCTCTTACAGTGTTCGCAGTGCTGAGAGTGGCACTGTTTGAAAGCACCACATGAAGCGTGCCGTTGAGCTTGGGATAATTCCAGTAATTGATATTTCCCTCAACATATAAACCACCACCTGTACTGTTCCCGACATTAACTCCAACAATAGGGGAATTATAGTACTGTTCGCCGATCCACGCAATCATCTGCAGGTACTTGGTTCCTACCTGCGCTGCCGGCCAGTTGAATATATAGTTGTTGCCTCCTGTATTCGTGCCGGAAAAAAATATCGGAGTGGTCATCGTCGGAAAATCGCTTACCCCCAGCTGAACATTTTGCATGGCTTCGCTGGTAGTACCACTGACAGTCACCGGGCCGGTGACATCCGCGCCGCTGACAGGAGATACGATAGCTACAATGGGTACTTGTCCCGCAGTCACGGTGACCATTACAGGAGCAGAGAATACCTCTGCTGCTCCGAACATCGCTCTCGTTCTCAAATACCACGTACCTTGCGTCGCTCCCCATGTAAACGAATAGTCTGTTCCGCCGCCTGTGCCGGCAATTTGGGTCGGTGCAGGAAAAGCATTAGTAACCGCGACCTGGAGTTCTATTGTAGTCGGAGCCTCTGACGTGATAGCCGAAACGCTGATATTTCCGGCAGACAGGGTTTCGCCATCATAGGGAGAAGTAATCTCGGTGGAGGCCTGATCATTCAGCATGATGACGCCGATATCCTGAGCACCGTTTATAAATAAAGGCCCAACATATCCTATGGGGTCACTCTCAACCGGATTTCCAGGCTCTCCCCACGCAGGAGCATTGATATCCTTGATCGCCCAGAAATAGTAAGACGCCCCTTCAGCAAGATTGAGGCCTGCAAAGGCACCTGATGGCAACCCTGTCAAGAAAGCAATGGGTGGATTGTTACCCGAAGGCATGTTATTCACAGGTTCGTCCGTTGATGCCCACACAACAAAAGTTGCCGGGTCTGCCACCATAGAGCCGTCATAAGAAATAGTACCGGACACCTCCACTACTGCAAACGCGCGCGTGGTAAATGACAACCCAATGACCATGGCACACAGGAAAGGCAAAATCCTTTTAAACATAAAAGGCCTCCTAAGCATATATTTCTCTTTCGCATGAAAAAACCAGGGTAGGTGTACCCTGGCTGTCCGCTATATGTGTATGAATGTTCTGGGGGATATATATATGGTAGGAGCGGTCGATGGAGAGAGAGGTTCGGTAAATGGACGCACTACGCACGGTGTACATAGAATTCTCCTTCACGCAATGTTAAGTCTAGTGTATCGAACTCTCTTTGTCAACAGGATTTGTAAAATTTTTGTGAAATCTCATTTTGTGCGTTTTCACACAGCAAAACACACCCTTTTTATCGTCTAAAATCGCCCGTTTTGTGACCTCTCGCACAACGGTGTGAAATTACGCACAGGAGGCCGTTTCCCCTCTTTTTAAAAGGGTTCAAAAGTTACCTGCCTCTTCCCCCCAGCAGGTATTCCGGAGTCCGGGAACGCTGCAGCTTGCTGTCTATGGCAGTAAACGAGAACCGAACACGCTGTGCTTTCTTGGGGATCTGCACCTTGCAGGACCAGATGCCACTCCGCTTATCCCCGGAAGCACATTCCATTTTGTAGTAGAAGGGGACGACAAAATTCTCAGGCCGGAAGGTGAGATGGACCTCTTGTACCTCTTTATCATCAAGGACCTCCACCTGAAAATCGAGATCTCTGAGCTTTTTCCGCGCGGGGTTTATGGTCTTGTTAATAAGCTCAGGTGGTATGTCGACAAGAAGAAACTCGCGTTTCTGCGTATCTTCAGGGTTTGCGTTATTCTCCAGGTAGAGTGAAGCCTGAAAGGTATAAATCCCCTCACGCCTGCCTTCCGTAAAGGGATAAGGGATACTGAAAACCTGTGTCGCCCCTTTTGGGAGCACGGCTTTGTATGAGAAGTCCTCCTGCAACCCCGCAGGGTCAGTCACGGTAAAGACAACCTTGAACTCGCCCCGGCGTGATGAGGTATTCTTCACCTCAGCTTCCAGGGAAGGTGTAGCTCCGTAAAGAACTGTTCCATTGACCCCCTGTAATTTCATATCCCCTGAGAGCGGGACAACTCCCTTATTAAAACGGACCATGCGGCGCAGGTAGGTGGGTTTCATTCTCTGAAATATCCCCCCTGCCCTGTGTTCAGGAGCAATGGCCGTGGCAACAGCAGTATCTTCAAAAGCTGTTACCTCGAACTCCCTGATGACGCGGGCCAACTCATTCGCCTGCCGGCCGGGGAGCTTGATCTTCACCTTTGACAGAAAGCGGTACCTCCCCAGGGGAGCAGCGGTGGTGAGGCATATCTCAAAGAAAAACCTCTGCCGCTGGCCGGGCTCAAGGTAATAGAGTTTTTCCTGCTGCAGGGCGGCGCCCGCCGGAGAATAAATACTTGTGACGATAAGATAGTAAGAAGGCCGGTGGCTGATATTGACGATCTCGCCGGGAACGATCACCTTGTCCCGGAGCTTATAGGCAGGCTTGAGATCGCCCATTTCAATGAATGCCGAGACCGTTGACAAGGAGGGATAGACGAAATAGAGGTATGACAGGAATATGATAACGATACTGAAAACGAAGGGGATAACTACCTTGACCAGAAGACGCATGCGCACAAAACTCCCGCAATAAATACTTTTCTGCGAGTACAATGACGTTTAGCTAGGCAGCTTTTCGTTGATAGCCTAATGCCGTCACTCCGGCGAAAGCCGGAGTCCAGTTTAAAATTGTTGACGATAATGTTATGGATTCCGGCTTCCGCCGGAATGACGACTTTTTAAAAATACATTGGAAACATAATATATATCTCTTAACTAAACGGCATTGGCTCTAAATGATGAAACGTTTCGACTGCGGGGCTCTCTCTCAGCGGTCATAGTGCTTCAGGCACTCGGGACATATACCGTGCGTAAATTGCTGATCGGACACGTCTTCAAAATAACGTTCCAGGGTTTTCCAGTAGCCTTTATCATCACGTATCTTCCTGCATACCGCGCATATGGGGAGCAAATGCCGCAGTTGTTCGATCTCTTTCTCTTTTTGTTTCGCCAGCACGTCCCGGGCTTTGACCTGGTCAGCAATATCGATACAGCTGCCGATGTATCCTGCAAATTTCCCTTTTGCATTTTTGAACGGGACACCTCTGTCGAATAACCAGCGGTACTGGCCGTCCTTTCTTTTCAGGCGGTATTCCATCTCGAAGATTTTTCTTGCCTTGAAGGAGCTTGTGTAGATATTCAGGCAGCGGTCGAAATCCTCGGGATGCACTCCTTCCGCCCAGCCATTGCCCATTTCCTGCTCCATGGTACGGCCGGTAAAGGAAAGCCATCGTTCATTAAAATAGTCGCACGCCATTGTCGTGTTCGACCGCCAGATCATGATAGGCGCTTGCTCAACGAGTATCCGGTACTCATCAGCTGAAATAACAAACACATCTGCCATACATCTGCTCCTTCTCTCCCCCTTATTGTTTGATAGAACACACCGTACCGAAAAAGGTGAAAAAAAAGAAAACCCTCCCCGATATACTACTTCAGATGAGAAGGGTTTTAGAACTCTTAATCCTGTTTTGCATGAGAACCATGTCGCCTATGTCAAAGTTTTATCGATCAGATCTCACTACTAATTTCTTATTTTATATACATTTTTCAATTATATTTTCTATGCTTACTTCTGACTGTTCCTGGGTCTTCATATTGCGCACAAGCACCATGTTCCGCTTCAGCTCCTCCTCGCCAAGGATAATGGTTGTTTCCGCATTGAGTTTATCAGCAAGCTTCATCTGGCTCTTGAGGCTCTTCTCCGCATAGGGGCCTTCAATGGTGGCAGCGCTTCCCTGAGCCCTGAGCATTGCGGCAATTGCAAAAGCGTCTTTTTCAAGAGCAGGGCTGACCGCTGCGACAAAGATAACCCTTTTCTGGTCCCGATAGGTAGAAACTCCCGAATTATCAGCTGCAAGCACCACGCGTTCCGAGCCGAGCGCGAACCCGACCGCAG
>MGVN01000208.1:3437-5221 GCA_001800515.1 Elusimicrobia bacterium RIFOXYB2_FULL_49_7 | reverse complement strand
GCGAGCCTTTGTCTTCGGTCCCTGCCTGATATTTCATCTGCACCAGCTGGAAATTCTCATCGCGGCGCTTTGCGATCGTTTCGGCAAGCGCGCTCATCTCCTGCGCAGACAATAAATTGATAAAGCTTCTTTTCAGCGAGTAGAGCGTATCGGCCGAGGTTCTCTGGTAGGCTGTTTCCGCAAGGGAGAGGTCTGTTCTTCTGGCGCGCGTCTCGCTGAGATCGCCGAATCCCGAGAACAGGGGAAGTGAGCCGGAGAAACCGTATGAATAATCCCTTGCCCCGGCAGAGGCATCCGACCCGGACTGCCCGGCAGAGGCACTGGCATTGACCTGCGGGAGGAACGCGCTGTAGGATTGGCGGTAACGCACCTGCCCCAGCCGCACTGACTGGCCGGCTTTTTGCAGAGCGGGATTCTGTGCCCTCGCTTTTGCGAGCACGTCCTGCCAGGAAAGCTCCTGCGCGCCCAGAGGCGCGGCTGCTGCAAGGGATAGAATAACGGCAGCAATTTTTCCCACTCCTGTTATTCGCATCACTGGTGCCCCATCCCCTCCGGAATGCTATTTGGCCCGCCTTGCATCGGAGGCCGCATACTGGTTTTTTCTTCTTCCTGAAGGCGCGCTCTGATGACGATAAGCTGTTCTTTTTGTTCGCCGGTGAGCACGTTATACGCCTTTTCATATGAATCGATCGCCAGCATCTGAAGCCCTGCTATCAACTGGGATATCTCGCTCATCGTGGTGCGTGCCGCGGAAAAATCAGGCACTTCTTTTCCCAGAAGCTCCCCGAGCTTTTGCTGGGGAGCGGTGAGCGCAGAGGCTTTTGCTGCAGCCTCCTTCATGGCTTCTGATCGTATCTCTTTCAGGGAAGTAACCTGTGCTTCGGTGAGCTGAAGCTCATCGCCGAAAGTCAGCAACTGCCGAATATGGTCGTTCGTAAGATTTCTTGCAGAGGACGCCTGTCCGTTCCTTGCGCTGCCGCCACGCATGCGCCCCTCCGGGCTGCCACCACCCCGCCCTCCTGGTCCGCCGCCGCCTTCTCTGAACCCGCCACCCATGCCTCCGCCACCAAACGGCATCTCAGCAGAGAGCATTCCGGCACTCAAGAGGCAAAACACTACTGCGTACACTACTCTACATTTTCGCCGCATTCAGGTCTCCGTCAAAAAGGCATCATTGGCCTGCTGCCATGCTTCTTCATCTTCTTGAATCCTTTTCCCATGAAGCCGTTAAATTTTTTCTGCTGCTCAGGGGTCAGGATCGCCTTGGTCTTGATAGCGTTTTGGATCGCCTTTTTTTCTATCTCCGCCTGCTGCAGGGCGATCGCATTGACCTTATCCTCTACCGTGCTGTCATACGAAGCGGTTGTTTGAAGAAGCGCAAAAAGTTCAGTGCGTTTCTTGTGAATATCGGTTCTCAGGGGTTCAACGCTTGCCTGGAATTCCTTGAAATTCTTGTCCATGGCTTCGGACTGCTCTTTAGTAAGACCGAGTCTTTTTTCCATGCGGTGTTTGTGCCAGGAGCCAAGCCCGCCCGGTCCTCCCGGCCCTCCGGGAGCGCATCTATCAGACTGTCGCTCCATGAACCAGTGAAACCCGATAGCGCCCAGTACGCCAAAATTGAACGCCAGCGAAACAACGAAGAGAATGATCATTACTTTGTTTTTCATATGAATACCTCTGTCCCCTTATGCCGGGGCTATCCTTGAAATATATCCTGATAGACGCTGCTGATAGACTCGTCAGCAGTGTCCTGGCCCAGCAGGGACGATACTTCAGTCTCAGCA
>MGVN01000208.1:3246-3398 GCA_001800515.1 Elusimicrobia bacterium RIFOXYB2_FULL_49_7 | reverse complement strand
AGGAACTGTCCCACAAACAGCATTGCAGCGAGCGCCATGCTGACTGCGATCGCCCCCCTGCCGAACAGAGCCTCCCGCAAAGAAAGCAGAATGCCATTTCCCAATTGTTCACGCGCAGCAATCGCGTCTTCTGCATGGATGCGTTCCCGCAG
>MGVN01000208.1:0-3216 GCA_001800515.1 Elusimicrobia bacterium RIFOXYB2_FULL_49_7 | reverse complement strand
CCGGGCAGGAGCAACGAACGCGGCACGCAGCGCGGAAAGCTCAGCCGCTTCACTGCGGCAGGACGCGCACTGATCGAGGTGGAGCTGAAGCTCCTGCCGGGCATCCGCGCCCAGCTCACCATCGATCATCAGGGATAGTTGTTGCTGCGCTTGGGCACACTTCATTGCTGACTCCTTATATCATTAGACAACAACCCGGAGAAAAGCTTGCGGTCATGGTTTATGCAACGCAGGGGATACGTTCTTTTTGAGGCTCTCTTTTGCGCGAAAAAGGAGCGATTCGACCGCGGGAACTGAAACGCCCATCATGGCAGCTATCTCTTTATAGGAAAAGCCTTCGAACCAGGAAAGCACAAGCGCCATGCGTTGGTTCGGGGCCAAAGCATTGATAGCTTCCCAGAGGAGAGCGTCGCGCTCACCCGCAACAGCAGCCTGCTCCGGCTGATAGCGATGAGGCTCCGGGGCTTCTCTTTTCAACACGCCGTCCGTGTTCGGCACCGGCTCATCAAGAGAAGAAACAAAGGGAGCCCGGCCGGTCTTTTTCTTGTAATTGAGGCAGAGGTTGACCGCTATCCGGTATAACCAGGTGGAGAAAGCGGCATCACCCTTAAAATCCTTCGCGTATCTCCACGCGTTAAAAAACACCTCTACAGTGATGTCCTCTGCTTCATCCGCATTAAAGGTGGAACGGTAGGCGAGGTTCAGTATCCGTTCCTGATACCGCCTGACCAGTTCCGCGAAAGCGGACTCGTCATGCCCTGCCGCCAGCCGTATGAGCTGCTCATCCGTAAGGTTATTGTTGTTCATGGAATACTATTCCTATTGCTGTTCCCTATTAGACAACATCCCGCAGCATTACTTGCGCCTGCAGCAGGGTTCAAAAAGACTCAAGGGGTGCGTGACAGGTGCGGAGAAAAACGCGCAACTGCTGAAAACCGATTTCAGCACCCTGCCGAGATAATCACTTTTTCATTGTATTTTCAATACTATTATTTTCAGCATTTATTTCCGCACTTTCTCCGCACTTCCAAGTGCCGAAATACTGCAGAAAAAGCGCGGAGATTAATCCTAGAGAACAAGGGGACGTCCCCTTGATCCACATACTTGCATAAGTATCATTAGTAACGCCTGACACTATTCCTCTAAGATCCCTAACTTGACATCTTGACAACGTCCCCTATTTTCCCGATATATCTTTCAATACCAAATTCGATCTGAAACCCCATTCCGCTGACATGACCCCAAGACCTCGTTCTAATAGAATTCGAAGTAGATATTTAGTAGGGTAATAAAGTGTCCTATTATCAAAGGCAACACTCTTCTAGTCTTGTAATAATATGCTACTGCGAATATACCAAGAATAAACGTTCCCAAAAGACTATTGGTTCCCTGCTCCCAATGGACAGATGCAAACATCAATGCAGACAAGGTTAGTATAAAAAAGCCACTTAACTCAAATATGTTTTCAAGAATATATGTTAAACTAACCCTAAACAGAAGTTCTTCTTCAACTGCAATAATTAAGCAAAATGGTATAATAAACAATTTGTTTTCCAACAAGGGGATATTCTGCAATGAGTATTGATATAGGTAATTCTTGGGAAATATAATAGCTGCAGATCCTATTGATACTATGTATATATAATAAAACAATAACGGAACAATAATGTAATGAAATCCATTTGTAACAACGGTTATTAATATGTTATTTCCAGATGATTTCACAGCAACCAAATTATCCTTAATCTTTAAATATACCTTTGTCATAACGATAAAAACAATTAAAGTTTGAACAATATCGACTCCCCATACAACGCTTTTTCCAATTTTCAGAAATAGTGGATAATAGAAACCATTTAAAAATAACAGCATGTAACACAAAATAACCATAATAATAATTACATTACAATTTCCATTTGCAACATAGTTCCTATTTGACATAGTTGCCTCTTTTCTTAGGCAAATAGGGGACGTTGTCAAGATGTCAAGTTATAGTTGTTCCGCTTGACGGTTTCTTCGCCCCTCGCCAGCAACAAAGAAACTGCCTGTTTCGTTATGCCCAGCAGTTTCCCTATTTCTGTTCCTTTAAGCCCAAGTTCTCGTTTTCCCCAATACGCAATCAGTCCCTTTGCATCTGATATTTTGTTATTCTTTCCTTTCCTCAAAAGCTCCTCTTGTTTAATGCCGAGCAACGTACATACATGCTGCACTAATCGTTGCTCGCTCCATCCTGCTCGTATCAGCTTGTCTTTCCGTGTTATCGCCTCTTCAGATATTTTCAATGCGTGATTTACAAAATCACCATCCCCCAGCATCCGCTCATCCCCTTGCCAACGCTCGCAGGTTTTCTTTAAATTCATTATGCCCTTCCATCCACCTGCACTTCTTCGCAAGCCTCCGCCTGTCAGATCGTCCCTTTTCCCCGTTTTCTCACCGTCTCTCATAAACTCAAAATACTTCTTCCTTGCTTCTATATTATTTCTACCAAAACGCTGCAGTATTTCGTCGGTTGACTGCCAATCATTGCCGATCTCACCCATAATTGCTGCATGTCCGCACCATTTGTAGCTGATTAACTCCTGCAGATTTTTTACCAGCCTGCTGCGCAATGGGTTGAAATGAACGTATCTGACCAGCTCGAGCAAGTATACGTCTTCCTGGCACAGTATTGACTTGTATCTATTCTGATACAGATATCCGCTTCGTTTATGCCTTCTATTGAAATACACCGCATACCCGGTTAACAGCTTTCGCATCAAATCGCCTAACGGCCTTATTCCCGTGCGAATTATCAAATGAAAATGGTTAGGCATTAATGCCCATCCGTAGCACAAACAATGAACTTCTTTAATCCCTTCTGCGAGTCGCCTTACAAACTCTTTGCGGTCCTTATCATCAGTAAATATGTCCCTGCGCTCGATTCCCCGTGCTATCACATGGTAAATCGCTCCAGGTATCTCTAGTCGTTTATGTCTTGGCATATGGTTCGCTCGCAATCAAGGTAATGGTCACTTATTTGTCTTTCAACTATATCCTTAACTTGACATCTTGACAACGTCCCCTATTTCCCCTTTCTCGCAGCAGGGAGCGGCGTGGGAAAAGAAAACAGCGGGAGGGGTCTCCCCCTGATGGGGTGGGGAACCGGCAGCAAGAAAAGTACTCTTAAAAAGGGAAGAGGTAGCCGGTGAGGGAAAGCTCGCTCAGGAGGGTTTTTAT
>MGVN01000207.1:5302-5546 GCA_001800515.1 Elusimicrobia bacterium RIFOXYB2_FULL_49_7 | reverse complement strand
CGAAACAACTGCTTGCGTAACATCAGTAATAAGTTCGGCTTAAAAATTTTATTGTGAAGAAAACGGAACAACGGTTGTCTCTAATGCGTTGGGTGATGAAATTTCGGGAGGTATTTATGCGATTTAAACGATGCAGGATGTTAAAGTATTTGGCAGTAAAACTTGCGGTTGTATTGACTCTCATTGGCGTCGGCATATTCGCGATTCATGCCGGCGCAGCCGTTCCTTCGGATTATTGGATAAG
>MGVN01000207.1:0-5254 GCA_001800515.1 Elusimicrobia bacterium RIFOXYB2_FULL_49_7 | reverse complement strand
ATGGGTTTTCAGTAATTGCGGCGGCGACAGAGGCCTGCTTTCAAAGGAGAATATAGACCTTACCTGGGACAACAATTCTGCATATACGGTTAAACGCAGGGCCGGCAGTATAAACCCCTGGGGCGGCATGAGTTATGGCTTAATAAGCCAGCAGGCAAGCGCGGCAAGCCTTGATTTCAACGCTATCTACGGGAAATATATTTTGGCTGCCTTTCAACAAAAGATAGTTGGCATGGAGTTCGATTTAAGCGGCGTTGTTTCGCAGGGCAAGGATTTAAATATCAAGATTACTTTTGTCGGTAGTAGCATTATCCAGCGGAATTTTACATTTAATTCAGGCGGCAAAAAATATATACCGCTTGATCCTGCAGCGCTTGGCAAGGTCTATAAACTTTACTGGGAAGTGACAAACCTGGACATGGATGATTCATTTAATATTAACAGCATAAGGTTTAAATCTCAGTCTGAAGCTGTAACAGCGGGCGATGAGCAGGCCTTTTTGTGGTCATATTCATGGCTTTGCGCAAATTACAATGAAAACCTTGGGCTTGTGAAAGAGAGAAGCGTAATTTTGCCAAACGAAAATGAAAATATATCCGCCAGCGCCAAATTTGCAAAGATTACGGCTTATGCCGCTCAAAAAGGTTACGTTGACGGCGCCACAGCGGCAGGCATTATAACAAGAATATCGGATACACTGCTGAACAATGTTCCGAAAGGCCCGGCAGGCATTAATCAGTTATGGCCTCATTACGTGTATTTTGACGGTGTCCAGTTAAAACCGTTAGCCGGTGAGGAATGGGCATCAGGTGATACCGCCTATGCGGCGATGGACATGATATGCGCTTTAAAACTTATAGGAGATCCCGGCAGCAGGTCGGATCAATTCAAAACTTTCCTGAAAAATATTAAATGGGAGAGCTTACTGTTAAATCAGGGCGCTGACGGCATTTGCCACGGGTATGACTACCTGGGAAATAAACTGTCTTCCGCATGGAAATCCTTCGGCATGGAAATGATGGGTGTAAACTGGGCATATTCTTCGGCGAGGGCTGCCATTATAAATGACCCCGCTTTCGATGAAGCAAGAAAAAATGCCCTGCGCCTTCTGCCGGCTTGCGCGGAAATGAGCGCCCCGCCTACGGATAACGGTTCTGGCTTTATTGATAACGCCTGCTACCCCGTAGTCTTTTCCGGTAAGGATAAGTGGAAAAACGATTGGGACAAATATCGAAGCGATATGGCAAATAAGCAGACAGGCTGGTTTACAGCTTCCGGCAGCATACCAAACACATATCTCGGCGATGCCGGGCTATTCGGGCTTTCCGCTGCGGAAACTCCCGAAGGCGATGGCTATATAGCTTACGGTGCGATCGACGCTTCGTATAATCAGGATGTGCTGATTTTACATTATCCGGCGATGATTTCAGATATACGAAAAGATGATGCTCTCCGGGTGTGGGAAGTTTTGCGCGATACAACGGCCGCCTTCCTGGCCGGACAGATTGTTATATCCCCGCTAAATAACATGGAAAGCATGAGGGTTGACGATAATTTAAGCGGCAGGTGCACAATTAACCATTTAAAAAGTTCGTGGAATATGTGCCTGCAGGCTGAAGGCTGGGCGATTGCTGACGCAAACATTAAGAATAACCTTGTAAATGCCATAACCAGCGATGGCTTTTTAAACGTGGGCCTGAATACTTTATCAGACGACACTGTCCCGCCACAAATAGCGATAACTTCTCCGCTGGATGGGGAAAACGTATCGAAAACCGGTTTTACGGTCCATGGCACGGCATCCGATGACAAATCCGGCGTTAAACAAATTCAGGTAAGCGTAACATGCCTGGATAACAGTTACCCGCTGTATACTTACAGCCTTGATTCAGTTATTGAACAGCCCGCTTCGTATGACTTTTCGGCCGGCACATGGTCGTTTTATGTAGCGCAGGAAAACATACTTTACCAGAGGCAAATTATAAATGCCCGCGCCCAGGATAACTTTGGAAACTGGAGCGGGTGGGTTTCGGTTGATGTTCCTGAAAAAATAGCGCCCACGGCAAGCATAATAACACCTCCTGAGAACGAGCCTGTTTCAGCACAGGTAGAATATTTCATGGGCGCCGCAGATGACGCTTCCGGCATTAAAAACGTTATACTGCTGCTTGTTCGCAGGGATGAACACTCAAATACCACAATTCTGCAATTTGTTAATGCCAAATACGACGCATCCAAAAAAATATGGAGCTACCCCATACCGTATGACAAGCTTTATGCAAATGTGAGTTACGATCTTTCCGTGTATATAGTTGATAATTGCGGCAATCGTATTACGCTCAACAGGACATTCACTTTGCAGGGTATTTCTGAAACCGTATATATAAAAAACAGCGGCTTTCTGTATAACGATTTAAACCTGCCATACCCGAACTTCTGGAAAGGCGACAAGATTGATCCCGTGTATCTTTATAGCTATGACACGCGGCAGGGGGTAATGGATTTGTCGTCGAACCTGGCGCACAATACCCGGCAGATTTACCAGCAGGCATCGCCGGCCGTTGTATTAACATCATCCCCGACCTTTAGAATGACATTTAAGATAGATTCGGCATCGCTTGCGGGCGACGGCTGGTACGGCATTGAGGCTCCGATTAACTTAAACGTATACTTTCTGGCTCCGGACGGTACAATAAAGACTTTTAGCAGAATGTATAACATTGCGGATGACGCTGATTCGGCAGCAAATCCCAGGTTTGAAAAAACAGCGGCAAATACATGGGTAACAAAAACGTTCACTTTGGAAAATATGGGAGTAACCAACAGGTATTCATTCCAGAAGGCGGAGGTTTTCAGCAATGGCTGGGCCAGGAAGTGTTATGTTGATTCCGTAGAATGGTTTATGAATGATACGGTTGCTCCGGAAATCGCCATAACCTCGCCGGTTAACTATGAAAATGTATCAGGCTCAGGATTTACGATTTCGGGCACAGTTTCCGACAATTATTCAGGAGTCCGGGAAGTGCTTGTAAGCGTTAAGTGCCTTGATTACACGTTCCCCACCCAGGCTTATGACCTCGACACGGTGGTTGATCAGCCTGCCGTATATGACGCTGCAAGCGGCACATGGTCATTTTACGTTGCCGGGGAAAACATACTTTTTCAAAGGCAGATTTTAACGGCACGCGCGAGAGATAATTTTGGGAACTGGAGCGGGGCTGTTTCGGTACAGGTTCCCGAAAATATATCTCCGACGGGAACCATAACTGTGCCGGGCGAAAACTTGCACCTCCCAACCGTTGAGGACAATTTAACCGGCACGGCGGACGATGCCATGGGAATATCAAACGTAACGCTGTTGCTTACATGCAACAATCCATATTTAACCAATACTGTGCTGAGGTACGTCGGCGCGGCTTATGATCCGGAAAGCAAAATCTGGAGTTATCCCGTGCCGAGAGATAAAATTAATACCAGGGATGACTATACTCTTGAGGCAACAATATTGGACAACAGCGGCAACAGGACAATCGTCAAAAGAACGTTCAGTTACAATTATATTTTAAACTCCGGTTTTATCATTAATAAAACAGACACCCAATACCCGAATTACTGGAGCGGGGACAAGGTGGCGCCCGCATATCTTACTTATTATGATGCAAGGCTGGGCGTGCTGGATTTATCGTCAAATATAATTCACAATACCCGCCAGATATTTCAGCAGAAATCGCCGGCTGCCGTATTATCGTCTTCCCCAACATTCAGGGTAACTTTCAAGATTGAATCGGCAACGCTTGCAGGCGACGGCGCCTACGGCACCGAGGCGCCGATAAACCTGAAGTTATATTTCCGTGCGCCGGACGGCACGGAAAAGATATTCGTCAGGAGGTATAATATTACGCACGACGTTGATTCGGCAATGAATCCGTATTTCGAAAAAGTCGCGGCTAATACCTGGATAACAAAGGCATACAGCCTGGTAAATTTGGGCGTAAACAACAAATATTCATTCGTAAAAGCCGAGGTTTACAGCAATGGCTGGGCCAGGAAGTGCTATGTTGATTCGGTTGAGTTCTGCCCGGATAGCACCAGTATCGGCCTAACCGGCATCTCCGCAATGATGGCCGGCGCCGGCAAGGAATACCGTCTTGATTGTGAAGATCTTGGAATTTCAATTTACTGCCCGGCCGGCAGCCTGCCTTGCGACGGATATTTTGAAGTCGCGGCCCAAACAGATGTTGAATTGCCAAGGCTCAGCAAGCCATACGAATGGTTGGCAGGCGGGAAAACTGTGTACAGCATAACGTACAGGGATTTAGAAGGCAAGGCGGTTACGGAGAATACAAAAAAACCATATACACTGACGTTGTTTCTTAAAGATCCGGCCATTGCCGGCAACATAAAGCGCGAGAATATAAGTATTTATAAATTTGACCAGCCCAATGGCTCAACTGAGCGTTTTGCGGCACCCGGCAGGCAAATAGCACCGGCAAACGTGGGGTACGAGGCTGTTTCAAAGTCAATAATATTGGAACAGGTTACATTCGGCGCGTTTGCCGTTGCGATGTTTGCGCCGCCGGCCGATTCCCTGGATGACACAAGCTGTTATCCAAGCCCGTTCGATCCGGCCAAAGGCAATATGACGATTCAATATTATCTTAACAATGATCCTAAAGTTACCGTATCAATTTACGACCTGCTGGGGAATCTGGCAAAAAGATGGGAATTCACGGCGGGAGATACACATGCATCACAAGGCTTAAACCAGCTTGCCTGGGACGGAAAAAACGGGCAGGGCGAAACTGTGGCCAGCGGCGGCTATATCGCCTCTATTCAGGCCGATGGCCGCCATAAAAATTTCAAGTTCCTGGTATTGAAATAATGAATTACAGGAGAAAAGTCATGAAAAACACTTTGGTTGCGTTAATTTTAATCATTCAGTTTTGCGCGGTACAGTCAGCGTTCGGTGCGGTTTTGCCCGGCGCTTCGGATGAATGCGCGGGGATGCCGGGGGCATTCCTGCGCTTTGGATCAAGCGCCCGCTCGCTTGGAATGGGCAAGGCATTTACGGCAGTTGCGGATGATGCCGGCGCCGCCTATTTCAATCCGGCCGGGCTTGCAGTAATAAGGGAAAAAGAGCTGATAACCATGTATTCCGCCCTCTATGAAAACACCGTGTATGGTTATCTGGGTTATGTTCATCCCTTAAATGCCGGGAGCGTGGGCATTTCCATAGTGAGCCTTGCCTCACAGG
>MGVN01000206.1:1565-6693 GCA_001800515.1 Elusimicrobia bacterium RIFOXYB2_FULL_49_7 | reverse complement strand
TGCTCGAGCGAATCAACACAAAAATAAGTCTGTATCCTGTCGGGGAGCGTCCTGGTAAGCTCCAGCAGGTGTTCGAGCGGTTGCCCCGCAGCGATCGCTTTTGCAATGGTGATAGTGAAAAGGCCGAGGCCAAGCGAGGCCTGTTTGGAGTCAATGACATGGATGTCGGCGTCCGGGAGCATGGAGTGCGCAAGCATGGCTGACTGGTACGTTCCGCTGAGTTTTGATGAGATATGGAAGGAGAGTATAGTGTGGGTGTGGGCGTAACGGCGATATGCTTCGACAAAAAGCTGCGGTGACGGCTGCGCCGTTTTTGGGAATATCGTAGAAGCGCGGAGCATCGCGTAGTAGTCATTATTGGAGACATCGTAATAATCAAGGAACGATCTGTCGCCGAGCGTGATCGTCAGCGGGACTATTTCGATGTCGTATTTCACGCTGATGTCTTTAGGAAAATCTACGGTGCTGTCCGTAATGATCTTGACCGGTTTCATGGTTACTCCGCTGATATGAGATAACGGGTATACGGCTGTCCGCCGTAATGCATTTCAATATGTTTCCCGGGGAAGGCGTTCTCAACGGACGCTCTGACCTCTTCCGCTTCCTTCTGCGGCACATGTTCTCCGTAAAAAAGGGTGATGATCTCATGGGAAGGGCCTACGACAGCTGTTAGGAGCCGGGCAAGCGTTTCCCCTTCAACTGTGCCTGCAGCAATGACCGTACTGCCTTTCACGCCGATGAAATCGCCTTCCTGAATGGTATATCCATTAAGCGACGCGGCCCTGGATGCTACCGTGAGTTCGCCGCTTACTACCGCGGAGAAGCTTTCCCCCATGTTTCTTACATTGTCTTCCCATGGTATATCATCGCGGTAGGAAATCATCGCAGCAAGGCCTTCAGGGACGGTCTTGGTTGCGAGTACCTGCACCTTCTTCTTACTGATACGGGCTGCCTGTTCAACTGCAAGGTGGACATTGCTGTTATTCGGAAGCACGATAACATTGGCGGATGCAACAGTATCGATGGCGGAAAGAATATCGGCGACGCTCGGATTCATGGTATTGCCCCCCTCGATCACGAGTTCAGCGCCCATATTGAGGAATACTTCCTTCAACCCGTCGCCGAGGGTCACTGCTACTACGGAAACCGGTTTGAGGGAAGCGGTTTTAAATTGTGTGGTATGCTGTTGGAGCATATCGTCAACTTTAATGGATGACACTCTGCCGAGGCTTCCCGCGTACTTCAGAACGTCTTCAGGACTGGAGGTGTGTATATGCACGCGGGCGAGGCGGCTGTCCCCCACCACCACCAGTGAGTCTCCAAGAGGAGCGAGTTTAAGCTTCATGCTGTCTTCAGATATATTGCTTCCCTTAAGGATGAATTCCGTGCAGTACCGGTAATGCCAGTTATGGTTCTCTCCGATAGAGCCGGGAATCTGCACAAGCTCATCATCCAGGTCAAGAGCAGCGGGGGTAAGGCCGAGGATAAGATTGAGCATGCCTTCCACGAAATAGGCAAATCCAAGGCCGCCTGCGTCAACGACGCCCGCTTCCTTGAGTTTCGGGAGCAGGTGCGGGGTGTTCTGCACGGACGCATGGGCGCTCGCTACCATTGCCTTCAGGAGCACGACGATATTTGCTTCAGTCTCCGCAGTTTTTGCAGCGGTAGCAGCGGTATCGCGAAGAACGGTCAGTATGGTCCCCTCTGTCGGCTTGATGACCGCTTTATACGCTTTCTTTGCGGCAAGATCGAACGCACGGGCGACATCGCGTGACTGGAGCTGATTTTTTTCTCCCACCCCTTCTGCTATTCCCGCGAACACCTGTGCAAGGATAACCCCTGAGTTTCCCCGAGCGCCGAGAAGCGCTCCCCACGCGGAAGATTTCGCCAGGGTTTCGAGAGAGAGGTCTTTCACATTTTCCATTTCCTTGACCGCGGCCTGGAGCGTGAGTGACATGTTCGTTCCGGTATCGCCATCAGGGACAGGGAATACGTTGAGTTTGTTGAGTTGGGATTTATTGGCGGTCACACACTCAGCGGCAGCTATGAGCGCGCGTTTAAAACGTCGTGCACCGCAATTGTGAATAACGGGTAGGGTTGTCATAACAGTTCGATTGTATTGCACCATTATACAATTATTAAATAGATTTCACAAATTCCAAAATGCTCCATCTTTCATATTCATCAATAAAAGGAACTTAATGATGACGAATCATCAGGGAGTTTCTCAAAAAATTTCGGAGAGACACGGTCATCTGATCAGTATGAAGGATGTGTTGGTGATTGATGGAAAGAAGAAATAGGGAGTGTTGGCTGCTGTGGCAAACAGGAGGATTTTAGGCATGACCTGACTTTGCACGTTCCCCCCTCCCGGGTGTAACGAATCAGGTAAATGCTGGGGGTCAGAATCGAACTGACGACACCAGGTTTTTCAGACCTGTGCTCTACCGACTGAGCTACCCCAGCATATGCATTATGCCATACTATGACTATGCGAAGAAAAGAAGGCTGACTACTTAGTGTCGTATGCCTTTTTTCCTGCGTCAAACGCTGCTTCTATGCGGTCTTTCTGCGAAAAAACTTTATCTTTCGCTTCGGAAACTGTTTTTCCTGCTTTTTCTTTCATTTCTTCGCCCATCGTGCGGATCCTGTCCGAAAGATCTTCGCTGAGGCCTTTGATGCGCTGACGTGTTTCTTTCCCCGTGCGCGGTGCAAACAGTATCCCAGCCGCTGCGCCTACAAGCCCGCCGACCAAAAATGCAAGTATCACTTCACCGGTATTGGATGTTTCAGCCATTGTTTCCTCCCTTGAGCTATGTCCCGAGGCGGACGTCAAAGAGTCCGCAGGGGATCTAACTAGTCTTTTTCTTCTTCAGCTGCTTTCTTTCTGCGTATAAAAACAGAAGAAACGAGACCGCTTACGAGAGCTACCCACGGAGAACTGAGCTTGTCGACATAGTGCGCCACGCTGCCGGTGATGCGGCCGATGGCCTGCGCGCTCGCATTCAATTGCGAGGAAATGATCTCTACCTTTTTCGCAGTCCGTCGTATCTGCACCAGGGTGATAATAAGCACCGTGGCAAGCACAAGAATCGCGATCGTGATAATGATCGTACACACTATGAGAACACCTGCTAATGCACTAGTCATCTTGTCTCCCCGTTTGCAGCAATTTAAGAGTGATGCCTGCCGTCTTTTTTTGCTTTTGCCTTCAGCAGGCATGTTTCTATTTTCGTCTGTATATCCTGCATCTCAAATGGTTTGGAAAGAAAATCAGTGGCACCAAAAAGCATTGCGTCGTTGTACGTGCTCTCATCGTCAAATGCGGTCAGTATGAGGATGGGAATGTCCTGCCCGTCCTGAGAGCGCCTGATATCGCGGCAAAAACTGATGCCATCGCCGTCCGGCATGCCGACATCCATGAGGATCATGTCGGGAGGCGTCTGTGAAAGAACTGTTCTTGCGTCTGTGTGGTTGCGGGCCGTCTCAACATTGTAGCCAAGAATCTCGAGTCCGCTTTTCAGCATTTCAACGATAGTGTCATCGTCATCGACTACAAGAACTCTTTTTTTTTCCATGCACTAATTGTAACAAAAGAATTGAGGGATGTCAATAAAACGCTAAATATTCGATGAAGGACAGACATCATTTAAAACACAATGGGCATGGTTCGGGCGCTGTGCTTTACAGACATCCCGTCCGAGTGCCTGGATAAGATAAGAGAAGTGGAGCCAACGGCTGCGCGGCATCAGTTTCATGAGGTCATGCTCTATCTTCTCCGGGTTCTCATTGCGGGTGAGGTCGAGCCGTTGCGAAACCCTGCGGACATGAGTATCAACGACTATGCCTTCAACAATGTCGTAGGCGTTTCCCAGGACAACGTTCGCCGTTTTGCGGGCAACGCCCGGCAGCAGCAGGATATCCTCCATCCTGGCGGGGACTTTTCCTCCGAACCGTTCCCGGATCATGTTCGCCGCAGCCAGGATGTTCTTCGCTTTATTGTGATAGAATCCGGTAGAGCGTATATCCTGCTCGAACTCCTTCAGGTCTGCGGCGGCATAGTCCTGCAGGCTTCTATATTTTCGAAAGAGCCTCTGTGTGACGAGATTGACCCGTTCGTCAGTGCATTGTGCAGAGAGAATGGTCGCTATAAGCAGTTCCAGCGGATTGGAAGAGCGCAGTGCTATTTTTGCTTCGGGATAGCGTTTTACCAATCTTTTGAGAATAAGGTCAACGTTCGGGCGCATGTGTTATCGCTTGCACAGGAAATGGTGGTACGGCAAGTACCCGGAAATGGTGACTGCTGCAAAAGTGTCGTGCAGCGCTTTTATCTGTTTGCGGGAAACGCGCTGTTCTATGCGGGTAAAGAAACGGTCGTACACGTCCTGTTCAATGCGCGCGACACCTTTATCATGATAGGCGTCGTAGAGCGGCACATTACTGCTCAGGCCGAGAGGCTTCAGGAGTTTTCCCATAATGACGAGCGGCATATAGAGGAAGAAGGTGCCTGCGAGTGAAAACATTTTGCGGAACGTCTCATTGCGTACGGTGCAGAGCAGCCTGCGCGCAACGGTGACCATGGAGAGTATAAAACGAAAGTAGAACGGCCTGTTGTCGAGCGAGTAATAGAGGAAGATGAGGAGTGACGGCGCGTATTTTTTCAGTTTGCGTACTTCGCCAAGGCAGGGTGAAGGGAGGTGATGCAGCACTCCCAGGCAGAAAATGAAATCCGCAAAGTCTTTGGCAAAAGGGAGCCTTTGAATATCGCCCATGAAGAAGAGGCAGTGGGATGAGGCAGCGAGGTTTTTTCGCGCCACGAATATGGCATCGGAAAAATCCACCAGCATGAGTTCTTTGCAGCGGTCTTTTACGAAAAAGCTCCATCTGCCGTTGCCGCAGCCGAGGTCGCAGACCATTTTGTCTTTGAGGCCGTCGAGATCAACGATATCAAAATACTCCGAGAATTCCTTTTTATGTTCGGGAAGGATGTTCTGGTACTGTTTCCATTCCTCGCCGAAAGTATACTGTATGTCTTGTGCGTAGTGAGCGGTGTTCGTGACACGGTCAGGAGACGGATTGGCCCTTGCGGCGAGCGCTGCTTTGACCGCAGGCGTATATTGGGAGGGAT
>MGVN01000206.1:0-1533 GCA_001800515.1 Elusimicrobia bacterium RIFOXYB2_FULL_49_7 | reverse complement strand
GAGCCGCCTGCCGGGCGTTTTCGATGCTTTCTGCCGGTATCTCTGTAACTTTAACGATCGCGACCATTTCCTGCATTTCAAACACGTCCGGGCAGGTGGAAGGGCACAGCCCGCAGCCGACACAGAGGTCTTTTTCTACCACCGCTTTCATTTTTTCCTCCGGAGTTTTGTCTTTCCTTTTTTCAGAAGCTTTAGAACATCTCTGTGAACATGCCCGTTACTTGCCAGTATGCTGTCGCCGAAAATATAATCGCTGCCGCCTGAAAAATCAGTGACCCGCCCGCCTGCCTCTTCAACGAGCAGCACGCCCGCCGCGACATCCCATGGATGGAGTTCCTCTTCCCAGAATGCTTCACACCTGCCTGCGGCAACGTACGCAAGGTCGATTGCGGCTGAGCCGAAACGACGCACCCCTTGAACGCTCGTCAGCACTCTGGTGAAGCTATCAGCGAGATCACGAACGTCCTGGTGCACAGAATAGGGGAACCCGGTGATAGCAACGGAGCGCAGGAGCTTGCCTACCGAGGAAACTTTCATCCTCTGCCCGTTGCACCACGCCCCTTTTCCCCTTTCCGCGACAAAGGTCTCATTGAGGAGCGGCGCGTGCACCACTCCGGAGACTACACGCCCTTTATGCAGCAGTGCCACGGAGACGCAAAAGAGAGGGATATGATGAATGAAATTAACCGTTCCGTCCAGAGGATCAATGATCCAACAGTACTCTTTGCAGGATACGGGATTGTCGTCCTCTTCGCCAATGATGCTATGTGAAGGGAATTCCCCTTCGATCAGTGTACGTATTTTTTTCTGGGAAGTGCGATCTGCTTCGGTGACCGGGTCGATGGCACCCTTATAATCTACCTTGAGTGAGCGATTGGAGAAGCTACGGAGAACCTCGCCGCCTTCTTGCGCGGCCTTGAGAGCGAGAGTGGTAAAGCGGTTGAATTTCTTCATTGCAATGAAAATCCCCCTGATTCCCCCTTTTACGAAGGGGAGCAAGGGGGATTACATAAAATCTGGCGGGGATGACGGGATTTGAACCCGCGGTCTCTGCCTTGACAGGGCAGCGTGTTAAACCAGGCTACACCACATCCCCATATATAAATCTTAAATAGCAACGTTCGCAGTCAAAATTAGGAAACTAAATATACCATAAATCATAACCAATGTCAAATTGCATTCTTTTTTCTTTACGCCTGATTCTTAATGGTGGGCAGTATAGGATTTGAACCTATGACCCCCTCCTTGTAAGGGAGGTGCGCTTCCGCTGCGCCAACTGCCCGTTTTGTGTCGAAATATCTTGGTGTGCCGTTTTACCGTCGATAACTATGCAAGGATCAAAATATTGTGACAATTCCTGATATTTCATGACATCTGAAAAAACAGGGCATTTTTACCTTAATAGCAGAAGATACAAGGCTGATTAAACTATGCCAGTAGGTTTACTATAGCAAATTCCCAATAATTTGGCAATTCCGATTTACTGATGGTATTGTACAATAAAGTGTTGAAGTTGTAGTTTTTTCTTTTTTG
>MGVN01000205.1 GCA_001800515.1 Elusimicrobia bacterium RIFOXYB2_FULL_49_7 | reverse complement strand
CTCGAATGACCTGCCGGCCTTGTGCTTGTTGCCCTGCTCATAATACATAAGCGCTTCCCCGTAAAGGAACCGCGCCTGTTTTACCGCAAGTTTTATCGCATAAATATCTTCGGTTGTTGCGGCGTGCGTGGAAAAAAATAGTTCATCGCCTTCGGCGGCATCTTCGATTAAATCTACGGTTTCCACTCCCCGGCAGGGCATTGCTGCCATGAAAATAAGGCAGGGTATTATGCAACATAGTTTTTTCATCATAAATTCCTCGCTGAACCAAGATATAAAAGTATTCCTGCCGCCACGGCGGCGTTTAATGATTCCATGGCGTCTTTAATGGGTATCGCTACCGTGTCTGCGGCCATGGCGCGGATTTCGGGCGACAATCCTGCCGCCTCGCTGCCTACGGCAATAATAAAATGATCGGGCCACGCGAAAGCGGCTATGTTTTTACCGTCCATGCTTGCGGCAATTATGGGGTGATGTGCAAGTTCGGCCTGGCTTTTAAGCTGGATAATGTCAATTGCGGTGAGCGCGCCCGCGGCGGCACGCACGACTTTCGGGGAAAACGGGTCAACGCAGCCGGGGGTTATTATAACGGCATTATAACCGAACGCGCAGGCGCTGCGTATAATTGCACCCATGTTGCCGGGATCCTGTATTCTATCAAGCAACACGTACCGGCCGCCGGTTGAAATCCGTTCCGCCCCGAGAACGTTTATCGGTGCGGTTGCCACTATACCCTGGCTGTTTTCAGTCGAAGCTATAGCGCCGAACGCGCGTGTTTCAACGCAATAAATCGAATCCGCCGCTACCTGTGGCAGCGCGGCGCCGGCGCGCACAAACAACTCGTTTACGCGCGCGATACGGCCGAGCGCATGCGGCCCTTCTATAACGTATTGCCGGGTTTCATAACGGTAGTCCTTGTCGGCAATCAGTTTGCGGACGTGCTTAAGGCGCGCGTTCTCTTTCGATGTTATTGTTTTGTGAGGCATCGGGATGATGATACCAAAATCAGGCGGGTAAATCAACGTGTGAAATATTCTTTGCCCGGGCGGACCATCAGTGTTTCGCCGGTTTTTATGTTTTTTATGTTGACGAGGCGGTTTGCTTTTTTTATTGACCATACGCTGGTCTGGAATTTTTTTGCGATGTCGTTGACGCATTCGCCTTTGGCGACTACATATTTTATGTACCCCGGGGATGGGTTGCGGTCCGGTACGGCAGCCAGGGCTGCAATGAACTTCTTTTTTGTGCCGTGCGGAATCCTCAGCTTGAAATTGGGATAATTCGGCGGGGTGCACCAGCTTCTAAGGGCTGGATTAAGCTGCCGGATGCGCCAGGAGTTTGTGCCGGCGCACGTTGCTATTATGCCGATATCAACGATTTCATTTATTATAACTTCATCAAAATCTTCGGGTTCTTCGAGTGCCGGCGCATTTCCGGAAGAAAATGCGCGGTCGCATACCAGTGTGCAGGCGATAAACTGGGGAACGAAATATTCCGTTTCGTCCGGCGTTGCGTTCCGGTTGCTTATCTGGTTTATCGTTACGGCTTTGGCCGCCTCGATGTCGCGCGCAAGCCCGAATTCACCGCGGTTGTATGCGGCAAGCGCCAGGTGCCAGTCGTCGAACATAAGGTGCAGGTATTTTAAATACCGCGCCGCCGCTACGGTTGATTTCTCGGGGTCTTTTCGCTCGTCTATCCAGTAGTTTACTTTAAGCCCAAGCGCCCGCGCGCGTTCCGGCATCAGTTGCCATATGCCAACCGCGCCCCTGGAAGAACAATCGTTTAAGTTATAGAGGCTTTCTATAATCGGCAGGTATACAAGCTCCCGCGGCAGGTCGTATTCATTTAATATCGTTAATATCATCTTACGATATTTACCGGATATAGACAGGGCTTTTCTTATCCTTGCGGAAGGCTTGCCCTGCGAAAACAGCGCCATGTATTTTTCCACAAGTTTATTTTCGACGGTCATAGGTATGGTATACTGCCTGTTATCAAGCGTATTATCCGACTCTGTATGCCCGGATACAAGCCAGCGCAACCCGCGGAAAAGATTATCCATTTCGTTTTTCATCTGGTAGTACACATGAGCATCGTTATCGGCGTATTGAAGCGTTTGCAGGGCGGTGTTAAAGCATTCCCTGGCTTTGCCGGTTTTACCTTCTTCGTAGAGGCGTACCGCTTCGCGGTATAGCCGTTCCGCCTTGTCGAGCATCTGTCTGGATGCCGGCCGCCGGGTTGACAAAACGATATCATAATCCGTGCCGGAGCCGGTGTTTTCTCCGGTAATAAAAGGTTCGCTCATGTTAAGTTCCGGCGCGGTTTCAAATATTGAAGGCGGCGCCTGTGGTTGAGTCCGTGTTTCCTGTGCCGATGCATGCGGCGCAGCGGTAAAGAAAATAAAAATAATTAACGTACAGGGTCTAATCAATTGACATCTCTCTTATATTTTGTTATTTTAAAAAGGTAGCTGCCGACGTAGCTCAGCTGGTAGAGCAGCTGATTTGTAATCAGCGGGTCGGAGGTTCAATTCCTCTCGTCGGCTAACGTTTTTGATTGGAAAGCGAATAGCAAAGAAAAAAGAGAATATAACGGCATATTCTCTTTAAACTTAACCCCCCCATGCTTCCCCCCTTTTTAATTTGAAAAAACCTGACCGGGTTGCCTCCGAAATTGACTAAAAGCCCCCTACTTTTAGTACGCTCCCGGGACAACCCGGGTGGAACTTCTCTTCACTTATTATCATATAAAAAAATACTCAAAAAATAATCAAATAATATTGTAAATTAGTGATGTTACGCAGAGAGCCGTTTCAAAAGAAAATTTTCCGTTTGGTTTTTGCCTTGTCTTTGTAGCCGCAGAGCTTGCTCTGCTTTCGTTTGTCTTTGACGCAAAGGCAACTTCAGGCAGAGCAAGCTCTGCGGCTACAATAAACGGCACGTGCGTAACATCAGGTATAAGTGAGATATTATTCGTATTTGTAGCCGAAGCCGTAGACGGAGACTATTTTTTTGCCGATAGTCCGCCCGAGTTTTTTGCGGAGATTATAGATGTGCGTGTCGAGGGTGTGATAGTTGCCGGCGGCCCCGTCTCCCCAGACGGAATCGAGCAGCGAGTGCGTGCTTAGAATTTGAGGGCTTTTCGTCACGAGAAGCGACAGCAGGTCGAATTCCTTGCGGGTTACGGAGTCAACTTCCTTTGTTCCGACGACGACCTTTCTTTCGTTGACAAGTATGCGCAGTGATTCTTTTTTAATTATGCCGTCATTGATTATTGCGGGTTCGTACCGGCGCGCCACGGCCTCGATGCGCGCAAGCAGTTCCTGGTAATTGTAGGGTTTGCAGACGTAGTCATCCGCGCCGGCTTTAAGGCCGTTTATTATATCGGCCACGCCGCCGCGCGCGGTAACCATTATAATAGGTATTGTGCAGGTGGCGCGGTCGCTTCGCAACGCTTCGCAGACCTTTATGCCGTCTATGTCCGGCAGGTAAAGGTCAAGTATTATGACGTTGGGGCGGTGTTGTTTCGCTTTTTCGATGGCATCGCGCCCCGAGTCCGCAAGGACGGAGCGATAGCCTTTGATATCAAGGTAGCGTTGGATGAGTTTTTGCTGGGCGGGAACGTCTTCGACGACAAGAATCTTGTTAATATTATCCATAATATCCTGTTTCGAAAAAATAATATAATCCAATTATACTTTATCGTTTTTTACAAGTCAATTGACATGGCAAAAACGATAATATACAATGAAATTACAACATCAATAAAGGGGGCATTCCTTGAAGACAGGTTCTATAATTACAGAAATAAAAACAATAAAAGACGTTCTTATGCAGAAGAGCGATTACTCTCTTTTTGCAATGGCAGTGCGCCAGGGCGGCCTTGAGACGGTTACCGGCGGCACGGGGCCGGTAACTATTTTTGCGCCCGACAACGAGGCGTTTGAAAAACTGGATTCCGCGGACAGGAAGCGGTTATTTGCCAGTAAGCGATGGCTTGCCAGGGTGGTTAGTTATCACATGGTGGCCGGGTATCTTTCCATAGGTAAGATAATGGAATTGCGCAGGTTGGAGACGCTGGAAGGCGGGAAACTGGATGTATATCCCTGCGACGGTATTTCTGTCAATAAAGCTATGGTGATAGAAGCCGACATCGAATGCAGAAACGGCCTTGTGCACGGAATAGATTCCGTGCTATTTCCCTGAACTTGGCGCCGGCAGCTTCTGCCTCGATATTTCGTAAAGAACTATTGCCGCGGCGCACGAAGCGTTAAGCGACGAAATAGTCCCGGCCTGCGGTATGGAAACAAGGTAGTCGCACTGTTCTTTTACCAGCCTGTGAATGCCGTATCCTTCGCTGCCTATGACTACGGCAAGGGGAAATGAAAACTTTTCTTCGCCGACAGGCCGGTTGCCCGCCTCCGCGCCTGCTATCCAGAAACCGTATTCCTTAAGCTGCCTTAAGGCTTCGCTTATGTTCGTAACGCGTGCTATCGGAATATGTTCGCTGGCGCCGGCCGACGTTCTTGTAACGGTTTCGGTCAAACCCGCGGAACGCCATTTACCAAGCACGATGCCGTCGGCTCCCAGCGCCACGGCGCTCCGTATGATGGCGCCTGCGTTGTGAGGGTCTTCTATCCCGTCGAGAACGACTATCAGCGGCCGTTCCTTATCCTTGATCACTTCCCATAAGCCGTCCAGGTCATAGTAGGTTACGGATGCGATCTCCGCCACTACACCCTGGCTGTTTTCCTGCGTGAATGAATCAATTTTTTCAGGCGGTACGTGGTGCAGCGGCACCTTTTTTTCCCGCGCAAGCCGGATTATGTCGGTGATGGCCGTGCCGTGCGCCTGCTTTGACATGTAAATTTTGTTGATGGCCTTGCGGCCGGAGATAAGTGCTTCGCGTACGGGGTTCCTGCCGGATAAGTAATCGCTCATTATTTTTTCCGCAAAAGTGTCGAGGTGCCGTCGGGGTTGTCCAGCGCCTGGTAGCCGGCCTGCTCTAATTGCATACGCAGGCTGTCGGCAAGCGCCCACTGTTTCTGCCTGCGCGCCTGCTCGCGCTCATTCTTGAGTTGTATTATTTCAGGTGCAAACTGCGCCGGTTGTGGCGGCGTTATTCCCAGGTGGCCTTCCAGCATAAGCGTGAATGCTTTTGCCTGCGCCGCGCGCAAGGCGGCGGGTGCGGTGTGAAGTGTGGAGAGCATGTCTTTTTTGAATTCATGCAGCACGGCCAGGGATTTTTCGGTGTTGAAATCCTCGTCAAGCGCCTGGCGAAAACGTTGAAGCGTG
>MGVN01000204.1:6481-6641 GCA_001800515.1 Elusimicrobia bacterium RIFOXYB2_FULL_49_7 | reverse complement strand
AGAGAGGCACAAATAAGATGAGCGATAATACAAAACTGCCGAGTACCACCGTGTTGTAGAACCTGGTAAACGGTACTATAGGCATATTGTACATGGCTGCCCAAAGGGAAGTAAGCGGTTGAATTTTGGCAAGCAGCAGGTAGCCGAGCTGGTGTGAAAC
>MGVN01000204.1:1590-6424 GCA_001800515.1 Elusimicrobia bacterium RIFOXYB2_FULL_49_7 | reverse complement strand
TATGTTTACTTTAAGAATAAGCACCAGCATGAACAGTGCGATTTTTTGTATGGTAAAAACCGGCGTAAGCCCGATCATCGCCCCCAGCGCTATGCCGCCGGCGATTTCGTTCGGCGAAATTTCGGAATGCAGAAGTTTAATTAGAGATTTTACGAACTTAATCCAGATCATGTTAACGCACAAAAAGCGAAAGAATGTCCTCAGGGTTTTCGAAAAAATAGTCCGGCCGGTGTTTCAAAAGTTCTTCCTTATCCGTATAACCGTACCCTACTGCGGCGCAGCGTACGCCGGCGGCCCTGGCCGCCAATATATCGTTTACGCCGTCGCCTATCATTATCGCGCGTTCGTGGCGCACCCGGAGCGCGTTAAGAATTTCAACAAGCGGCGCGGGGTCTGGTTTTCGTTTCGGCCCGGTGTCTCCGCCGTAGACGACTGAAAAATACGCGTCTATCGAGAGGCCGCGCAGGATGTCGCGCGCGAATTGTTCGGGTTTGTTCGTAAGCACCGCAAGCCGCGCGCCTTTTAAATCTTTTATTACTTTCTCGATGCCCGGGTAAAGCGCCGTAGTGTCAAGAATATGATCGGCGTAGTATGCTTTAAACCGCAGCACGGCATCATCAATGGTTTCCGGAGCCGCGCCGGGCAGCGTTCTTTCAAGAAGAATTCTTACCCCGTTGCCGACGAAAGAGCGTATGGTGTTAATCGTAAGCGCCGGCAACTTTTTAACGATCCGCACCTGGTTGGCCGCGGCGGTAAGGTCTTTCTGCGAATCTACAAGCGTGCCGTCGAGGTCAAATATAAAAAGATCGTAGCCGTTTACGCTGATTGCCACGTTATTAATTCCGGCATTACAAGGGAATCGCCGTCGTACCGGGGCAGGATGCGGACAATATATCCGCAATGGCCTACGCGGTCCCCGGTAATGGTCCCCTCGTAAAGGTAATTACCGCCGGTTTTTTGCTCAACTTGTTTCATCCGGTGAACGTTGGGCATGGTGATCCTGTGTTTTGAATCCATGTAGCCCCAGTATATCTGCACGCTGACGTCGTCCGGCTTTATCGCGCCGAGGGTTATGCCGGCGCGAACGGTAAAGGTGTTGCCCAGGTTTATGTCGCCGGAGATGTTGTCTTCAACGCTGTTGATTTTAACGTTTACCCAGCTGTCTTCCATGAATTTTTTCCATTTGGCAAGTTTTTTCGCGGCTTCATAATTGTTCCTGACCAGCGCTTCATATTTAAAATCCGCGGGGTTATAGAATTTCCTGGTGTATTCCTCTATCATGCGGTTGGTATTGAAAGCCGGGCAGTTTGTCTGCATGGAAAGTTTCATCTTGGCGATCCATTCCCGCGAAAGCCCGTCATGCCCACGGTGATAGAACAAGGGGACGATGTCTTTTTCAAGAATATCGTATAACGCTTTGCTTTCCACTTCGTCCTGGTAGTCGGGATTGTCGTACTCTTCGCCGGAACCTATAACCCAGCCGTTCTTGCCGTTGTAACCTTCGCACCACCAGCCGTCCAGGACGCTTACGTTTAACACGCCGTTCGCGGCCGCTTTCATGCCGCTGGTGCCGGAGGCCTCGAGCGGACGGCGCGGGTTATTGAGCCATATGTCCGTTCCCTGTACCAGATAATGAGCCACGTTCATGTCGTAATCCTCAAGGAAAACTATGCGGTGGCGCATGTCAATGTCCCGCCCCATGTGCACGATATGCTTTATCATTTCCTTGCCGATGTTATCGTTCGGGTGAGCCTTGCCGGCTATAATTATCTGTACCGGCATATTTTTTGCCGTGAGCAATTGTTTGAGCCGCGCAATATCCCTGAAGATCAGCGTTCCGCGCTTGTATGAAGCGAAACGGCGCGCAAAACCGATTGTCAGCGCCTCGGGGTCAAGCACTTCCTGGGCCATCTCCACTTCGTTAGGCGAAGCGCCGCGGCGCAGCAGTTGCGCCTTAAGACGTTCGCGCGCAAAGGAGACAAGCCGTTCCCTGCGGCGTTCATGGCTGCGCCACAGCTCGGCATCGGGTATGTGTGTTATGGCTTCCCAGATACTCTGGTCTGCCGGTTCGTCTTTCCAGGTGGTTCCGAGGTAGCGGTCGAACAAGCCGGCCATCTCGTAAGAGATCCATGTGTTGGTGTGGACGCCGTTGGTTATTGAAGTTATGGGCGCTTCGCTTTGCGGAAGCTCGGGCCAAAGCCCTTTCCACATCCCGCGCGAAATTGTGCCGTGAAGCTTGCTTACGCCGTTGGCGTAGTTGCTCATCCGCAGGGCAAGTATGGTCATGCAGAAATTTTCTTTCGTGTCTTCCCTGTTTTCCCTGCCAAGCGCCAGGAACTCGTCCTTCGTCAGCCCCAGGCTGGTATATAGAGGTTCCAGGTATTTTTCGATCAGTTCGGGAACAAACACTTCGTTGCCGGCCGGCACCGGCGTGTGCGTAGTAAATACGCTCGATGCCTGCACAAGCTCGCGCGCTTCGGCAAATGAAAACTTTTTCTCCTCCATGAACATGCGTATGCGTTCAAGGATAAGGAATGCGGAATGGCCTTCGTTGATATGGACAACCGAAGGCTCTATTCCCATGGCTTTGAGCGCGCGTATGCCGCCTATGCCAAGGATTATCTCCTGGCGGATGCGCATTTCGCGGTCGCCGCCGTACAACTGCCCGGTTATTTCCCTGTCTTTGGGCGTGTTTTCGTCAATGTCTGTATCGAGCAAAAACAGGGTTACGCGCCCCATCTGAATTTTCCAGACGCGTGCGTAAATGGTGCTTTTATCAAGCTCAACGGCCACTTTAAGCACTTTGCCGTTCTGATCCTTTACGCGCTGCACCGGCATCCGGAAAAAATGATTTTCTACATATTCCTCCTGTTGCCAGCCGTCAAAATTAAGGTATTGCTTGAAGTATCCGAAGCGGTATAAGAGTCCGACGCCCACAAGCGGCAGGCCCATGTCGGATGCCGATTTCAGGTGGTCGCCGGATAACACGCCCAGGCCGCCTGAGTAAATCGGCAGGCTTTCGTGCAGCCCGAACTCCGTGGAAAAATAGGCTATTTTGCAGTTTTTATGGTCGGTGCATTCCTTGTTGTACCAGGTGGGAAGTTTAAGGTAACGGTTTAAGTCTTCCTGGATGCGCTCCATGTGAGATATAAAACTGTTATCGGTGGCAAGCTCCTGGAGCCTGTTCTGGCCTATGGCGCCCAGCAGACGGATTGGATTATGATAGCTCTCTTCCCAGAGATCGCGGTCTATTCGGCGGAATAATTCAACCGCTTCGCTGTTCCACACCCACCAGAGGTTGTAGGCTATGTCAAGTAATCCTTTAAGCTGATCCGGCAGCGACGGGATAACCACGTACTGGTGCGCGTTCCGTGCAAGAAATTTTTCCTGGTTTAGGTCGAAGAGGTCACGCTTCATAGATTATATCTCCTTGAATGCATGTAATTGGGGTAAAAGAAGCTGTCGGTAGGAGTGAAATAAATTTAAAAGCGGGCGATGGGACTTGAACCCACGACCTTCTCGTTGGCAACGAGACGTTCTACCACTGAACTACGCCCGCATATCTGTCGTTACTTCAGTTACTGTCTTAATGCTGGGGGCGGGACTTGAACCCGCATCCCTTTCGGGACACGCCACTCAAACGTGCGCGTATGCCGATTCCGCCACCCCAGCATGAAAATAAGATGAAACTGTTGTTACTGGCCCGGAACTGTCGGGATAGCAGGTATCTGTCCGGTAACCGTGCCTAAACCCCGCCGCGAAGTGGAGACGGTAAGGATAAGCGACGTCAGCGTGAAGAGGACGGCCATCACTATTGTCGCTTTTTTAATGACCGCCATTCCCGACGGAGCGCTGAAAAGCTGATCCCCGCCGCCGCCGCCGAAAAGCCCCGAAATTCCGGAACCTTTCCCCGCCTGCAAAAGCACAACCAGTATAAGCCCGGCACAAGCAATTACATGGATAACAAGAATAAAATAGTACATTGTGAAAAAATTATACAAAAATTATTGTACGATGTCAAAATTTATTTATCGGGCAGGGCGGATATTCCGGGGAGGGGTTTGCCTTCCAGGAATTCGAGGGATGCGCCGCCGCCGGTGGAGATGTGCGAGATTTTTTTGTCAACGCCGGCTTTTTTCGCCGCTGCGATGGAGTCGCCGCCGCCGATGACGGATACTGCTCCCTTTTCCGTCGCCTGGGCTACGAGGCCGGCTATCTCGACGGTGCCTTTGGAAAACTGGTCTATTTCGAAGACGCCGAGAGGGCCGTTCCATATTATTGTCCGGGCTTCCATAACCACGGGGGCGATGCGCTTGATTGTCATGGGGCCGATGTCAACGCCGTAAAAGCCCGCCGGAATTTCCGCGCCTTCGGTTTCCTTTATGCTGGCGCCGGCGTCAATTTTCTTGCCTGCGAAGTCCACCTTGTCAACTACGATATGATCTATAGGGATGAACAGGCTGATTTTTTTGTCCTGCGCTTTTTTCAGGAGATCGCGGGCTACGGAAAGTTTATCGTCTTCAACCAGCGATTTGCCCGTCTCGATTCCCTCGGCTTTGAGGAACGTGTATGCCATGGCGCCGCCGATGATGAGGGAATCAACTTTAGTGAGCAGGTTATCTATTACGGCTATCTTGTCGGAAACTTTTGCGCCGCCGAGGATGGCGAGGAACGGCCGCTGCGGGGCGTTGAGGGTTTCACCCAAAAATTTCAGCTCTTTTTCCACAAGGAATCCGCACGCGGCAAGCGGCATGTGTTTAACTATGCCGGCTGTGGATGCGTGGGCGCGGTGTACCGTGCCGAAGGCGTCCTGGACGAATGCTTCTCCCAGGGA
>MGVN01000204.1:0-1559 GCA_001800515.1 Elusimicrobia bacterium RIFOXYB2_FULL_49_7 | reverse complement strand
CTCTGCGCCGACGCAGTCCGGGGCCATAAGCACTTCCTTCTTGAGCAGTTCTCCCAGGCGGGCGGCAACCGGTTTTAAACTCATTGATGCCACGGCCTTACCCTTAGGGCGGCCGAGATGGGACATAAGTATCACCGCGCAATTCTGCTCGAGAAGGTAATTTATCGTCGGCAGGGTGGCGGCTATGCGTTTATCGTTGGTTATCTGTCCCTGCTCGTTAAGCGGGACGTTATAGTCAACCCGCACCAGAACTTTTTTCGATTTCAGCGGTACGTCTTTGATTGTCTTTTTCATTTGTCTGCTCCTTACTCTTTAGTGATAGTTTGTTGGCGGCGGTCTTTTATCCATACGCTGCCGGGCTGTCTTTTGGCGTAATGTTTCATCTCGTTTAGAATGTCGAGCAGCTGTGCGTAATGCCGGATTGAATAATTTTCATTTGAGGCGACGGCAACCGAAATTGTCATCAGCGGAAACTGCCGGCTTTCACCTTTGCGGTTGAGTACCGTTATGAACCCGCGCTTGCGGTCTTGTTCTTCGTAATAATCGGGGATGATATGATTAAATTCGTGTATAACCTGGTCGCACATCGCCTTGACTTTGTCCGGCGTGGTTGCAAGCACAAAATCGTCGCCGCCGAGGTGTGCCAGGAAATCTTCTTTGTTACCCCACTGGTTTTTTGCGCCCGTAATTATCATCGATAAAAATCGTAGTACGCGGTCGCCCTGCTCGTAGCCGTAATGGTCGTTGAATTGCCTGAAATCGTCCAGGTCGAAATAACATGCCGCAAACGCTTTTTTTGATTCTATCCGCCTGGCTATTTCCGCTTCAAGCGCGTAATTGCCGGGGAGTCTTGTAAGCGGGCTGAATGCGCGGTGTTCCTCGCCGCGGATTATCAGGCGGCTTACTTTAATTGAAAGATCCTGCGGAACGAAGGGTTTTAAAAGGTAGTCGTCGGCGCCGAGCTTGAGGCCTGCGAGCCTGTCCTCGGGGTGCGTTCTTGCGCCGGTAAGCATGATTATTGGAATTGAATGAATTTCCCTGTCATGACGGATGCGGCGGTTGAGCGCCAGGCCCTCCATGCGGGGCAGGTCAATGTCTACTATAATCATGTCCGGCTTGTGTACGCGCGCGTACTCAAGCGCGGCCGGTGAATCCGGAACGCGGATAACGGAGTAACCGTCAAGCTGCAGGGTGGTTTCTGCAAGTTTGCCGGTCTCATCGTCTGCACTGACTACCAGTATCTGCTTAAGGTTCATGGTTGCCCCCCCTCAAGAAAGCTGCGGGTAAGCGAAAGAGATTGGTTTCTCTCCCGCTTACCCGCTTTATATTGAGTAAAAAACTGCTTTACATCTTTGCGAGCATGAAGTTGATAAGATCAACGACGCGGTTGGAATAACCCCATTCGTTGTCGTACCATGCAAGAACTTTCACAAGGTTGTCCGCTATAACTTTCGTATTTTTTGAATCCACTATGGAACTCAGCGGGTCATGGTTGAAATCAATCGAAACGAGAGGCTCGTCGGTATAACCGAGTATGCCTTTCATTTTGCCTTCGGCAG
>MGVN01000203.1 GCA_001800515.1 Elusimicrobia bacterium RIFOXYB2_FULL_49_7 | reverse complement strand
TATGGATGAGCTGAAGGCTTATGCCTCAATAGGCATGAATGCCCTGCACGTAAGCCTGCTTGATGATAACACCGATCCGGAAGGAATATTCCTTTATGAGGAAAATATTACGCTGGCGGATGGCAAAACCATTACCGTGCCTGTTTACGCAAGGGCGGATCAGGCTGATGATAACGATGCCGCCGTTGTCCGCCTGCAGATTGGCAGCCTGCCCCGGGAAGTAAATCGCGATGCGGCGCTTCGCGGCGCGTTGCTTGCCATAATGAACTCCGTGCGCGAGGGCGTAAAAAACAAAGAAGGCACTGATACCATAAAGCAGATACTGTGTGAAATGGGCATGGCCTCGGCCGTCGATATTAACCCGGACATTATTCAATCCAACGGCTATGCCGGGCTTATCTGCAACGATGATATAGCGCAGAACCAGGCTCTGCTTGGCGAAACAATTTTCGAAATGCGCTTTAAAACGCCGGCCGATGCGGAACGTTTAAGTGACGATGTGTTTGGCAAATACGATATTGTGCGCGCCGCTGACGGCTTGAAAAAACGCGAGCCGCTGCACCGCGCCGATAATCTTATAAGCGATTCCGCCGACGTAGAAGAAAGCGTAAAAGAAGCCGTATGGAACTTTTACCTGCCGCTAAGGCGGGTGAAAGCCGGCGGCGAGGTTAAGCTGCCTTACGGCGTTGCCGTTTATAAAAATATCAGCCAGCTCCGCCAGGCCGGCCGTCCGGACATGGGTGAGGGAAAGATAACGGATCTTGCGGCTTTCATAAAAAACATGGCGGAAATGAATGTCGACACCGTGATGCTTGACAATATATTCGACAAGCTGGTGCGTTACATTGACTGGTCCAAGGTTGAAGGCACCGATCCGCAAGAGACGGTGGTTACCGAGTCGGCCTATATCATTGAACATGCCGTGGCGGAGCGCGACGCAAAAGATGCGCAAAAGGCGTATGCGGCTTACAGGCATAACAATAACATAGGTGATTTAAATTCTTTCATGGATGAAACCGCGCGCAGCCAATTCAAAAAGGTTTTGCGGGATCCTGAAATTATGAATAAAGTTCAGGTTACGTTTAACGTTGTTGTGAAAGACGGCGAAAATCTCGAAGCTTTGGAGAAAAAAATAAACGAATGGGTTAAACTCGGGTTCGGCAAGGTTTTCCTCGATCTATCCGGTCTTTCAACGGTGCCGGAAAAGTGGATAGATGGCCTGGCGGGCAAGCTGGGTAAAGACAGCGTTGGCATCATCCCGTCGCAGTCGCCGGCGCTTGCGGCGCAGGCGCGCCTGCTTGCCGCGAGGCTGGACGCAGCTTATGTTGACAGGATTCCTTACGGCGTTACGCCCCGTCCGCAGGCTGCCGGCGAGAACGTCATACGCATGATGTATATCGAAGAAGGCAAACCGGTAATTTCTAAAGATGATGTCGAAGGGTTCAAAAATAACGTGCAAACGTTCGTCCGCGCTTCTGAAAATGCCGCCGTTATCGCCATGCCGGACCTTGCCAGCGGCGCCGCTGCAAATGATGCCCAGTTCAGGGACGTCTCAAGCGGCCATGCCGATGATAATGTTTACAAAGATTTTCTAGTCAAATTGACGGCCGGCCGCGCATTCAGGCCGAAGAGCCTTGCGGAAGCAGGCGAGGCCGCCTGCCGGACGGGTTACAAGGTTTCGCCTGAAAAAGTGAATGCCGCCGAGTTTGCATGGTTTAACAAGGCGCGTGAAATTTCGCTGCCCGGTTTGGCGGCAGTTTTCAGCGGCCGCGGTTTAAGTTCGGTTATCAGTGCGGTCAATTACATGCAGCAGGCCGATGGCGCAAAACTGGAGCCTGTTATAAATGTGTTGCAACAAGGGAAATTATTTGATGAGACGCTTAACTTGATAGGCCGCCTCAAAAATGCCGTTGACAACAGGAACTGGCTTGCCCTGGAAAGGCAGGTTATATTGTTGAAAAACCGTCTGCCTTCGAATGCCTCGTCCGATGAAATAGTAAGAAGCCACATGGAGCTTGCCAATCTTGTCCGCGGCGCCTCGGAACACGTTGTAGAAGCGGAATACTACGCCAGAAACAAATGGTTGGAAAAGTTTGTCAACGAGCGGGACAACAGTCGTTTCCGCGCGATCCTGTTTGCCGCCCATACCCACGGAGCGTTTGAACGCATAATTGAGACGGCTAAAGACGGCGCCGTGCATAGAATCGGCAACGATATGGCGGCAGCATTAAACAGGCGCGATGAAATTAAAGGCAGCTACTTTAAGCAAATGGTAAACATGCTTTCAGGTAAGGATATAGGAATTAACATTGAAAATGCAAGGGCCGCTTACGAGGCGCTGCCCACCGTATCGGGCTTAAGGGCGCTTGTGCCAATGATAGTATTCGTTAAGGCAGTCGCCTCCGTCCGCGGGAAAGATGCAAAAAATAAAACCGGCTACGTACTCGACGAGATGCGTTCCATAATGCAGCCGCAAATTGATGCTTTGCAGAAAACAGGCACATTGCCCGAATTTACTGGCAAGGAAGATAATACGGTTGGCTGGGCGCTGGCCGAATCCGCGCGCATATTCCCGCTTGTAGCGGAACGCCGCGCCGGCAAACCGGCGGAAACAGCCATTGAAATATTGTCGCCCGCCCTTACGGCAACCCTGCGCACGCAAGGCTAAATATCCCATCTTTGTGGGGGGATAAAAATATGTTGTTTCACCTTTTGGAGAGGTTCGTTTGAAAAAAATAATAACAATAATTACACTTGCAGGTTTTCTTACGTGTTCCGTATTCGGTGAATTGCTGCATGCTTCGACGGGCGCGGATGCCGCGGAAAACAATTTCAGCGAACTGCCGGACGGATTTATCGTGCCGCCGAGCGTCGGAAAGGTAACCGGATTTTGGCCGGCGCAAGGTTCGCCATCCTGCGTGGTGGTAAATATCCAGGATTTGCATTGCCATGCTGAGGTTCAAAGGAACATCGCAAAAATTTTGTCGGCTCTTGACGTCAACTACGGGCTGGAGAGGGTTTATGTCGAGGGTGGCTGCGGCGATATAAGCACCGCGTGGCTCGAAAAAATAACCGGCGCCAGGAGCGATAAACCTCTTTACGGCCTGATGGATAACGGTATAATATCCGGCTCGGAATTCTATTCGGCCACGGCCGGCAGGCCTGATTTGTTATGCGGCCTCGAGGATAAATTTACGCACAGGCGCAATATAGCCCGGCTTGGCGCCATACTTGAAAATAAGCCGGCATACGTGTCCGCGATAAAAGCTTACGAGCGTGAACTCGGCTTTCTGAAAAATAAATTCCTGAGCTCCCAAAACAAAGAACTCGATAAAATCGTAACACGCCGCAGGCTGGGTAAGATCAAAGACGCCCAATACTACGGCCTGCTGGTAAACTATGCCCGCCGAATAAACGCAGAAACGTACCCGGCGGATTATCCCGATATAGCAGCGTTTATCGAACTGGCGAGTTTGCAGGAAAAACTTAACTACGCTGAAATATCACGCCAGTGTTCCCGGTTCGTTGCCGACGTCAAATCCAGGCTGACCTACGGCGAGTATAACTCCCTGCTTGATAAAACCGGAAATTTTTCACAGACTGAACAATTATATTTTCACCTTGCCGGGCTTGCCGATCACGAGGCGCTTAAACCCCTCGCCGGACGTTATCGCGGCCTGTACGATTTTTTTGCCTGCATCCGTAAAAGCGCCGGGCTTAACCCCGTAGCCATTATCGACGAGGAGCGGCGCCTTCTCGGACAGATACGCCTGGCCTTCTCGCGCGACACAAGCGAAGTTGATGTTGTATTCCTGACGGATTTTTTCTCTTATTTCAGGGATTATTTAAATGCGTCCATATCAGCCGCCGATTACGCCTACTTCAGGACGAAATTCGAAAAATTCCGCAGCACCTGGGATGTTTACGCTTTCAAGCCGGTTGATGACGCCGGGTTTAAACTTCTGGACGATTATTATGAAGCTAATATAGTTCGCAATGAATACTTCATAGCGAATTCATGCGGTGATGCCCGCTTAACCGGTGAACCCGCGCAAATTGCCGCCGCCAGCGAAATTTTGCCACGGGACTTGCTAAACAACTGCCGAATAATAACGCTTGTTACGGGAGGCTTTCATACTGCTGGAATAAACAAGCTGCTGCGCGAGCGAAACATACCTTACATAACCATAACCCCCAACGCTACCACGGGCGGCGAGGCCGCCGGCTTGATATATTCTCAATTGGCCGCCAGGCAGGCAAGGTCGCTTGGAAAATCAATTGCAAATTCCGGGTTGGAATCCCTTGCGTTGGCGCTTGGCCCGGAAAACATCGGCGCCGTCTCGGTAAGTGACGATAAAATCAGTATAGAATACGGCGGCGAGCCGCTAACCCTGGTTCGAAACGGTAATGGTGAATTTAAAATCATGCAGCCGGCGGTAAGAACATCCGTGTCTTCCGGTTTCACGCTTGACACAGTGGCTTTCGAATCTGTGGTAAATGAGGCCATAAAAACAGTTTCCATGGCCGATGCAATCATCAACCCGCGACGCACCGCGGAATTGATATACATGCTTATAAAATTTTTCTCCCGGCAGGCGGCCGCCGGGGGCGTTATGGGCGGCGACGGCCTTATATGGAAGATAGCCACCGATCCTGAAGTGCAGAAAGTTATCAGTCGAAATGAATCCATTCCTCTCGATGAGTTAAGCCGTCTGCCCGACGCAATACAACAGGTTATAGCTAATCATGCCGGGAGCAATCCGTCACTGCAGTGCCTGACGGTGGAAGCATTATTCCCGCCCCGGAAAATCGCCCGCCGGGAACTTGTTGAATCTGCCCAAAAATATCTTAACCTGCTGTCTGAAACCGAAGGCGATGATTTTACCGTTAACCCGCCCGATGTTTTCCTTTTGCTGGGACAGCCCCAGGTGCGCGTTTACACGGAATTTGCGAAAAAATGGAAGGAAATAAAGCAAAAAACCGGTGTTTCTGTTCCCGTAGTGGTTGCCGGCGGGTTCGGACGCGGCACATACCCGCTTATCACAATGGTGCTTCAACATTACGGCGACAAAATATCCGGCAACGATAAAGAATGGATGCAGCGGTCTTTGGATGACGGCATCGACGTTGCAGAAAAAATAACTGAAGCCGACGTTATGATGATAGTCTTAAAGCTTGAGGGCGTATCCTGCGAAATTGTGAGAGAAGAAAAAAGTGAAGGGGCGTG
>MGVN01000202.1:13292-25844 GCA_001800515.1 Elusimicrobia bacterium RIFOXYB2_FULL_49_7 | reverse complement strand
ACCGTGACCACTTCCGGAAGGGTGAACAACCGCTCCTCAACAGTCCGGAGCACCTTGTCCGTTTCCGTCAAAGCGGTTCCCGGAGGCATCTCCACATTGACATCAATGATACCCTGATCGCTTTGAGGAAAGAATTCCGATCCGATACGGGGCCCGACTCCAAAAAGCGTACCGAAAAAAAGGAGCACGGTCACAAACAAGGTCGATTTCCGGTGCGTCAGCACCGGCTGCAGCAGAGACAAATAACGGGCCTTAAAAGATAATAGAAGATTGTCCAGCCAAAGATAAAATCCTCGTTTACCCTCCCCCTCTTTTCGCTTCGATTTAAGCAGCTTGGCGGCCATCATGGGTGCCAGCGTAAAGGAGAGAAAAAGGGAAGCAATCGTCGCAACGGTAATCGTGATCCCCAACTGTTTGAAAAACTGGCCCGTAATACCGGACATGTTTGCAATAGGCACAAAAACTGCGATATTGGTCATGGCCGAAGCCACCACGGCAATAGCCACTTCATTCGTTCCCTTTTCCGCTGCCTCCAGAATGGGCAGACCTTCGTCTCGCCGCTTGATGATGTTTTCCAGGACAACAATGGCGTTCGTCACCAGCGTTCCCACGGAGATGGCCAAAGCCATCAGGGTCATCATATTGATGGTGAATCCGAAAATCTGCATACCCATAAAGGTGATGATAAGAGACGCCGGAATGCTAATCGCCGCAATAATCGTCAGCCGTATATCATGGAGAAAAAAGAGCAGCATGGCAGCGGTCAGCAGAATGCCGATAATCACGTTACTATACATGTTGCTCACAGACTGTTTGATGAATTTGGAGCCATCTCTGGCAATGAAAATACGGCAACCGGCCGGCAGCTCCTTCTCAATCTTTTCAATGGAAGCAAGAACCGCGTTCGAAACGCCGACCGTATTTCCATCCGGCCGTTTTTGTATGGAGAGGCCGATGGAATTCTCCCGGTTGAAACGCGCCCCTTCACGAACCTCCTTATACACATCCTCGATATCGGCCAACGCCGAAAGGGGCAGATAGGCCATGCCGGGCGAACTACTGCCGCCGCCGTTCTGTCCACCACCGCCCGCAGTTTGAACCACGGGTATCTTGATTGCGGCAATCTGATCCAGGTTCTCGAATTGCCCTTCCACACGGATGGCCCATTCGGTCCGGTTTCCGCTGACATGGCCTCCGGGAATATTGGCCGTCTGAGCAGAAATAAGGCCCGCAACGGTCGTAATGGAGAGTCCCAAACCCTCCATCTTCTCCTTGTGGAGATTGACGTGAATTTCACGCTCGCGTCCGCCCGTCAACGTGATGGCCGCCACACCGGGTATTCGGACCAGCCGTTCCTTGACCAACTTATCCGCCACCTCACGCATTTTTTCGGGCAGCAAAGGACCTGATACGGCCAAATCCAGAATAGGTTGGGAGTTCATATCGAATTTAGAAATCACCGGTTTCTGGAGGTCTTTCGGCAGCTTGTACAGGATGGCGTCGACCTTGTCCTTCACGTCAATGGCCGCCAAATCAGGATCCACCTCAAGATTGAATTCCATGAGAATGAACCCCACCCCTTCCATACCGTAGGAGGTGATGTTTTTGACCCCTTCAATGGTGGTCATTTGCTCCTCCACCGGTTTTAAAACCGAGGTCTCTATCTCCTCGGGACCCGCGCCCACATAGACCGTCTGCACCGTCACATAAGGCAATTCCACTTTCGGCGTGAGGTCAATGGGCAAAGCCAAAAATCCAACGATACCAAAAACCACTAGCGCAAGAATCAACATGATCATGAGGATCGGTTTTCGGATACTGAGTCCTGTGAGGGTCATAGCTTATCCTTTTCTTGATTTGCCGGGCAAAGAGCTTGTACGGATGAGACCATCGCTTCCCTATTCCACCACTTTGACCTTGGCCCCGTCGGAGAGAAGGCTTCCACCGGCCACGACAATGACGGCTCCATCGGCAAGGCCCTCCAGAACTTCAAATCGCTCTCCCCCTCGAATACCAAGTCGGATCAACGCCTTGCGGGACGTTCCACCTTCTATTACCCAAACGGAATGGGTAGCACCTTCCGCTACCACAGCTTCCATGGGAACAGACAAGGCGGTCGCACGGTTTTCCACGGCCGTATAGACCGTCACATACGCGCCGGGCTTAAGTTTCATCCCGGGATTGGAGAAAACCGTTTCTACGGTAAAGGTATGGCTTAGAGCCGAACCCGTGAGGGAGACCAAGCTCACCTTGCCGAAGACCGTGTCTCCTTCCGTGGTGACCACAAAGGCACGCTGTCCCTCGTGGAAACGGGCGATAATCGCCTCGCTGACATTCAACCGCATCCTGACGCGATCGAGTATCGCCACATCCAACAAAGGTTTGTTCCGATCAAACTGAGTGTTCACGGGCTGATATATCTGGGTCACCACGCCGTCAAAGGGCGCGGTCACGATTTCACTGCTGCGTGCCCCTTTATATGCTTCGGTGGCAGCAATATACCCTGTTTCAACCTGGTCCTGAACCTCTTGTGAAACACCTCCTTCTTTGGCAATGGCCGCCACCCGTTCCTTGGATTTGGCTGCCATGTCGAACTGAGCCTTGGCGGTCTCAAGTTGGGAAGCCCCGTCCGGCGTAATACGGAGAATCTCCTGACCCGCCTTAACCCGAGCCCCAACATCAGCCTTGATTTCCGTGATCCGGCCGGGCACCATGCTGTTCACCGTGGCCTGTTCATAGCCTTCCACGGTTCCGCCAACCGCCTCCAGGGCAGAGAGTGCCATACGCCGGACCGGTTCGACCCGAACCGGCAGCCCTTCATTCTTGCGGATCGCCTCAATAGTCTGGTCAGCCGCTTTTTTCCCTTTTCCACCGCAAGCGGCTAAAAGAAGCCCCAGGATAAGAAGGGCGCCTGTTGTCCATCGCATCCGGTTCATGTCGAATAACCTCATATGATTTCTCCTTTGATTTTCCTTACAGTTCACCCAGCAATAACTTGACGTCTATCACCGCACTGAGATAACCGAATTGGGAGGCGTGAAAAGCCAGTTTCGCCTGCTTCCAGTCGATTTCCGCATTATTCAAATCCACCAGGGTCTTGGATCCCACCTCATAAGCTTTTTTTGCCAACACATATCCTTTTTCCGCCAGTTTCAGCAGGGTCACTGAAGACTCAAGCCGTTTATGGTTGACATCCAACTGGTTAACTGCGTTCTTAAGTCCGATGTCCAGCCCGTCTTGGACCAGGCTCAGATTGACTTCATAGGACCGCTTATCGGACTGTGCCTGTCGGGTTTTCTGGAAGATGGTAAAACCGTTGAACAGATTCATCTTCATGCCCACAAACACGCTCTGATTATCATACCATTCCATAGCATCCCCCTGGTTGAATTGGGAGATTTTTCCCAGGGAGGCACCGCAGTAGATCATCGGGTAATGGTCGCTTCGGGCCAGTTTAACAAGTTGATTCTGGACCTCCAACCCCTTTTTTAGCTGAATAAGCGAATAATTCCGTTTTTCCATCTTTTCCTGAGCAGTTTCATAATCCACCAGATAAGGTTCCATAATAAATTCCCCGGTCACATCGAAGGACGGATCCGCAGGAAGACCAATCCGTTGCATCAATATGTCCTCTGTCAGATGAAGACTGTCCTCCGCATTCTGTCTGTCCACCAAAGACTTCTCATAACCGAGTCGGGCTGAAATGGTGTCCAATTCACTCCCCTTACCCACTGCAAACTGAATACGCGACAAGCGCAACACCTCTTCCCGCAGCGTCACACTTTCCTGTTGTATTTCCTGCCGTTTTTTCGCTAAAAGGGCCGCATAAAACAACCGGGTCGTTGTCGCCTTGGCGCTTTGGACCGCATTCGCATATTTCGCTTCCAATCCCTCCCGGTAGACCTTGGCAATTGTCAGGCCGATGCCGACTTTTCCCTGCGCAAAAAGGGCTTGGTTAATGGAGAGGGTCAGCGAAGCGGTCTGATCTTTTGTCATATCTGCAAAACCGGCGAACAAATTGTCTAAAACATTGGCTAAAACATAGGATCCACTTTGCGCAGCAGTATCAACATGAGCACTGTGTAAAATATCCGCAATGGAACCGCTGGAACCGCCGCTCATGCCGCCACCCAGCGCACTGTACTGTTCAAAGGCATAACTGTAATTAGCCGTCAAATCAATGGACGGCAGAGCCTTACCATAAGCTTCAGAAACCTGAGAAGCCACCTTCCGCTGCTCTTCGAAAACCATTTTGACTTCCTTGGAATTCTCCAGACCCAACTGGAGCAGTTCGGGCAGCGTGTAGGTTCTGGCCGAAAGGGAGCTTCCTCCAAAGCCCGTCAGGACGATAAGGAAGAGGGCGTTCAACTTCATAGTCATGCCTCCGCGGTTTCCGTGTCGGATTATTTCCGGCAGGAAAGACCGTTCATAAGAATATCACACAATTGTGTAACGGTTTCCCGTATATCGCCTATTTTCCCCGCCCATTTCCAAGAGCGAAGAACCGAACTGATAGGCGAAAGAAGATACATTGATACGACCGGCGCCGGCGCGACCAGGCAGATTTCATTCCGTTCTTCCGCTAATCGCAGCATTTCCGAAACATAGGACTTGACCTTTGCGTCCCAGGCCTGAAATCCATGAATCAATTCCTTGTGAAATTTCCGTCCAACACCGCCGTTATGAATGAGGCAATCCGATTCATGACTGCTCATGGCCAGAATAATGGCAAAATGTTCCCCAAAAAAAGCAAAGATTGTATTGAAAAGAATCTCCAATTTTGTCCGAATACTCGCGGCCGGATCAATTCGCTCGTTTAATACCTTGTATAAATCCTCATGTTTGAGAACAACCAGGTTAAAAAAGATGCTCTCTTTGTCCGGGTAATAATTGTATAATGACGCCTTGGAAAAACCGGCTTTAGCGGCAATGTCCTCTAAACGGGTCTCATGATAGCCCTTTTCGGCAAAAACCTGAATGGCCGCATCCAGAATGAGGGTACGTTTTGTTTCTCTGACCGCTTCTTCTCGAATTTCCTTTAAATCCATTCTTCTGACTCCAGAGTCATTTTATTAGACAAAGAATCTACAAATACGGAATTATGAAAGTCAAGCGCTGATCAAGAAATAGCAAGAAAGAAAAGTATTTTTAAGAAATTGACAGGCGAAGCTGATTCAAACCTGCAACAGCGGCCCGCTCCTGAATCTGGTTACGATTGCCGAAAAAGAAAAAGGAATCAGCTCGCTCTCCCTTTTTATCCGACAGTCCAATCCAGACTGTTCCGACCGGTTTGTCAACCGTTCCGCCGTTCGGGCCCGCTATACCGGTGATGGACAACCCGATATCCGCTCCTGTTTGCTGTCGAATCCCTTTGGCCATAGCACAAGCACACGCCTCGCTGACCGCTCCAAATTCCTTGATAATCCTGTCGGATACGGCAAGCATATTCTTTTTCAAACCATTACTGTAGGCAATAACGCCACCCAGGAAAAAGCCGGAACTTCCGGCAAGAGAGGTAAGCTTAGAACCTATTCGTCCGCCGGTACAGGATTCTGCAACCGCCAAGGTCACTTTGTTCTGTAAAAGTAATGAGGCAACCACACTTTCCAGGGTCTCCCCTATTCGTCCAAAAACAAATGAGCCTGCAACCGATCTTACCTTCTTTTCCCATGTTGCAAGCAGCCGCTTATCCGAACCGGAAAGACGGACAATAACGCCGCTTATTTCCGGTAAGAAAGCCAGGGTAATATCTTTTGGCCATTTAAAATCCTTCAGCTTTTCCTGAAGTGTTGATTCTCCAATGCCGGAGGTTTTGATCTCCACATGATGAATCGGTTTGGACTTGAATCGTTTTCGAATGGCCGGCAGGACCACTTTTTGCATCAACCCTTTCATTTCGTGCGGTACGCCGGGCAGAGCAAATAAAAATCTTTTCGCATAAAAAAGAGCGGGGGCCGTACCATAAGGGTTGTCAATAGCTTGAAAACCCTCCGGCACCTGGGCCTGATTGAAATTGCAGGCAGCCATGGGCCGTTTGAATCGTTTAAAGGTCGCGATGAGCCGTTTGTGCTGATGCGCATCCGCTTTCAGCTTCTTTCCAAAAGCAGCGGCAAGCGCCTCCCGCGTCAAATCATCCACCGTGGGTCCCAAACCACCGGTGATCAGGAGAATGTCGGAACGAACACTTTTCACGGCACGGATAATAGCCGGCAATTCATCAGGCACAGAAAGCCGTTCCATGACGCGTACACCTTTTTCGGTCAACACTTGGCCGATATAGGCGGAATTGGTGTCCACGGTTTCTCCGAACAGGAGTTCATTGCCGACTGTTATCAACGAACAGGTAGGTTCTGTCATAAGATAATGTGGACAAGTAGATTTAGAATGATACAAGCATACAAGCCGGCAATGAGGTCATCCGCCATGATGCCGACCCCGCCGGGAAGTCGTTCAGCAATATTCGCGGGCCACACCTTGGCAATATCGAAAAAACGAAACAGGAAAAATCCGGCCAATGGAATCCAAAATGGACCGGTAATGAGATTGGAAGGAATAAATAAAAATGCAAGCCACTGGCCCGCAGCTTCGTCAATGACCGCGCAGGAAGGGTCCTTTTCCAAAGCCTCCTGCTCCAGAAAAGAGGCGGCCGGTATCCCGACTAACACCATGAGCAGAAGTCCCGCTGATTGCAAAAGCGAAAAGGAGGCCGGCGCCAGGAAATGCGCAGCCAACCATAACAACAGCAGTGCGGCCAAGGAGCCGGCCGTGCCCGGCGCAAAAGGAAAACGGCCTGAATAAAAAAATGTGCCGACTATCCGGTAAAATGATTTAATCACGGGTTGCTCACCTCAAAATTAAAAACTGACCCGATCTTCCATTGCCTTTAGTAACGTAATCTCATCCAGATATTCCAGCTCAGACCCTACCGGCAGTCCGCGTGCCAGCCGGGTGACCTTAGCCCCTTTTTCCCGAAGCAGCTTGGCCAAATAAAAGGCGGTATGATCCCCTTCCGTTCCGGTACTGGTCGACAGAATGACCTCCATCTCCGGTCCGCTGACCCGGGCAAGCAGTTCGCGCACTTTCAGCTTATCGGGGGTCATGCCGTCAATGGGCGACAAGGCACCGCCCAGCACATGATAGAGCCCTTTATAAAAACCGCTCCGCTCGATGGCAAAGATATCCGACGGCTTTTCCACCACACAAATCTGACGGTTATTGCGATAGTGACTGTTGCAGATCAGGCATCGTTCGGTTTCCGTGTAATTGAAGCAGACCGAACACTCGCGTATCTTTTCGCGTGCAATGCGAATGGCATCCGATAGGCGTACGGTCTCCTCCACCGGCAATCGGAGAATATGATAGGCCAGCCGCTGGGCGCTCTTCCTGCCGATGCTGGGCAATTTAGCCAACTCGTCGAAAAGTTCCTGGAGCGGGGCGGCGACCTGTTCCATTACATCAGTCCCGGTATTTTCATGCCGCCGGTCAGCCCCGATAACCGCGAGTTGCTTGCCTCAGATGCCTTTTCACGTGCCTGACGCACAGCCGCCATAATCAAGTCTTCCAGCATTTCCACATCATCCGGATCCACCACCTCTTTTTTGATGGCAATACCCGTCATTTCCATCTGGCCGTTCATTTTAACGGTCACCAGACCACCGGAGGCCACCCCCTCGAATTCGGTACCCGAAAGCTCACTCTGCGCTTTCATCATTTCAGTCTGCATCCGTTGGGCCTGTTTGAGTAAATCCTTCATTCCTTTGGACATGGTTTCCTCACTTGTAAAAGAAATGGTTCATTATTTTACTTCTCCGTTGAACATATCGAGAAGGGTGCCAATAATGGGCTCCTTCTCTGCCGCCTCATTGATATTCATGGTTCGCGGGATCGGTCCGGCCGACACGCCCGACGCTGCCACACCGTTTCCGCCGGAAGCAGGCATCCCCTTTTCCTCATCCATGGATTCCAGAGAGAGGTGGCCTTCGTATCCGCAATGGCGCTTAAAAAAGTCAATCAGCACGCGCTGGTTGTCGGGCTTCATCATCTGCTGATATTGAAAGGAAAGATTTCTGGGTATGCCGATACGGATTTCATTCTCCTGCGTATCCAGAACGGCGGAATACGAGAGATAGGTCCCGATCTTCATATTTTCCATGGTAATGGCTTTGACGCAGTCGCGCCAACGCACCTTCAGGTCCGATAATCCTAACGTAACAATGGGCATCTCTTCCTGGGGTGGAGGGGAAACGGAAATCGGGGGCTTTGGGATGAGCCTTTGACTCGGAGTCAAATCACTTTTTTTTTTTTGCTCCGGTCCTGCTCCCCGAAGAAGGGCGCTGATTTCAACCGCATCATCCAGTCGGGCCAGTTTCAGCAGGGCCGCCTCCAGCTCAAAACGGGGCATGGTGCTGTTGCTGATTCGATAGGTCAGACGGGACAGGATGTCGAGCATACGCAACAAATCGGTTTCGTGGAATTGTTTGGACTGTTCGCGCAATTTATCGAAAGCATCGGCCGGCAGATTAAACAGCACAGGATCCGCATTCCGCAAACGTGCCAACAATAGATGGCGCACATGCTCCTGAAGCCCATCCGAGAATTCGGCCAAGTCATACCCTTCGGCAAAGACCGCAGCCACCCGTTCCATCACAGCCCCTTCGTCTTTTGCCAGCAGGGACTGAAAAAGGGTGAGATAACTTTCCGTGTCCACCAGTCCCAGCACGCTGCGGACTTCGACAGAGGTTAATTGACCGGTACAGAAGGGAATGATCTGATCCAACAAGGTCAAGGCATCACGCATGGACCCATTCGCCTTGCGTGCCACCAGCAAAAGCGCCTCCTCATCAAAGGCAATCTTCTCCTCAAGACAGATGAATTTCAGACGGGCCATCACATCAACGGGCGAGATGCGCTTGAAATCATACCGTTGAATGCGGGACAGGATCGTTTCCGGCACCTTCTGAGGTTCCGTGGTGGCAAAGATGAAGATAAAATTAGGGGGCGGTTCCTCCAAACTCTTCAAAAGGGCGTTGAAAGCTTCCTTGGTAAGCATGTGGACTTCATCGATGATGACGATGCGGGATTTTCCGCCCACCGGCGTATAAGCGATGTGTTCACGGAGATCCCGGATTTCGTCGATGCCGCGATTGCTGGCACCGTCGATCTCCATGACATCCAGGCCGATGCCACCCTGTATCTCCCGGCAGGAATGGCAGACACCGCAGGGCTTTGCCGTAGGTCCTTTTTCACAATTCAGGGCCATGGCCAGAAGCCGGGCCGTGGTGGTCTTGCCCACTCCGCGCGTACCGGTGAAAAGAAATGCGTGAGCCACCCGCTTAGTCTCAATGGCTTTGGCGAGTGTCCGGGCGATATGGGCCTGCCCGATGAGATCATCAAAGGTCAGGGGCCGCCATTTTCGGGCTAAAACAAGGTAGGACATAGGCAACGCTTGTAAAAATAAGGCCAGGTTGATTGCGGCACATCCAGGGTATCGCTTACCGTTGCTACCTTCCGGTCCTGGCGGAGTTCACAAGCCTGGATTGCGCAAGACCTGGCCAATTTATTCGGAGAGGGCGGGATTCGAACCCGCGAAACCCTTTTAGAGGTTTACACGATTTCCAGTCGTGCTCCTTCAACCAACTCGGACACCTCTCCATATTATTCAATGTTTTAAAGAAAAGTAAGATAACTTATCGGTTTCCGGGTTATCAAATATTTTAAGGCCGATCAAAGGAACACGCAATAAATAAGCAAGTTGACACGGTAATTGGGCTCTCATCAAACCAGCAGCTTCTTATTCAACTCCTGCACCTGATGCTTGAATTCCCACACCGTATCCCAATCAAACCCGCCATGCGTGTATAGATAGGTTAAATCATTCTGCAACAGCGGCTCTTGGGCAATTTCCGGTTGGTGTTGCACAATCTCCTCATAACGAACGCTGCCCGGAATGGGCGCGAATTGGTTTACAAATATTTTAAGACCCACTTCATGAATTAACCGGGCATCTTGCCTGACCCGATCAAGCCTATCGCCAGGTGACAGCATTAGATACGCACCTGTTTCCCGTGGAGAAAAGCCCGCCTTTTTCAAACAGCATGCTGCTTTGACCAAATCCTCTGCTCCCACTTTTCGTTCTCCACAAGACCGTTCAAAACCGAGGCGAAGGGTCTTTACGCCTGCGGAAAAAAGAAGCCCTGCCACCTCTTCGTTTATCATGCGCGCATGCATCCCGTTTGCAAAATGGAGGTTCAGCGTTCGCTTTAAGGAAAGAATATGGTGCAATAATGGGGCTAACCCGGATTCAAACCGGTAAAGGGGTGCATCGTCATAAAAAACCACCTCTTCCCCTCCGCTTCGTACAAAACAATCGATTCGGCCTATATTTTCCGCAACGGATTCAACCGCCACGGCACCGGGATTAACTTTACTCGTAGCGCAATAGGGACAGCGATCCGGACATCCTTTAATGACCCGAAGAGGCAAAACCTCTTTCATTTCGGGTACGGTCAAAAAGGTGGGTTCGCGACTTCCTCCTGTCACCTCGGCATCAAGACTCATCCCAAGCGACGCCCATTGGCGGGCATGGTCGGGCAGGAGCGTAGGATAAATGCCACCCAGCTTAATGAACGTTTCAGGATAAGCTTGTCGGATCTCCTGCACAGCCAAGGCCACCCCCGAGTACCAGTAAGTCATGAGGGACGTGATAAAAACGATATCCGGTTTGCCAAAAAGAGTCAGCGCTTGTCGAAATTCATCCAAAGAAATACCATATCGCTTGTATTTTCTGGGAATTCTTGAAAAAAAAGCAGGGGGTTCCAGTTCAACACTCTCAAAATCACCGGTATGAAACTTCTTTTTTCGGACATGGCTGCCCAGACAATCAATCAGCTTGATGTCATGATTATTCCTGAATCGTTCCAAAAAACGATAAAATGGGAAAGGACGCATCCACTCATCATAGGCCTTAAAATCAACAATCCAAGGATTGACTAAGAGTATTTTCAACGGTCAAACTGATTGGTAATAGGCATACGGCGGTCTTTACCGAACGCCAGGGGGGTTATTTTGATTCCCGGTGCGGATTGACGCCGTTTATATTCGCTGATTTTGACTTTGCGCAACACATCGGCCACCACGCTTTTATTGAAGCCTTTTTTACAAATAGCGTCGGCATCCAGATTGGCTTCCACATGAAGTTGAAGAATGGCATCCAGTTCATGATAGGCCGGTAAGGAATCCGAATCCTTCTGGTTGGGTCGCAGTTCGGCTGTCGGCGGACGCCGGATAACGGACTTGGGAATAATGTCAAAACCGAACATACGGTTACAGTAATGGGACAATTCATACACCAACGCCTTGGGAAGGTCTTTGATTGGAGAAAACCCACCTGCCATGTCACCATAAAGGGTACAATATCCTACAGAGGCTTCGGATTTGTTCCCGGTTGACAATAAGAGCATGTTAAACTTGTTCGAATAGGCCATGAGCAGATTGGCTCGGATACGCGCCTGCAGATTCTCTTCGGCCAATCCTTCCGAAAGACCTCTAAAATCAACCGTTAAAAGCTTTTTATACTGTTCAAACAGCCCTTGAATGGCAATCTCACGAAAAGGCATACCAATACGATCAGCCAGTCTCTTGGCATCGCCTTTTGTCCCCACTGACGAATACCGGGTCGGAAGCGTAATACCAAGAACATTCTCCTTGCCCAAGGCCTCGGCAGCCAGGACCGCCACCAGGGCAGAATCAATGCCCCCGGACAGACCTAATAGCGCTTTTTTAAAACCATTTTTGAAGGCATAATCCTGAATACCCAGAATAAGCGCCTGATATACTTCTTCGACTTGATTCAAATAGGGTGACGGAGAAGGCTTCTTCGAATCGGACAAATTAACGGAGAGCCTATCTTCCTGAAATTGTGGAGACCGGGCTATCACCCGTCCATGATGATTCACCACAAAACTGCCGCCATCAAAAACCAATTCATCCTGACCACCGACTAAATTGCAATAGGCGGCTGCAATATGATACTGCTTTGCAAATTGAACCAGCAGTTTTTCTCTTTCCTGTATCTTGCCCCGGTGATAGGGGGATGCCGATAAATTGACAATCAGGTCCACTCCCTTTTTGCCTAAAGCTTCAAGAGGACCCTTTTTGTCCCACATGTCTTCGCAAATGGTGACCCCTATCCGCTTATTCCCCTGTTTGAGAATAAGCGGCTTTGTCCCTGCTGTAAAGTATCGTTTTTCATCAAATACCGAATAATTAGGCAGTCTGTTTTTGTGATAAATCGCCCGTATTTTACCGTATTGCAAGGCAACCGCACAATTGCCAAGCACCCCTTTTTCGCGAAAGGGGGTTCCAAGCAGGGTCAGGACAGGCCCAGAGAGTTTGGCTAAACGAGCAACCACGGCTTCGCACGCCTTGAGAAAAGCCTCGCTATACAACAAATCTTCCGGCGGATAACCGCACACGGACAATTCAGGAAAGAGCAACAGATCCGCTTTTCCGGCTTTTGCGGTCTGCATGGCTTCTCGGATTTTTCGTTCATTC
>MGVN01000202.1:0-13286 GCA_001800515.1 Elusimicrobia bacterium RIFOXYB2_FULL_49_7 | reverse complement strand
AGATCGCCGAGAATAGGATTGATCTGAGCCAACAGCAGTTTCATTTGTTACAAAAGGGTCGGTTGATCCGAATGAAAAGGCTTCAGCCCAAAATGGTGATAGGCCGACTCAGTCACTTCACGACCGCGCGGCGTCCGTTTGAGCAGCCCTGCTTTAATCAGAAAAGGTTCGTACACCTCTTCCAAGGTATCCGCTTCTTCGCCAATAGACACAGCCAGATTGTTCAATCCAACCGGCCCGCCTTTGTATTTTTCAATGATATCACATAGGATGCGTTTGTCAATTCGGTCCAATCCCAATTTGTCCACATCCAGCCGTTCCAGGGTCCGGTGAACAATAGGCAAATCAATCTTTCCTTTACCTTCCACCTGCGCAAAATCTCGCGCCCGCCTTAGATAACGGTTGGCCAAACGGGGAGTCCCGCGGCTTCGTTTGCCTAACTCTTCGGAAGAAGGAGCATCAATCTCCACATTTAAGATAGTAGAAGAGCGGCGAACAATGCGGGAAAGCTCTGCGGGTTCGTAATGATCAAGATGAATCTGAATACCAAACCGGTCTCGTAATGGCGCAGAAAGCATGCCCCAGCGCGTGGTGGCGCCGACCAAGGTAAAGGGCTTGATATCGAGTTTGATGGAACGGGCGCCGGGCCCGCTTTCAATCATGACATCCACTTTATAATCTTCCATGGCGCTGTAGAGATATTCCTCTACCACCCGATTTAGCCGGTGGATTTCATCAATAAAAAGAACCTCGCCCTGTTGAAGGTCCGTAAGAATACCAACCAGTTCACCGGCACGGACAATAGCCGGGCCTGAAGTCATCTTGATTTGGGCACCCATCTCATTGGCAATGATATTGCCCAGTGTTGTCTTGCCCAGGCCCGGCGGACCGTGCAGAATGATATGATCCAAGGGCTCTTTGCGCGAACGGGCCGCCTGAATATACACCCGAAGATTCTCTTTATTGCGCTCCTGTCCGATAAATTCCGAAAACTGGCGCGGACGGATGGTGGACTCAAAGTCCTTCTCATCTCCCCACTCTTCGGGCATGACAATACGTTCTTTCATAAGTTACACATATTTCAACGCTGATTTGATCAGCTGTTCCACAGGGAGTTCACTCCCCTGCTCTTCCAATACCTTGGCCACCGCCTTTTCTGCAAAAAACCGTTTGTATCCCAAAGATTCCAAGGCATTGACCGCCTCATCCGCTTGTTTTGTAAAGGAGGTACGGCCACTACCCGGCGTGCCAACGGCGATACTTTGCTCGAACTTGGCGATCTTGTTTTTTAATTCCACCACCAGCCGTTCTGCAGACTGTTTACCAATACCGGAAATTTTGGTCAAGGCCGCCACATTTTCTCCTCGGATAGCCTGAACCAGGTTTTCGACACTCATTCCGGAAAGAATGGCGAGTGCGCTCTTGGGACCAATCTTTGAGACGGATAAGAGCAGTAAAAAAAGATCTCGCTCTATCTCCCGGCTAAAGCCGAAAAGTACCATCGCCTCTTCACGAACATGCAGATAAGTGAAAAGCGTTGTTTCAGAACCCGCCTCTGCTACTGTGGCAGAAGTATTCAAGGAAACATGGAGTCCATAACCAACCCCTTGCACATCCACGACCAGATGGGTGGGCTCCTTTTCAAGCAGGATTCCTTTGATTCGCTCAATCATTCCTTATCCTCGTGTTGTGCAGAGAGCATGTGCCAGCGCCATACCCAAAGCATCGGCAGCATCAGCGGATTCCGGAGGCAATTTCAACCCTAACAACCGCGTGGCCATATATTTTACCCTATCCTTGCCGGCACTGCCATTGCCGGTGACCATCTTTTTTATCGCCGTTGGAGTCATTTCCACTACATGCGCCTTATTCAGTCTGGCCGCCAACATAATAACCCCGCGGACATGGCCCAAAATCATGGATACCTGTGCATTTTTATGGTAAAAGGCTTTTTCTACAACCACTTCCTCGGGCTGATATTCTCGGAGAACAGATTCAACATCCTGATAGATTTGCTCCAACTTATCCGCCAACGTCGTCTTCTTGCCTGTTCGGATACAGCCATATTCCAGGGCTTTGAAGCGCCCCTCTTCAATGACAATGACGCCATAACCTGTCACGATACTGCCGGGGTCGAATCCGGCCAACACTATTTTGCCAATGAGTCCATCTCCTTGTCGTCAATGTCATAATTGGCGTATACATGCTGGACATCATCATGATCCTCAAGGAGCTCCACGAGCTTCATGATCTTGGCCGCAGCATCCCCTTCGACCTTAATGCTGTTCTGAGAGAGCTTTGTAATCTCCGCCGAGACGGGAGTGATACCTTTCTTTTCTATGGCCGCACGTACCGCTTCAAATTTGTCAAGCGAAGTCTTTATTTCATAAGCTTCATCACCGGTCTCCATATCGTCCGCACCCGCTTCAATAACCAGTTCCATGAGTTCATCCTCACCTATTTTACCGGCTTCGACAACAATCAACCCCACGGTCTTAAACATCCATCCGACGGTTCCGGTTTCACCCAGATTGCCGTTGTGCTTGGTCAGAATATGGCGGATATCCGATACGGTTCGGTTTTTATTATCCGTCATGGCCTCAATGATAATGGCAATACCTCCGGGTCCGTATCCTTCATAGGTGATTTCCTCATAGGTTACACCTTCCAACTGGCCGCTGCCTTTTAAAATGGCATTTTCAATATTCTTGGCCGGCATGTTGTTGTCTTTGGCGTTCTGCACGGCCAAACGTAAGCGCGGATTGGCCTCTATCACTCCGCCGCCGAGACGGGCTGACGTCGTGATTTCACGTATAATTTTTGTAAAGATTTGTCCTCGTTTGGCGTCCGCCGCCCCTTTTTTGCGTTTGATGGTAGCCCATTTCGAATGTCCTGACACGATTGTCCTCCGTTCCGTTTATTTTTTAATGGTTATTGATTCAACCTGCGTCATTGTCTCCCCCAAAAACTGTCCGCCCAATCGTTTGAACTTCTCCGGGAAATCCGTGACCATGAACCGATGAGAATTCATATCCGTACGCTCGATATCCGTTGCCATAAAATTCATTTCAAGGGTCAGGCGGGCTGTTTGAGCGGTCCAGGTAGCGGAATCAAGCACAAAAACTTTACCCTTGAAATAGTCCTCAATACGTTTTCGAAAAAAGGGATAATGCGTACAGGCCAGAATCAATGCGCGCAACCCCTTTTTTCTGAAAGGTTTCAGATAACGCTCCAGGACCGCCTCGACAATGGGGCCATCCAGAATCCCCTCCTCGGCCAGGGGAACCAAAAGCGGACAGGCCGAGGAAATCGTATCAATATTGGGGCGAAGTTGCTTGATCTTGTCCGCATAGATGTTACACGCAATGGTCGCCTCTGTACCGATGATGCCCACCCGTCCTTTGCGCATATGATCCGCCACGGCAGCCGTGCAGGGTTCGATGACGCCCACAAAAGGAATGTGGCTGTACTTTTTCTGCAGGTGTTCAAAGGCATGAGCGGTTGCGGTATTGCAGGCAATAACCACCATTTTCACACCCCGCCGAACCAGATGGCCCACACACTCGGCAGCCATTCTCTGAATCGCCTCTTTGGACCTCGGACCATAAGGATAACGTGCCGTGTCCCCCAGATAAAGGATTCGTTCTCCGGGCATCTCTCGAACCATTTCACGGACAACCGTCAGCCCGCCGATACCGGAATCAAAGACACCGATAGGTTTCCGATTACCGATCATGGTTGAGCTCCATCATATTTTTGCTTGAACTTCTCGACCGCAGAACAGATGGATTCCGCCAAATTATCCTGAAAGGATTCGGTTTTCATAAACCCCGCCTCCCGAGGATGGGAAATGAAGCCCGACTCAATCAGAACCGCAGGCATTTCAGGGCCGCGGAGCACATAAAAACCGGCCTGACTCACGCCTGTGTTATGACGCTTGACCTTGCCGAGCTTTTTGTCCATCTCTTTTTCAAGCAAAATGGCGAACTCCTCACTTTCATTACGATACAGATTCAGTTCCGTGGATTTGAGGATAAAATCAACGTCATTGATTCCTTCATCCTCAGCCCCCTCCTTTTCATACTTGATGACCGAGTTTTCAAGGGCCGCCGCCGCACGCGCATCATCATCTCTGGCCACATCCAGGAAATAGACCGCATAGCCTTCCACAGAAGCCCGTTTTGCCAGGCTCCCGGGAATAGCGTTCAAGTGGATACTAATGAAGAGATTGCCTTTTTTGCGATTGGCCATCTCCTTCCGATCCTTCAGTGGAATAAATTCATCCTTATCACGTGTCATGAGAACGTTCAATGCCGGAAAACGCCGTTTTAACCGCTCTTTGGCTTTCAGGCCAATGGTCAGGGCAATAGCCTTTTCAACTGCTTTCTGCGCACTATTCGTGGCGCCCGGATCCTCACCGCCATGTCCGGGATCCAAAATAACGGTGCGGACATGAAGTCCTTTGTCCGTCAGAGGCGCTTTGGGCGCTTCTGCGATGGGGAACGAACGCTCCTGCTGAATAGGCTGGGACACCTCTTTTTCGGTAATGGAAACCTCGATACGCGGGGGATTGGAACGGTAGACGGCCGTCGGTTTGTCCGCTCTGCTATCAACCACCAGGGCCACCTGGGCATTATCCGCAAACTGAACCGCCGTTACTTTTTTTATGAGCCCCTTGAGCTCCATCCGCTCAAGTTCGGAAACCGATAATCTGCCTTTAAAAATATTGAGATTCAGTTGAGGCGGGAAAAAGGTGGCATCAAAGAGCATGGAATCGGGCAGATAGAGCGTATAAAGGGTCCCGTTCTTTTTCTCCTCGCATTGATAACGTCGGATAAGGTTTTCCGTTTCTTTTCGGCAAATGGCTTTCTTTTCTTCATCAAAAAAGAGGCCGGAAGCGAACAAAGGAGAAAGAAGGTCAAGAGCAGGTAACAAAGGCAGCCACAATACACCCGCCTCCGCCTTCATCGAGAAAGTAAGATTGAATAGGCTGTCATTCCGAAGTACATACGGGGTATTGGCTGTAAAAATAATATCTGCATCTCCCACATGAGCCATGAGCTTGCCTTTGGTGGAATCCCAGAAACAGGATCCTGCAAGGGCCTCCACCAATTCCCGGGCCGATAAAAAATATCCTTCCGGCCCCGGACGTGCCATAATCTCCCGTTTGTTTCCCTGCACATCCGTGTAGGAAACCGTCATCGCTCCCCCTAAGAGGGGAAGCAAGCAGAGGAGTGAAATAAAAATCCAGCGTATCATCTTTTCAATTTCATCGCCTGCCGGATAGCGCGTTGCGCTTCGGTCTTAACGATATCATCCCGTTTATCAAAAAGTTTCTTGCCTTTACAAAGTCCTATCTCAACTTTGATACGTCCTTTATCGTTCACATAAATCGATAGTGGAACAAGGGCCATGCCTTTTTCTTCGGATTCCGAGCGACATTTCTCGATTTCTGATTTATGAAGAAGCAGACGCCGTTTTCTTTTCGGTTCGTGGTTGAATATATTCCCTTTTTCATAGGGTTGTATGTCCAGTGCATGCAACCACAGCTCTCCGGCCTGAGGCATGGCATAACTGTCCGTAAAATTTACCTTACCCGCACGGATGGATTTTACTTCCGTACCGGTCAGGGCTATCCCGGCTTCCATTTTCCGTATCACATGATATAAATGGTAGGCTTTTCTGTTGGAAGCAACCGTTTTCACTGGTTAAAAATACTACCTTATGCGGAACTAAGGCAACGATCTGAGAAAGCTATCGTGCAGTTCGAGCGCAAATCAGTAAATAGGTTCGCCCGGTTTGGCGGAATTTTGCTCGGCAGGCGAAGTCAACGATGACGCGTTCTCTCCGGAAGTTACTTTATCGTTTACTCGCTTTTTAAGCTCTTTGCTTGCTTCAAAAACCGGTTTAAAACCTTCAACAACCTGTACGGTGGCGCCGGTACGGGGATTTCGTGCGATTCGGCTTTTCTTTTTCTTCACCTTGAACCGCCCAAACCCTCTGATTTCAATGTTTTTTCCGGTCTGAAGAAAGCGGGAAATGGTTTCCAGCAGGTTTTCCACGATGATTTTTGTATCTACCTGGGTCAACCCGGTTCGATTTGAAATCATTTCAACCAGATTCTTTTTAGTGACATTGCTCATAGAACTTTCCTTTGCTTGTTTATTGAAACTTATTTTGCTAAAATCATTTTAATCTTCTTTACAAATCGTCCGGACTCTAAATAACAAATATAAAGCCCGCTGGACAAGCTCCTCCCCTGCGAACCCCTTCCATCCCAGACTGCAGCATAATACCCCGGCCCTCTAAACCCATTATAAAGCTTCCGAACTAACTGACCTTTAATATTATAAATTGCAATACTCGTTGGATATTGGTTCTTCTGCCCGGCAAGATAGGGTACCTCATATTTAATAATGGTCACAGGATTGAACGGTTGATTGCGCGCTAACGGTTCTAACAAAAGATAAAATAACATATAAAATCAAGCGCTTTTTCATAAGGATCTTTTTTTCAATTTATAACTATTAATGATTTGTATTGGTTGTTAGATTTCTTTTAATATCGGGACAATTGAACCCATCCGCAGATGTAACAATTGTCCCGCTGCCTCCAACCGCAACAATTTGCGAGTTGGAATGGCTTATGCCTTTTAACCAGTTATTTGTTGGAAGCGGATTACGCAAGGCCCATTGACTAAAAACTGTTAAAGAAAACAGTAGATTGAAAAGAGTTATCTTGAGAAGCATTTTATTTCTACTCTGAGTTATCTTATATACAATTTAATGTAGTATCTAAAAATTTCCTCTTTCTTCCCATGTTGACGAGTACTCTGATTTTAAAACAACACTTATGTCACTTAAATATATAATCAAATTTAAATACAATTAATATTAGAAATCAACTAAATTCAGTAACTCATTACAGGATGACAGGTTATATTGTTTTTGGTCGCGTGATTGGTAGGGCAATTACCCCGCTTGTAGCAGCAAGCTCAATTTATGGCGGGCAATACGATCCAATGGATTTTCTTTTAAAGCCGAACGAAGCTTTTCAATTGCTTCAGCTTTGCGTCCCAGCGCCTCAAGCGCAGTGGCATGCATAATTAAAACATCCACCAGTTCATTGTCAAAGGCCATGTTATGGCTTATAAAGGGCTTTCCCTCTTTTCGCAAAACATAGGCTCTCTCCAAATAAACACAGGCCTCTTTATAATTCCGGTTATTGAGTGAAAGAATCCCCAGTTTTTTCGTGGCAAAGAAATGGTTAGGATTTAATTCTACGGTCTTTCTAAAATGCTCCAAGGCATTGAGCGGGTCCTGAAGGCTATTGAGGAAAAGTTCGCCAAGATTGTATTCGGTATTGTAATCCGTTGGATTGATGGACAAGGCCAACGCATAAAGCTCCTTGGCTTTGGGGATATCGTTCAGATAATAATGAACCATACCCAGCCTGGCAACAGAAGGAGAATGAAAGGGCTCAACCTTTAACACCGCCTCAAACTGATTGACTGCGCCCGCATAATCCCCCCGGTCGGACAAATAGGTCCCATAGGCATAATGTGCGGAAACAGAGTTTGAATCGAGCCGGATGGCCTTTTCAAACAGAAGAGGCACATCTGTTCTGGTATGATCACTTTGATAATAAAGTTTGGCTAATAGTACAAGAGATTCCGCATCCGTTGAGTCCTTATCAAATGCACGTCGGAGATAATCCGCGGCCATTTCGCCGTCTCCGGCATAAAAACAGGCGGTCCCCATTCGTCGCAATACACCGGGATCTTCCGGAAAAAAGAGCGCCACTTTACGAAGAAAAGTTAATGCTTTTTCACTTCTCCGGTCCTGCAGATAGGCGTCTGCTAACTGCAGGGCAAAATCCCAGTGGGATTGCAAAAAAACCTGATCTTCCGGATTAACGACCTGCTCAAAATGGGGAATGGCAGCGCTGTATTGTTTCTTTTCCATCAGATACTCCGCCATCTGACGATGCGCTTCTTGGGATAAATGAGCATTGGAAAGCGCTTCGCCCTCCTCCGCCTCCAAACCCTTTTCTCCCTTTTTCTTTACATAATTCGCCCATTGCTCCTTCTCTACTGACTTGATATGCTTAGCATATAAATAGAGACCACTTGCCCAGGCAGCCACCACGATGACCATTGCCAACACAAGCCATTTCAAGCCGGGAAATCGGCTAAAGAGGGTCTGGGGAATATGTACCATTCAATTATTATATCGGGGAAAAAGAGGTTAATCTTTAATCAAGTCGCTTCGCTTAAAGGAAGAATCTCAAAATGGCGATTGAGAATCTCCAAAAGCTCCCAGAAGTCATGAATAATAAAATCAGGTTTTACGTTAGATCTCTGCCCTAAATACTTGCCACTACGCTGGTTGAGAATAGCTACCATGCCAATAGCCTTAGCTGGTTCTATATCGATCTTTGGCCTATCTCCAACGTAAATCGTTTCCTGGGGCAATAAATTTAATTTGGCACAAGGCAGACGGAAAAAGTCAAGGTTGGGTTTATCTTTACCAATCGTCTCGGAAAAGAATATGGCATTCGGACTCAGATAGCGATGCAACCCACAACGATATATCTTTTCAGCCTGTTTTACCGCAAAACCGGAAGAAAGGACGCCAAGTACAAGCGGCATGGTCTCAGAAAGAAGCTTCAGCACTTCTTTTACGTCAGGATAGGGCTTAAGAAAGCTGTTTTTAGTGTTATGGTAGGCCACCACGGCCGCAGCAATTAAAACATGCTTATTGACACTGGAATAATATTTTTTTCCAACTTTTTTAAGTAAGTCATCAAAAAGAAATTTATTATTCGATTTGTTCTCTTTCATAATCTCTTTTAAAATCAACAAGCATTCTTTTAGCTCAACCCGTAACCCATTACTTATCATCGCCTTAACGCTATTCAGCCTCGCCATGGCTGAAAATTCAGAGGAAGAGTACAATGTATCATCAACATCAAAAAAGATCGCTTTCAGTCTTTTCTTCTTCATATCTTAAATATAGCTTTGATTTTAAACATTCGTCAAATCTTAAAGAAAAGCTTAAAGTTTTTTTTAAGATTTCCCGATACTTTGGAATGAAACAAACAAAAAATGGAGGATATATGGAAATGCAGTCAGTTTCAAGTCCGGTTTATCAAAATCAAAATAATTACACGTTGCCTGCCACATCTAATAAGAACCTTTCCTATAAAAGCGAAGAGCTTTCCCTGGAATACAAAAGCAAAGATGGCGACACCCTAAGCATTCAATACAGCAGTCAAGAACTCGCTTATTCATCAACGCTTCCTTCCGATGAAAATGCAGAAACAGCTCAAGCCGATAAGGCACCCTATCAACTCACTCCTGAAGAGGCTGCCAATTTCCGCAATCAGTTAAAAAACGAACTGTATGATTATAAAGAAGAAATCATCAAGAATTTCATTGAATCCAACGGCGGAACCTACCAAAGAACAAACACTGCAGAAGACGATCCGGAAGTGAGTGACCTTGAAGCAAAAATGCCTGCTTATTGGAATGCGGAAAACACGGCCCAGCGCATTGCAGATTTCGCCACTTCGTTTTTCTCCGGTTATGAAGGAGAGTCCTCGGAATATTTTAAGACCATCAAAGAGGCCATCAAAGCCGGTTTTCAGGAAGCCAACGACAAACTCGGTCAATTACCCGGTCCGGTCGGTAAACTGGTGAATAAAACCTATGGTCTGGTCATGGACAAGTTGGATGCTTATGAGAAACAGATTGCCGAACAAAAGACAGCGGAACAGGCCGAAACCGCCTTACCTTTCAGCGCGGTCGCCTAAGCCTTATTTAAAGGCAAAACAGCAGCGAAATCCGGTATGGCTGTTGGCATAATGGGTTGGCTCCCGTTGGCTGCTCGTACAGGGAGCATACCGCGCTCCTAAAAAGAAGTTGCCTCCTTTTAATAAACGATAATCTATCACCTCGTATCCATTCGTGGCACTGCCCGGCCCAACAGGTTCCGGCGCCACCCACTCTAAGACATTTCCGCTGAGATCAAAGATATTTAGCGGGCTTTCACATTCCGTATTTACACCGATCGGGCTGATGGAGTCACTTTCCGTATTGCATTTCTTGGCATCGTATCCTTCCCCATAGGGGAATCGTCGACCCGCTTTTCCCCGGCAGGCCACCTCCCATTGTTTTTCCGTACAGAGCGTCTTTCCCGCCAGATTACAAAGGCTTTCCGCTTCCAGGAAATTAACGAAGACACGCGGCAGCGAATCACGCTTATTCGGATACTCATAATGATCCATACAGTATTCATCCATGTTTCCACTGTTCTGTCCAATAACATACTTTCCATCGGGAATATAGACCATGCCCTCATCTTTAGCGGACGGGCAGAAGCGGTCTCGGGCATGAATTTGAATGCGAAATGAGGCGCTGAACTGATCCGGATAATCCGTTTCGGCATACCAGACAATCTTCTTGCCTTCTCCCGGTGAAATCAGACCGGTATCTCCTTCCAAGTGCTTCAGTTCGACATTCCAGTTTCGTCCGCAATCGGATGACCCGTAAAACATCAGGCATAATTGTTTGCTGTCATTATCCAGAACATTGAAAGTGATATCCACAATCCGGGTCCCCGGGCGTTGTTTGGCTTGGATATCGGTGATCGATGGTGGATTCAAGGCACAGAGGGTGACCGCGGTCAGCAATAAAGTCAGGAGCATCCTCATTTTTTCTTTTCCAATTTCACATTAAATTTAATCTGCTTTGTTTTTTCAGTGCCATTATTTTGAATGACGAGAATAGTCAAATCCCCTTCCAGCTTGGCACCGGCGTCATCCGTTCCGTCCCAGTAAATCGGGTATTTACCGGACACTTGCTGTTCATCCAACAGACGCCTTACCATACGACTGTCTCTATAGGCCTGAATGGTGACTCGGACCTGTCCGGCCACTTGGTATTCCCCGACCAGGAAAAGCGGGAATTGAGCCCCGTTCCCTATCAATGCGATACTGTCCTTTTCCGGATCCGCCGTATTCAGAACAAAAGTGGGACTGAATGCGGCCCCAATCCGTCCGCCGGAACGATTCACCGTTTTATCGTCACCTCTTGCTTCACTGCTGTCTTTTTGAAGATTCAATAAGGTGCCCTTGTCTTCGCTTCTCTTATCTTGGCCAACCGTATCTGAAGGGTTTTCAGAATCAGCAGACAAGACCGGAATAGCCATCAGCACAAACAGAAACCATATTAAAAGAGGTTGTTTTGGAATCATAAAGAGTAAATTAATATATTTTAAACGGAAAAACCCACTTTTGATAGGAGGTTCTTTTATGAATGGTCCCCTTACTTTGGTACTCTTGCTTTCCATGGCCTTGTGCGTCTTTTCAGCGGACAAGGAACGACCAAAATCCGGCAGTATCGCCTTCGGTTCTAAAAACAAACTAACCGCATCCGTGGTAGAGGCTAAAAACACCAGCAAGGCCTTTGTAGAAGTGGCCAAATTTGTTAAGCCGGCGGTTGTCAGCGTAACCAGCACCAAAATCATGAAAACACAGATGAATCAACTTTACGGGGCACCCTTTGACTTCTTTTTCGGCCCACAGCAGCGCCCCAACCAACCTCAACAACCCCAGGAAAAGGAATACCGTCAGGAAGGCTTGGGATCCGGTGTCATTGTAAGCTCGGACGGGTATATCCTGACCAACAACCATGTTGTAGAAGATGCCGATGAAATTACGGTTACTCTTTTCGATAAAAAGGAGGTGGACGCCGAGGTGGTTGGCGCGGATAAGGAATCCGATGTGGCGGTTCTGAAACTGAAGGAGAATTTCAATTCGCTTCCTGTTGCATTGCTGGGAAATTCGGATAATGTGGAGGTGGGCGAATGGGTCCTGGCCGTGGGCAACCCTTTTTCCAAGAAACTCTCTCATACCGTCACAGCCGGAATCGTCTCGGCCAAAGGTCGCAGCACCAACATCAACACCTATGAGAACTTTATCCAGACGGATGCCTCCATTAATCCTGGCAACAGCGGCGGCGCTCTGGTCAATCTTCAAGGTGAAGTCATTGGCATCAACACCGCCATCATGTCCCGCTCAGGCGGCAATATCGGTATCGGATTCGCCATTCCCATCAATATGGCCCGAAAAGTCATGGAAGACCTCATCTATGTCGGCAAGGTCTCCCGCGGCTGGCTCGGCATTGAAATGCAGCCCCTGGAAAAAGACCTCGGGGAGGCACTCGGACTTAAAAGCAACAACGGCGTCCTGGTCAAAGAGGTATTAAAAGATTCTCCCGCCGAAAAAGGGGGAATCAAAACCGGCGATGTCATCACCGAAGTGGAAGATATCAGAATTGACGGTATGGACGAACTTAAAAACCTGATCGGCAATATGGCGCCGAATACGGAAGTGGCCATCAAGCTGATACGGGATAAAAAGGAAAAGAAACTGAAAATCAAACTGGCCGAGCGAAATCCCGAAGCATTGGGAGGTTTCTCCCCTGGAACCAATTCGGATGAAGATATCGTAGGACTTCAAGTGCAACCCATTAATTCAGCGCTGATGCAAAAATACGGTCTATCCAAGGAGGAGACCGGGATGGTTGTTGTGAACGTCAAAAGTAAAAGCCCGGCCTTCAATGCCGAGCTTCGAGAAGGCGATATCATCAAGAAAATCAACACGCGGGCGATCAACAACGCGGACGATTATCGTGAAGCGCTAAAAGGGGTCAAAGCAGGCCAATCGCTCCTTTTCTATGTCAAACGCGACCGCACTACTTTTTATGTGGGTGTAAAAATCAAAGATAGCAAGGAATAAAGCTCAGGTTCAGGCTCAATCCTCAAGGCAGGTTACCTCTCACCCCCTTCCCTACCCAAGTACGGAAGGGGGTGACCCTTCTTCAGAACATCACCTTTTCAAGCTGCTCCGGAGTAACGGAAGCGGTTCCGATCTCTCGGATGACCAATCCGGCCGCATGATTGGCCATTACTGCTGCCTCCTGATAGTCCGAACCCGCTGCCACACAGGCGGAAAAAAGGCTGATGACCGTATCTCCGGCACCGGTGACATCATAGACCTCACGTGCCATGGTAGGGATTTCCCGAGCCTCACCTTTGCCTTCGAATAAGGCCATACCGTGTTCCCCGCGCGTAATAAGACACAAATCGAGATTCAGTTCCTCCATGAGTTTTCGGCCGACCGCATTCAGGCTTTTAGTATCCGTAATCTTCATGCCCGCCCCATACTCCGCTTCTTTCTGATTCGGCGTAATAATGGAAAGATTCCGATAATAGGGAAAATGT
>MGVN01000201.1:3075-5309 GCA_001800515.1 Elusimicrobia bacterium RIFOXYB2_FULL_49_7 | reverse complement strand
GCAGGGTAGCAGTCGAAGCGCTCCTGCACAAGATACCGGTAGTGGCATTCAGGGTCACCGGCGTGGAAGATATCGTGGACGACGGAGTATCAGGGTACATGCACGAGTGGGGGGAGATCGACCGTATGGCTGCAAGCATTGTCGCACTCCTTAAAGACAGGCAGCTCCGTGAAACAATGGGTGAAAAGGGCTGTGCCAGCGTACGCGAACGTTTTGATCCGACTAATCTCACCCGTCAATTCATGTCCCTCCTGCTCGACGCCGCGAAGAAAAGAAAAGCATCGCTCTGTATCGCCCCACCGAAAGCGCCGACCATTGACCGCCTGATGCATCTGTCTTCTTCTGCTTTTTCTCTCCTTCGCGCTCTGCAGTATGAACAGATCAAAGGGATCAAACTCAGCGGCAAGACACTTGATGTAGGCGGGGGACAATACAACACCTATTATGATCTCTTGAACATTGATGGCGACATTGAAAGCGTGAACATAGATGAAAAGTACAAGCCTACTATTATTGCAGACCTCAACAATCCTTTATCTGTCAGTTCAGAGACATACGATAACGTGCTCTGTTTCAACACACTGGAGCACATTTATAAAGACAGCCTTGCGGTAAAAGAAATGCTCAGGATACTCAAATCAGGCGGCACCTTCTATATTACCGTACCGTTCTTGTTTAAAATACACGGTTCACCGCACGATTATCACCGCCATACCCATTCATGGTGGCAGGCACTGATGACGGACTGCGGTATCAAGGAGTACAATCTCGTTATTAAGCCTCTGGTATGGGGCACCTGTTCATCCGCGTACTCATTCACCCGTTTTCCGAGACTTCAATCTATACAGAAGAAGTGCGTTATGCTTATCGACTGGATGCTTTACAAGTGCGGCATCGCTAAACCATCGGACTATATGAACAATGCGCTTGGCTACTTCATCTACGGCACAAAGTAGTCCACCACATTATCTATCGAGGATATTATGCTTACAAGGAAACCGAAATATCAAATCGTTGGGGAGCGTGTTTCCGCTCTTTCAGGATCACTGATCGATATCGGAGCGCGGGACAGAGTATTGAAGCGGTTCATCACGAATGAAGAACTCTCTTATCTGTCCGCAGACAGGATCCCTGGAAACGACATCACGCTCGACCTCGAAAAACCCCTGCCCATGGCAGACAATTCATACGATATTGTAGTAGCGCTCGATATTCTGGAGCACCTGGAATCGATACATACCGCAATGAAAGAACTGCTCCGCATTACCAAAAGGAAGCTCTTTATATCACTTCCCAACATGTCATGCCTCTCTTTTAGAGTGCAGTTCCTTCTGCATGGCACCTTGTCAGGAAAATACACCCTCGGCCCCACCCATACCGATGACCGTCACCGCTGGGTCACCGGATATAAAGAAACAAGTGAGTTCGTCCGGCAGAATGTCCCTGCTGATTGTAACGTGATTCAATATGATGTTCTCAATGGGTTTGGCGTCTTGCATAATGCGGTAGCAAAGCTTCCGCTGCCTGCGTCATTGAGAACTTACTGTCTGCTTTTTGAAATAACAAAAGCTACTGCAAACAAATGAGAATGATAAAAAGACTTATTCACTCGCTCGTTCATACGGTAAAGACTATCTCTATTTCAGACAGTCTTATCAAGACCTTCATCTTTTATTTTGACGCATTCGGCCCCGAAAAAACACAAGCAACCTCCGTTTTTCGGCTTGGAGCTCTTCCCTTTGCGGCGAGATATGGCGACTGGGTAGCGGTTCACGAGATCACGATAGAAAAAGAGTATAATTTTCTTAGCTACTTGATAAAGGATGCTTCCTCTCCGGTCATCATAGATGTCGGAGCCAATATCGGACTGTTCGCCCTATATTCGCTCTTGCTTAATCCCCGTGCACACGTTATTTCCGTTGAACCCAGCGCGGATACCTACGCACTGCTGTGCCGCAACAAGGAGCTTAATCCCGGGTTTCACTGGGACACTCATCGCTATGCTCTGTGGTTGAAGGAAGGAACTGTCCGGTTCACCAACCAGGAATACAGCACGAACAGCAGTATAGGAGCAGAAAAAGGAAATGAAGAGGTACCTGCGATCACGCTTCCTGCCCTTATAAAGAACCTCATACCTTCTTCGATCGATATAGCAAAGATCGATATTGAAGGAGCGGAAGAAGCGGTACTCTGCGGCAACGAAAGCGTTCTCAAGGGTATTCGTAACCTTATTA
>MGVN01000201.1:0-3058 GCA_001800515.1 Elusimicrobia bacterium RIFOXYB2_FULL_49_7 | reverse complement strand
AAGAGCAGCCTGAACAAGATCATTAGTTCGCTCCGTTCAGTATATCCTTTTATATACGAGATCCACGGAAGAGTATCAAAAAAGCCTCTGCTGCTGGCAACGCACGTGCGCTACCCGCTGCCGGAATATGCTGAAAAATAGCCTATGAGAATACTCCTTATCAATTTCGAGATGAATGAAGACTCGGGCGTGCTTGCCTGGCAGGCGCATGTCGCTTATTCGCTTGCGCAAAAAAGCGAGTTCGTGCTCGTACTCACCGAGAAACCGGGCCGCTATGAGAAACTTTCGAACATGGAAGTAGAAGTAGTGCCGAAACGACCCTACGGCATTCCGCGCAAGCTGGGAAGCAGGTGGCTGTTCGCCCTCAACGTAGCGCTTCTCTGCAGGCGTCATCGTATCGACGCGTGCTTTATCCACATGAATTATACCTGGTCGTACGTCCTTTATCCGGTATTCAAACTGCTTGGTATCCCTGTGCTGACATGGTACGCGCACGGCAGGGTCAGCAATGCACTCCGCGCTACCCTTTTCTGCTCATCGCGGGTCGTCACCTCCACGCCGGAGGGGTTTCGCATCCGCTCGCCAAAAGTAAGGGTCATCGGACAGGGCATCAATACGTCCCTCTTCAAACCGTCAGTGGAGGAGAAAGCCGGCAAGCATGACCTGATCTATGTAGGCCGCGTCTCACGGAGAAAACGTATCGAACTTCTCATATCGGTAATGCAACTCCTTACCGCTGACCCGCACACCTCACGTATTAAACTGAAGATCATAGGGCCGCTCCTGACAGGAGACGATATTATTTACGAACGCGAGCTTAGAAGCCAGATCACCCGTTTCGCCCTTCAGGATAAAATAGAATTTTATGGTTCGGTCCCGTCAGACAAGATCCCGCTGTTCTATGCGTCCGTATTCCTCCATCTCAATGTCAGCAAAACAGGAAGCATGGACAAGACAGTGCTTGAATCTCTCGCGTGCGGCTGCCCCGTGCTCACGAGTAACGAAGCATTCTTCGATTTTTTCAAACAGTATCCCGATTTTATCATCACCAATGATCAGCCTGCGGCAATAGCAGAGCAGGTCATCGCACACTACAATCGGAAGGGAACCTACCCTGCCGGTGCGCTGCGAAAATTTGTCGAGGGAAAGAATGACCTCTATTCGTACACTGACAAAATACTGACAAATCTTTCGGAGATCATGGCTCCATGAGCAGGATAATCGAGGCAATGGACATCCCCTGCATCGCTTCCGTGCGCGGGGGGAATCCCGAGGCAGTACCGTTCAACATTTCAGGGTCTACCTATGAGTAACTATAACCATTTCCAGTATCATGTCGTTCAAGTCAGCCTGGATGATACGGTCTTCGATAAGAGCATGCCGTCAGATGCGCTCAAGAGACAGTTATCATACGGCAAAGAATTAACTTCATTGTATCCTACAACAATCATGACGTTGATTGTATTGACTGAAAAGAGGGACATTGTTCAGTTCACACACGACAATGTCACCTTTATCCCTCTTTATTGTAAACGACCTGTTCATATATTGTCCCGCCTTCCGAAAATGCTTGCGTCAATCAACAAAACGGATCCCATAAGTGTTATCTCCGCTCAAACGGTCCATGAAGACGGCTGGGTCTCTCTCGTATTTGGCAAACTCAATCATATCCCTGTCATAGGCCAGATACATTACGATATATTTTCACCTTCTGCACAGAAGGAGGTCATGGGGAGGGGGATATCAGGGACAATACGAAAGTATGTAACATTTCTCCTGCTGCAAAGGTACGCTGCGCTTCGCGTGGTTGGGCAAAGAGTAGCGCAACAACTCAGAGAACGTGGCATGCATACCAATGTGCATGTCATACCTGTTCCTGTAACCATCCAATACGATGGCAACCCGACCGCCAAAATCACTTCACCATCAAATCCCAGAGTACTTTTTGTCGGCAGGCTCATTCCGGCGAAACGCATTGATGTGTGGCTCGCTGTTGCTTCCAGGATAGCACGAGAGCTTCCGAATGTGGAATTTGAAGTAGTAGGAGACGGTTTTCTCAGAGCTTATCTTGAATCGCGCGCGGCACGACTTGGCCTTGAACAACATATCCATTTCTCGGGGTTTATACCTCACCATAAACTTGTGGATATATATTCAACCGCCCACGTGTTTCTCCTTACGTCACGCTACGAAGGATTCGGCAGGGTAGTCGTTGAATCATATCTCCATGAAGTGCCGGTGGTGGCTTTTAAAATCAATGGCGTTGAAGATATTGTTGAACATGAGAAGACAGGATATCTCCATCCATGGGGCGATATAGATGCCATGGCAAAAAGCGTCCTGAAGCTTCTTACCGACTGCTCTTTGCGCGACGCAATGGGATCAGCAGGGCGTACACTGGTCACGGAGCGTTTTGACCCTCACCTTCTCATGCAACGCTATGCTTCGCTTCTCATCACCGTTGCAAAACAGTGCCGCCCCCTGCCGAGCATCGTTCCCCCGAGAAAACCCACCTTAAAACGCTGGCTCGGCCTTTCTTCAACAAAGCACTCTCTTTACCGCGGCCTGAAATATGAGCACATCAGGGGAATTAAACTCAACGGTAAAACATTGAACGTCGGAGGAGGGGATTATAACAGTTACTATCATCTCCTCACGATCAACGGAGAAATGGAAAGCGTCAACATAGACCCTCATTACAAACCGACTATCGTCGCTGACATCAATCAACCGCTTCCAGTTTCGGCGGAGAACTACGATAACGTCATCTGTTTTAATACGCTGGAACATATCTCCAATGATACACTCGCCGTACGCGAGATGCTCAGAGTACTAAAGCCGGGCGGCCGTTTCTATATCGCCGTGCCGTTCTTGTACAGGATGCATAGTGCACCCTGCGACTATCACCGTCATACTGCACTCTGGTGGAACGATTTTCTCCGCTCATGCGGCGTAGAGGAAGAGAACCTCTTGATCGAGCCCCTGGTATGGGGCATGCATTCTTCAGCATATTCATTCAGAGAATTCATCTGGTTCCGCGCAATATACAAGAAGTACG
>MGVN01000200.1 GCA_001800515.1 Elusimicrobia bacterium RIFOXYB2_FULL_49_7 | reverse complement strand
ATGTTGCGCGGCCGTATCGCAGCGCCACACAATAGCTTCGCCGGATACGTTGGACGGAGCGCTGTTACCCGTACTCATTGCATTGGCATCGCAGGAAGGGAAGGCCGAGGCGCCGGTAAAGGACCAGCCTTGAATGGTGCCCCGTTTGACCCAGCTTGCTTCACCCGCTGCACCATCTTGAACCCCTTCATCCCACCCTTCCTGAACTCCATAGGCTTTGGATTCATTGGCATCCAGTCCGGCCGTGGTGTTGTTTCGGTAAAGGGTCAATTCAGCCTTGGAAACGGTGCTTCCAGAGGGAATGGAATTAGCTGCATTGCCGATGGAATTTTTGAATTTGACAAGGATATGCTTTTTCTGGCCTGTTGTGGAGCGTAGATAGAGTGTAGGTGAGGTGCCGTAATTATAAGTGTTATTCGCCTGACTGAGCCAGGTGTCCTGGCTGCCATATTCATCATGGGCGGTGTATAACTGGCGGACCATGGTGGCGGTGTCTTCATCGTAGTAGACAACCAGTTTGGGGTGGAAGGCCTTTTTTGCATGCTCGGAAGCGGCAAATTGCAGTTCAGCTGAGGCAGCGACATTGTCATACAGGATAATACCATTGTTGGTAATGCCTGAGACCCAATCCTGGACCAGAGACGTCAGGTCCCAACGTGAATTCGTATTCAAAGTAAAGGTGGTGGTGCTGGCGGCAAGTTGTGGCATACGGTCGTTTAAAGAGTCTGCTCCGGCAATCCCCCAATCCGTTGTGCCGCTTTTAGCGGAATTCCAGGTGACACTGCCGCTTTGCGCTGCGCCATTGGCGCTCCCTTCAGTCCAATCACGCGTGGTACGATAAGCGCTGACCGTACCGGTTCCGGCCTGGAGACAATAGAGATAAAGAAAGGCGGAATCCACATGGGCATTGGCCGGAACCTGTAGGTTGGAGGTAGAACCGGTAAAACTTGGGAACCGGATTACCGCACGCTCGTCGGTTGCTGCGTCGCGAATCTTTAATAGTGTCGAACCGCCATAATTATAAGTCGCATTAGCCGAATTGATTAACGCATCATCCGTGGCGGCATATGCCCCACTGTGGACATTCCATTGAAAGATGCGTTTACCCGCAACGCCGGCCGGATCATACTGACAGGCACCCATATCATTCCCCGTTAAACGACGAATATTGTAAAAGTCCGTATTCGGTGAGATATGCTTTTGCTCCCCATTCTTAAACTGAACGGAATCCTTGCCTGCGCCGATGCATGGACTGTCATCCGACAACTTGCCGAAAGAGGCGTTGTTGAAAGCATAGGAAACCACCTTGGGGTCCTGCATCAGGGTGTCTGTGTTGCCAACAACACCGGTCCAGTTGTAGTTGCTAATCGAATTATAACAGTTGTTGTTGATATAGACACTGGAAAGGTTAGAAACAGAATAAAACAGATAGGAAAGATTAGTAAAGATATTGTTAACAATGGTGTATTTTCCGGAGGTATAGTAAAATGCAATCGAAAAACTTTTCATAGTATTATTGTAGAAACGAATTCCATAGGTTGCTCCAGATGGGACATTCATACCGCCGGCGAAAACATAATAAGAGCCTTTGCCCACAAAGATATTATTAAAAACATCCATGGAGTCGATATATTGATTGGCCCCGAATAAAGTAAACACTTCATCATAACTTTTGCCGTTGCCGGTATCAAATACGCAATGGCTGATTCGAATGTTTCTGAATGGACCCGTGTAGCCTGAAATAGCGTTATAGGTGGTTGCTGTTCCTGCAATAAAATGGATACCCTGGATATGGACATGGCAGATGCTGTCTTTGAGTTCAATCATCCCGTACGCACTTGTTGTAAGGGTCATAGCAGCCAGGCTGTCCTTATGTATAAAATTGGCCCCGGAATAGTAAGAGCGGACCGTTAAGGAACGGGCCCAATCCGGAAAATGGTGGGCACTGCGGGCAAGGGTCCATTTTCCCCCGAGATTGTAAGGGGATGCGGAGGGAAGCATATTGATGATATAGGTACTGTCTGCAACAGCCGGGATAAGCGCCCATAGTGCGCTTGGGCTCTTCTTGGCAGTGGCCATTGTCCGCCCGTCTCCCGTATTGTCAGCCTTGTCAAAGTCCGCATAGAGATTAACCGTGTCGATATAGAAGGGGTCCTGATAACGGTTGTATTCCGCTGCGCCGATATCCCGCTTATTCGACGAATCCTTACCGTAAAAATCCTTGGCCGGGGTACCGGTTGTATCTATCCCGGTGTTGATGAAATGAGCGCCTATTGCCAGTTTGGCGAAATCATTGCTCTTATAGTTATAAGACAGCACACTTCCGGCGTGATCCTGTTGTTCGCTGACGGATTGTGCTGTTGCGGTCCCGGCTGCAACGTCGATATAGTATTCACCGGTCCGGATAAGCCCGCTGTTACGGAGATAAAAAGTTGCATTGCTGTTTCCAGCATAAATGACATAATACAAGCTGTCGAAGATGTTATTGGCAAACAACAGACGGGCCGAACCATCGGCTGTGACGTTCAGCGCATAGGTTGTTTTGTAAAAGGTGTTGTTCATGATTTGGCAATCCGCCCCATAGCTGTAAATGGCGCTGCCATGTGCGGTAATGGAGGCCCCGCTTTTTCCGATAAAGATATTATTGTAAATCTTTGCGGTGTCTCCATCATACAAAGCAAGAGCACCCGGCATGAAACACAGGTCTGTGCCCGGAACACTGTCCATGTCAAAGATACAGTTTCGAACCGTGATACGGTCCGGACAGGAACCGCTGGTGTAGCCGATGCCGGAAATGCCGTCCGCATCCTCCTGGCCGCGAATCAAAAGATGGTCGAATGTGATGTTCGGTACTGCGACATTGAACAGATAGGTTGCCGCGCTCGGGCTGGATTCCATGATTTCCGCTATGCTGTCCAATTCCGGATAATAGGAACGAATGATAAGCGGGGTCAGCAAGGTGAAATCCGGACCGTTTATATCAATATCAATGCCTGTGTTCTCCGAGATGTGGCGGCCGGGAAAGAGATTCATGACATAAACACTGTCAGAATAGGTGTCTGCCAACTGATCGTAACAGTATTCAATTGTCTTGAAAGGCGTAGTCGGAGCACGGCCGTAGCCGGAAGCATCCGAACCGTTACGGTAATCCACGTAAAAGTAAGAGGTGTCGAAAATATTGGGGACTTCATCCATACCGATATCCCAGGCCAAATATTGCCGGATGGTATCGTCAATGTCCGTGGTAATGGGATATGTGGCGTCTGCGCTGAGATTGCGGCCGAAATTCCGGGCGCCATGGTCTGTTGTCTTGAGGTGAAAGTCGTTGTTGGCGGTGTCTTTAAAAACAAAGGTTTGGCTCACTCGGTTGCCGGTTCCTCCGCCATCATCCGAGGTTGCATCCGAGGAGGAACAATTGTATCCTGCTGAAATCGTGTTACTAAAATCTTGCGAGGTATTGTAAGCCGCTAAAAGGTTTTTGAGTTTTGCAGTACTGACCGGTATGGAAAAACCGGTCTTATTGTTTACGGAAGTACAATTGTAAATACAGCCATTCGTCGTGGTATTAAAACCGCTATAGGTGAAATCATAAGCCAGACAATTACTAACCTTGTATCCCAAAAATCCGACGTTGCCGCTGGAATTGCCGCCAAATGCAATACAGTTGCGGATAATGCCTCCGGATACGCCGCCGATATAGTTCGGGGAGGGGCGGCAATCGATGATAAACCATTCTACAATGGAATTAACATCCTGTGTAATAGCATAGTCCGCGCCGGTGGAAGGGTCCAGTTTGACGCCCGTGGCCGCTGTACCGTTATGCCGCTCCCCGGCAGCCACAGTGAGCCACATGTAGTAGCTGGAGCTCGTCGTGGAGCCTGCAATATCCACCCGCTCCGTAAAGGTGGAATCATTGTAGCAGATGCCTTTTTCAATCCGTGTGTCAGTAACCAAACCACCATCTCGCGCACTCTCCCATGAGGGAAGAGAGGCATACCAGCGTCCGATTGTGGCTTGGATTCGATTGCGGGATGAAGGCGTTGGGCTATCCGCGGATGCATATTCGCTGTTCACGACCGTTACCGTGTGACTGGTGCTGTTTAGGGCCGTGATTTTCCATTTATGCTGGAGACAGCTCCCATCCGTAAAACAATCATTGACGAAAATTCGTGAAAAGGAAGGGGAACCGGAAAATGTAACGGTCCAGGGGCCCGTGCCGGTTACTGAGGAAACCGTAACGTTCACATTCGGTTTCTTGCCAATGGTGTATTCGTTTGTGCCGGCCTTGAATTCAAAAGCGTAAAAGGTCTCATGTCTTTCATCCGCACCCATATCCCAGATACCCCAATGGCGGGTGGTGTCGTCAATGTCATTGATGAACACTGCAGATAGAGCGGCTGAATCGCCCACATCAATGGCTTCAGCGGTTTCTATAAGATGCAAATCTTCAGTGCCCGAAGCGATAGAGGTGAATTGATTGGCCGCTGTCTTGCCCGTTAAGGAACCCGTACCGGATATCGTGGCATCTGAGGCCATGTTGTAAGACTCGCTGCCCCAACCAGAAGGGGCAGAATAGCAATCTGCTCCGCAGCTTAGAGCAATGTTGTTTTGGAGGATTGTACTTGTAGAATTACCGGTTTCTTTTTGAAAACCGTTGCTTGCGCTTGAATAGACTGTGTTGTTCAGGATTTTCACTCCTATCAACCAGCCATTGCTGTCAGAGAAGCCTTTTCCAGTGACATTGTGAACGATGTTGTTGTTGAAGGTGAGATAGCTTGCGTTTATGGTTATGGCTGCCCCTCCGTTTGTACTAACATCGTTATGAAGTAAATTGTTGCGAATAATCGAATAGCTTGATCCTGTGTTGGCAACAATACCCGAATTGTTGAAACCGCTGCTGCCCCAATCCGTGATTCGAAGCCACTCAACAATGGTGTAAGAATCATAAATTGCAATGACAGTTCCGGTTGTGGATGGATCTATTACCACGCCGCCGCCGGATTTGGTGCCATTATGTCGTTCTCCTGATGCCACGGTCAGCCACATATAATAACTTGCGCTGGTGGTGGAACCGTCGATAATCAGATTCCCGGTAAAAGTGCCGTCATTATAACAAATACCTTTTTCGATGCGCGTTTCTGTCACCAAATCTCCATTCCGCGCATCCTCCCATGCCTGCAGGGTGGAGAACCAACGGCCAACCGTGGCTTGACCGGTATTTAAGGCAGAAGGGGCAGGACTTTCCGAGGCAACATATTCACTGTTCGTTACCGTAATTTGATCTGCGCCATCATCAACCGCTGTTATTTTCCATTGATACGGACAGTAAGCCCCATCCGTAAAACAATCATTTACAAAGATTCGGGAAAGATCCGGTGTATTGGAAAAGGAGATGGTC
>MGVN01000199.1:5453-7829 GCA_001800515.1 Elusimicrobia bacterium RIFOXYB2_FULL_49_7 | reverse complement strand
TAGCAATGATCTTTCCGCTGAATTTCCGTGACGGAAGCGACGGCGCTGACAGGAGGGCAGTCTGTCCCGCTTTGACGTAGCGCGCGTCATCTTCGAATACGGATGCGTAAACCCATGCTTCCTTATTCTCTTTTGGCAGAAGAAGCGACGTGTCTGGCGTTCCCTTTTCCGCCAGCTCTTCTATTTGCGCGTCGCTCAGGCCCATGAGCTTCAGTTTGAAGCGTGACGCTTCGAGCAATGACTTCGCGCTTTCAAAGGCAACGTCTTTAGATGATTTTTTTGCCTGCTCATAGCTTTGAAAAGAGGCAATATACTCCTGTTGCGCGTAGTAGAGCTCCGGGTCATACGCTACTCTTCCTGTCGTGCGGATGGTTCTGGAAATATTCTTTCTCTCTGAGAGGGCAGTTTTCACGCCGATAAGCTGTTGTTTCTCAGGTGATACTTTGACCGTAGATAACCCCTCCACCTGGGGCTGTCCACTCTGCGGAGCTTCCTCCACTTTGAACGGCTCCATTTCCATACCCATTGAGTCTTTCCCGGGTTTATCGGAAACCTCATTGGGATTCATCGTTGACCGGTACCTTATTTTCTTTTTTGTTGCCGCAGGTGCGGGTACCTGTGATGAAGATGTGACGCTGTTCTCTGCTTCGATGGGCACGAGATTCATTCCGCATATCGGGCATTCGCCGGGTTTTTCAGCAACATAACTTGGATGCATGGGGCAATGATACTTTTGCGTCTGCTGTCGTGAACTCGCGGCAGCTTTTACACCACCTTCCTTAGTTCTGCAGGAGACAAAAAGTACCGAAGGGATAAGGAGCAGGAGCACTGCCGCCAGTAGTTTTATTCTGAATCTCATGGTTTTCCTCCGTCCGTCAGCTCCGCTCCCACCACTCGTTGAAGCATAGCCCTGTCTTTTTCATACTCCGCGATATAGTTGTAGTATTCCAGCTTGAATTCGAGGTATGACCGCACACTGTCCAGTAACTCAAGGAAGCTGGATCTGCCCGCGCGAAATCCGGCTTGCGTCACCTTCAACGACTGCTCGGATTTCGGGATAACGCTGGCAGCATAAAGATCGATCAAACGTTTCGTAGCCTCAAGCTTTGTAAAAGCCTCTTTGGCCTTCGCGATAACCATAAGTTCCGTATTCTTTCTTTCTGCTTCCGCGGCCTTCAATTCAGATGACAGCTCATTCACCGCGGCTCGCTGTTTCCAGAACCACAGGGGAATGCTTATCCCCGCCATGATATCGCTGCCTGCCCACTCTCCGTCCATGGTCTTACGTTTGAAGGACACATCAAAATCAGGAAGATAGTCAGCCTGCGCCGCCCTTTTTGACCATTTTCCCTTTTCCACGGAAGCATTGACTCTCCCTATTTCTGCATTATGCTTCATTGCTGCTGATCTTACCGTATCCCAGTTAAGCGCTTCAGGGAGCGGAGCGACCTCTTCCGGCTCTTCCAGAGCGCTTTCAGCATTTCTTCCGACAAGTACATTTATCTCCGCTTGCACCACCTGCTTTTCCTGCTCAAGCGAGATAAGCATTGTTTTCATCTTTTCAGCCTCGACTTGAGCGCGCAGTACCTCGCCCTGGGTGGCCTGTCCAACCACATACCTTGACTCCGCGACCTTGCTGAAACTGGTCATGATGTCTGCTGTCTGCCGGTAAGTCTCAATGGATCTGTTCAGGGAATAATACCGTGCGTACGCGGTTCTGAGTTCGGATGCCACCTTCAATTCCGTGTCCCTGTACTCCCATCGCATGACATCCGCCTCCGCGTTTGCGGCCCTGCCTTTTAAAGCGAGTTTTCCAGGAAAAGGTATCATCTGGCTTATCCCGTACATTTTTTCAGTCGCCGCCCCTGCATCGAACGTGCCTTCAGGAATGCTCCAATACTCCACGCTCAACTTCGGGTTATCCCATGTTTTTGACTGCCGTATCCTTGAAGAGGACGCTTTCCATCGTTCACGTGCCGCGATTATTTCAGCATTGTTCTCTTTGGCCACAGTAAGAAGCGCACTTAGCGCTGCCGTCTCCCCGTGAACCAGCTCTGCGAGACCAGGAACAAGGCTGAGCATTAAAATGATAAAGAAGAATTTCTTCATGCAATTCTCTTTCGATACCTTTTCGAGTCGGCAGACTGCCTTTTGCCTTGCGTTTTGAAGCCGCCCTTTACCAGGCAGTAAGGACTAATTATTTCTTCTCCAGAAACATGCCGCACTCCGGGCACTTTCCTGGTTGAGCGCTCATTACTTCAGGATGCATGGGACAATGATACACCGCGACACGAGCGCCCTTCTTCGGTTTTGTTAATGCGGTTTTCTTTGATGCTTTTTCTTTCTTTACTTCCGGCTGCGTATCCGGCACCTTCC
>MGVN01000199.1:1545-5436 GCA_001800515.1 Elusimicrobia bacterium RIFOXYB2_FULL_49_7 | reverse complement strand
TCCAGGCTCATCTCTCCGCACTCCCCGCTTTCACTATCCATGGTCATTCCAGCGCCGTCATGGCATGACATTGCCCAAACAGGTTTACTCAGCAATCCTAACGCTATCGCCATACCCGCAACTGTCCAGATGTTCTTTCTCACGGCTTACCTCCGTTTGTTTTACTGAAGCGTCCTCTATTGTGTTCTTACCTGACGTTGTTGTTTCACCGCATTCTATCATAGGGCACGATCCTTCATTTTGACAAGACTCACACAGCATTGTATGACAATTATCGCAAAAATCCACAAAATTTAAAGGACTGAAAACGTTCTTCTCCCCGAAACCGGCAAACGTATTCTTTGTGAGTTGCAAGGCCCTTCCCCTGCTATCCTGCGGCAATGCATACAGTAGCGGAGATAGAGCAGTGAATGCAGAGAATACTACTATTAAGAGTGAGCATACGATCGGAACCGGTATCCAACGCTGCGCAAGGTTTCCCCACCATGCGTCCCTGCCCGTTTGCGCGGCTTGCTCATTTCTTACCCTTTCCCAAAAGCGGGCCCGGAAGTTACTCGAAGGCTCGACTTGACGAAACTGTCTGAGGAATACCTCTTGTGCTTCCAGCTGTTTTATATCGGCAGCACACCTGCCGCAATGGGTTATATGTTCAGAAACCGCCTGCCTTTCTCCGGCACTCAGTTCATTATCGATATAGGAAGACAGTTTCCGGGCCACTGCTGCACAGTTCATCGTTTTCTCCTCTACTCAATTAAACGGGAAAACCTGCAAATACTTGCGGTTTTTTTAAAAATAACGGAAAAAACCATAACGGAGGTTATGGCTGTTCGAGGAAAGCTTCTCTCAGCTGTATGTTCCTTATCTGGCATTTCTGTATTCTTTACCGGAGCACCGTCTCCTTCACTCTCTCTTCTTCTGTTATCCTATACGCAGGAGGCGAAAACCCTCCATTAGCTAAACGGGATAACCGTCGAAGATCGACAGCAACGGTCTTGCGCATCCCGAGGTTGATCACCATATACAAAAGCGGGTGCGACAGGTTACCGCGCAACCTTTTAAGAATAGAGGACAGCTTCGTGTATTGCGTCTTAATCCAATGGTTCCCTTCTTGAAGTTCATAAGGCGACATGTTCCTGGGCTTGAAAACAACCGTCGAATGGTCATAATACTTCCAGTCTGCGGTAAGGAGCCTCCGCTCTTTTCTGAACTGATCATAGACCGCTGTACCGGGATATGGCGTAAGGATGTTCATGGAGGCTGATCCGATCATGTTCCTGTTCAAAAAATCAAGTGTCTCAGCAAATACGGACTTCATATCACCATCGAAACCGAAAACCATGGAGGCATGAAAATGTATTCCCATGTCTCTTACTCTGCGTACCGCCTCCTCTATCCCTTCTATCTGCTTTATCGATTTCGCCATTCTTTTCAATTGGATCTCGGATACGGTTTCTAGCCCGAAGAAGAGCCCTATACACCCGCTTTCCACGGCCAGCTTCATAAGTTCCGTATCATGAGCAAACGATATGGACGATTGCCCTATCCATTCTACATGGAATGGCTTTATTGCTTTGAAAAGCGCTTTCGCGTACGGAGGGTCTCCCATGATGTTATCGTCAAGGAATATATAAAGGCTGCTCTGTCCCTCAGAGAGGGCACGGACAATGTTATCGATCGGAATATGCCTGATCTTTTTCCCAAACAGATCTGAAACGCAGCAAAACTCGCAACTGTAAGGGCATCCCCGTGTTGTCATGAGCGGTACAATATTGAACTGCCGTTTTCTCGCCCCTTTTCCATAGCGCATAGGGATGTACCTGTCCAGCGACGGAGCAGGCACATAGTACTTTCTTTGCAGTTTGCCTTTTTGCAGGTCTTTCAGAAGCTGTTCCCAAACACCCTCACCTTCTCCGACCACTACAGCATCGCAGTGTTGTAAGGCTTCTTCGCTCAGGAGCGTAGGGTGAACGCCTCCTAAGACCACTTTTCTTCCTCTCTTCCTGAACTCTTCCGAAAGGTCGTATGCCCGCGGCGCGTTCGCGGTCATGCAACTTATGCCTACAAGGTCGCACTCTTCGTTAAGATCGATATCCTGCGACTCTTCTTCAATGATCCTGACCTCGTGCTCCGGTGGGGTTAATCCCGCCAGAATATGAAGAGCCAGCTGCGGCAACATAAGTTCCGTTGGCGTTTTTACCTCAGGATCGATGGATGGTGATATCAGCAATATTTTCACTTCTCTTTCCTTTCCGGGCAAAATGTATCGTTCCGGGCAAGAGTGTCCCGTCCCGGTGAATGTATCACAATGGCGCGTACTGACTTATTTCTTTACTGTGTCTTCCGTAAGGGTTATAGCGAAGTTCTTGACCTTGGTGCCGTTGAGAGCTTTAATGGCAGCCATAGCCTCTTCGTCAACAGGCATCTGGATCAAGGCAATATGGCGTGTCCCGAATGCCTCTGCCTGGTCGCTTATCAGTGAAACTGACGACACTGTCCCGTATTTTGCGAATAGTTTTTGAAGGTCTCCGATTGATATTTCGGAAACAAGGTTTTTAACTCGTATATTCATGATCCCCCCTCATTGATGTAGTGAGCGCTGTTAATCCATCACACGTTCGTTTCTAATATCCCTGCATTATCTGCACATTGACATCATCGGATGCACTCCTGTCCCGATGATATACAGTCCGGCCGACAAAATAAGCCCTGCGGCGATCCACAAAAGAACTACTACCGCTTTTCCGAACGTATTTAAACCGCCTGCCGAGGTCCTTTGATTCACGTACAACACGAAATAACTGATCGTCAACAGAATTGATACCGGTATGAGCGTAAAAAATCCTAAAAGTCTCATTTTATTCCCCTTTGCTTGTCAAAGTGAGTGAGCCTGCATTAAAGGCCACGATGATAGTGCTCACCGACATTAAAACAGCTCCCATTGCAGGGCTTAAAAGAATACCTGCATTGTACAGGATGCCGGCTGCAAGCGGAATGGCAAAGACATTGTATCCCGTAGCCCACGCGAGATTCTGTATCATTTTTCGATAAGTAGCCTTTGAAAGCGTAACGATCACCACGGCGTCCGCCGGGTTGCTTCTTACGAGCACGACATCGGCAGCCTCTACGGCAACGTCAGTACCTGCGCCTATTGCAATGCCTGTGTCCGCCTGCGCCAGGGCCGGAGCATCGTTGATACCGTCTCCCACCATTGCGACGACAAGCCCCCGCGCCTGCACTTCCCTGATCTTTTCCGCCTTTTTATCCGGCAGCACCTCCGCGAAAAAATCATCAAGCCCCAGCTCTTTTGCAACCCACTCGGCCACGCGCCTGTTATCGCCGGTCAGCATCATGCATTTGATGCCTTTTTCTTTAAGCAGCGTCACGGCTCTTTTTGATTCAGGCCGTATCATATCCGCAAGGGCGAGAGCGCCCCGTGGTTTTTCGTCCACAAGCACCAGGACCACTGTTTTTCCCTGCATGGATAACTGTTCTACCTTCTTGTCGTCAAAGCTGATATTATGTTCTCTCAAATACCCGGGACTCACGATCTTCACGGTTTTGCCCTGTACAATACCCTGAGCGCCTTTCCCCGGAATAGCCCTAAAACCTTCGACAGGCATTGTATCCTTTACAGAAGCAGCGATCGCTTTCGCTATCGGGTGTTCAGACCGCGCCTCAACTGATGCGGCAAAACGGGCTATATCTTCACTTTTCATTGCGGCATCAAAAACCACCATATCGGTAACCCCGAACTTACCCTCTGTCAGTGTTCCCGTCTTATCGAACACTACTGCCTGCACTTTGCGGGAACGTTCGAATGCAGCCCTGTTACGGATAAGAAAACCATTCGATGCCGCGAGCGATGTGGATATGGCCACTACCAGCGGCACT
>MGVN01000199.1:684-1534 GCA_001800515.1 Elusimicrobia bacterium RIFOXYB2_FULL_49_7 | reverse complement strand
CGCGTGCGGGCAGGCGATGACCATTACGGTCACTGTCCGTTCTACGGCGAACGCCAGATCTTTGCGAAACACACCGAGCCAGACTGCCAGCGTGACAATACCGGCGCCGATGGCTATGACCGTAAGCCACATAGCCGCCCGGTTTGCCAGGTTCTGGGTCCTTGATTTGCTCTCCTGCGCCTGCCTGACAAGCTCGATCACCTGTGAAAGAAACGAGTCTTTTCCTGTTTTCTTTATCTCAAGCGTTACAGAACCTTCACCGTTGAGCGACCCGCCGATGACCGTATCGCCTTGCTTTTTATCCGACGGCTTCGATTCCCCGGTCAGCATGGATTCATTCACCGATGTCTCCCCTTCCACTATTTCCCCATCAGCCGGTATCTTCTCTCCGGGTTTCACCAGCACCCTGTCGCCTGATTTTAATTTCTCGAGAGCTATGTCGTGAACCATGCCGTTTGGCATTACCATATGAGCTTCCGCGGGCATCAACCTTGCCAGTTCTTCCAACGCGCGCGAAGCGCCCATGATCGATCTCATTTCAAGCCAGTGCCCCAGGAGCATAATATCCACAAGCGTGGCGAACTCCCAAAAAAACGTGGTTCCCCTGAAACCGAATACGACAAAACTGCTATAGATGTACGCCGCAGTAATGGCTACGGATACCAGCGTCATCATTCCGGGGACTGCGCGTGCTATTTCCTGCACCGATCCCCGGAGAAAGGGATAGCCCCCGTAAAAATACACGATCGTAGACAGAACAAAAAGAAGGAACAAGCTTCCTCTGAACCTGCCGATGCTTTCAAGGCCCAGGAATTGCTGTATCATGGGAGAAAGAAGCAGTATCGGCAGG
>MGVN01000199.1:0-666 GCA_001800515.1 Elusimicrobia bacterium RIFOXYB2_FULL_49_7 | reverse complement strand
AAAAACCTTCTGCGAAAATCCGCGGTCATAGAACGATGGCCGCCATGCTCCTTGTGCCCGGCCGTACTCTTTTTTTCCGTTTCACTGTGCTCGTGGCTGTGTCGGTTCATGCGGTCCTTCCGATCAATCAGGCAAAACAAAAAAGCATATCATCAGGAGCGATGATATGCCGAATTATGTGACGAGATAAAACTTTAAGAATATCCCCCACAGCTCCCCCTGATTTCTTCTTAAATTCTTTCAAATATAGAGCGCGCTGTCAATCCGGGCAGTTACCGCCCGCTTTCACTTGCCGACAGGCTGCAATCAACCGCCTTTATTGCATCAGCCGCTGAACTGGTAATACCGCCAGCGTAGCCCGCGCCTTCGCCTATGGGATAAAGGTTCTTCATGTTCACTGATTCATAAGCTTCGTTGCGCGTAACCCGTACAGGACAGGAAGTCCTTGTTTCAGCGCCAATCAGTATCGCGTGGCCTGAAACAAAGAGGGGGTACTCCCCTTTCCACGAGTTAAATGCCGCAGTCAGTGTCCCGGTTATGAACTCCGGGAACACGGTATTCATATCAGCTGGAGTGACGCCCATCTTAAACGAGTTTTCATTTAAACTCTCAGAGGCTCTCCCGTGCAGGAAATCGGGCACGTTCTGAGCAGGGGCTTTCCACCTT
>MGVN01000198.1:1676-6909 GCA_001800515.1 Elusimicrobia bacterium RIFOXYB2_FULL_49_7 | reverse complement strand
GTCCTTGTACTGGACGCCGGCCGATATTATGCCGGAGCCATCGGACAGGTTTCTTATGTAGTTGACGTTAAGCGTCATGTCCGTGATTATAAAACGCCGGACGCTTGCAAACAGGGCGGAGTAGTATTTGGAGAAGTAGTGCGGTTCATAAAGATTGTTGTAGAGAAGAAAATCCTTTTTCGTTCCGTTATTTACTAAAAGCGTTCCGCCGGCGGCGGTTATTATCGCAGGTTGCGCGAAAGTGTATGTCGTGGGGTCGTTGAAGGGGTCGCCGTCATATCCAGCCTGGTTGTAAAAAAATTCACTGACTATTGAAAAGCGGTCGTTTATATCGCCCATGTCGAAGAATCTGCTAAGGCTTACCGCCGCCTTCGACGTCCACTCGCCGGAGCGGTGCAGGTAAAGAGCTCCGCCCTCCTCGCGCATTTTCGGGTTTATGTCGCCCGGGGATGCGCTTACCTCGGCCAGCGTATCTATGCCGAGAACGCGGGTTGAAACGTCATAGCCCAGCGCCGCGGGAAAGCCCCGTTTGCCCCAGCCGGCAAATGCCATCTCCGTATTTCCTGCAAGAAATTCAAATTTACCGGCCAGCGCCGCGTCGCGGCTTTCTTCCGCGTTGCCTGTATCAATAAAGCCGTAAATGTTGTATCGCGTGCCGAATGGTATGTGAGCCTTTATGCCGTATGCGCCTTCGCGGTATCCGATTTTCTGGACGAAGCTCTTTTTCTCTACGTTTAACAGGTCGGTCGGGTTCCAGAAATAGCAGCGCCCCCATTGCAGTACCTGCTTGCCCGTGCGGAAATACGCTTTTCGCTTTATGTTGAAATCGAAGAAAAATTCGCGGATGTTGACAAGCGTAGTTTTGCTTGAGCCTACATAACTTGCCTCGAGGTTGACCATGGCTTTGATGTCGTTTTTAAGGCGCACATCCAGAAAAAGGTTGCCCAGCACGTATGCCGCGAGCTGGCTTGAGGTGGACGCGTTTACTTCGGAATGAATGACGGCGCTGGTAATCTCTCCCGAGAGCCGTGTGGTTTTTTGAGCCTCGTAGCCTGTTGTTGTCGCCTGCTGCTGCGTTTCGATGCCGGCCCCGGGGTCGCCGAACAATTCGTTCTCGTCAACCGCATCGCCTGCAAAAACATACGGCGCCATGTAAAGCAAAATAAACAATGTTATAATTTTTTTCATATATCACCTGTCCCCGGGGTTAAAAATCAGCCAGTCGGGGATTGCCCAGATATTTTTTCTTATTTGAACTATTTCATCTCCCCGGTAGATTACAATGCCGGCGGGCGCATTTTTTTCTTCGTTCATAAAATTTTCAATTGATTTTCCGTCGCTGTAATCCGCTCTGCGTGAGGATTTTACCTCGATGGGCAATAATTTATCGCCCGCGCTCAGGATAAAATCTATTTCCGTGCCGGATGCGGTTCGATAGAAGAAAAGTTCCGGTTCAATCGGCTGGAGTTGTTTCCATTTCATGAGTTCGGTGAACACCCAGTTTTCATAGATATTGCCGCTTTCAAGTGCGGGGTTGCCAAGCGTGGCTTTCAGTAATCCTACGTCTGAAAAAAACAGTTTCGGGCTCTTGACGTACCGTTTGCCGATGTTGCCGTGATAAGGATGAACCGTAACTGTTTGAAAGGTTATGCCGAGCAGCGTTACGTATCTTTTGACTGTATTCAAACTTATTCCGAGTTCCCGGGCGACTTCGCTGTAAGACAAAATTTGTGCCGCACGCGATGCCAGTATTTTCTGCGCCAGCGCAAAATCATCTATGTTCCTTATGTCGCCGGCATCCGAAACATCCCGTTCAGTGTAGGTTTTACGGTAGTCTTTGAGCCAGCTTATTTTTTCAGTTTCCTCTTTCCTCAGTATGACCGAAGGATAACCGCCCCACTTCTGGTGTTCGTCCCTTGTGCTTACTTTCTTTCTTTTCGCGTCCGGGGTTACGGCGAGGGAATATTCTTTAAAGTTTTCCATGGTTTCCCGTGAAGGTTTTTCCCATAATTCGGTAAGCGATACGGGGATGCCGCCGGTGCCGTTCATTTCAGAAAGTGAAAAGGGCCATACTTCCAGCAATGAAACCCTGCCTGCGAGCGTTTCCTTTATTTTAGGCATAAGGCGTAGCTGGGAGGAGCCGGTAACAAGAAAGACGGGTGGCCGTATTTGTTTTTTTCTTGCCACGTTGTCTACCACGTGTTTTAGCGGGTCGAAAATGAAGGGCGCTTTCTGTACCTCGTCAAGAATTACAAGAGGTGTTGATATTTTTTCAAGGAGCATAACGGGCGCCTGGCTGAATCGCAGTCTTTCGTCCGGGTCGTCAAATGAAATATAGGTATGCGGCAGGTGTGAAAATTGAGGTACAATGGAATCGCACAGTGTGGTTTTCCCTGTCTGGCGCGCTCCGGTAACTGTGATTATTCTTTCCTGTTCCAGTTTCTTTATCAGGATGGGGGATATATTTCTTGGAAATAAGCTCATTATGCTGTAATTATAGCACTCAAAATGCAAAATTTCAAGGTAATTCTGCATTACAACTGCAAAAAATACGGTTATTTGCTCAAATTTTCAAGATAAGCCTTGGTGAAGATGGAGCTGTCGAGTTTGCTGGTCAGGATGTTCGAGATGTCTACTATGGTTTTATTGCCTTTTTCGAATTCGTCAATATATATGTGTTTCACGGCAACGTAGCGCCCGTCAACAACAGTGTATTTTACGAAGTAAACGGTCTGCATAAGCGTGCCGGAGAGCGCATAGGATTCTTCTTTCAGTATAAGGTTGTTGTCGCGCCGCACCCAGTAAATTTTACGTGGGTAGTCCACGTCGTTGACGATGGCTTTTATTTCAAGCCTGTATACCGGCACCTTGCCCAGCATCTCGTCGGATATTATTTCCACCCCTTGCGAATCGAGAGCCGGGGCATAAAGCTCGGTGAGGTTGCGCTGTTCGAAATCATCGCCTTTTGCGTCGGAGCCGCCGATGCTCTCGTCGCGGTTGATGTGCTGGAACGTGCGCGTGTTTTTGCGGTACATCCAGAAGTTTTCGCCGGCTCTCAGGTAGCCGTTGCCTTTTTCATTTTCAGGTGATTGCATGACGATAAGGAACGAATCGTCGCTGTCGCGGCGGAAGTAAACCATCTCTATAAGTTTAGTTCCCTGTTCAACTTTCTGCTGGGTGAGGGTAACGTTTGCCTTGATGTCGGTTTTCATCTTCATCTGGTCTTCGATGGATTTAAGTATCGCCGTTACCCTGCTTTCGGCGGCCAGCGGAGCGGAAAATACGGCACATGCAAGCATGGTTAATAAATATTTCATAAGTCCTCTATTCATAATGCCTCAGGGCGTTTGCCGGCGAAAAATCGGCGGCGCGCCGCGCGGGGAAATATGCGGTAACTACCGCAAGGCACAGTATCAGCAAAAGGTTGAAAACTATGCCGGCGAACGACGGCACGAAATGCAGACGATTCTGTATCAGCAGCATGCCCATGGGATTGTCCTGCATTTCCAGCGGGATAAGCGACAGCAGCCGCATGACGATAAACGCAAGGGCTATGCCGGTAAGGCAGGAAATAAGGGTTAAGAAAAACGATTCGAGTATGAATATGGCGCGCACGTCGCTTTTCTGCATACCTATGGCGCGTATCGTGCCTATCTCGCGGGTGCGTTCCCTGATTGTCATGCGCAGCGTGTTGATGACTCCTATAAGAATGATGAAAAAAAGCACAAGTACCGCCGAGAACGTGATGATATTGAGCACACCCTCAAGCTTTAATATGTCGCTTGCGCTTTCGTACATGGTGCGCACGTCAACGAGCGTCGCCTTCCATTTCTGTTTTCCCATGTCCTGGTATTTTTTCTTTAACTCGTCGGTGTTCGCGGTGCGCTTGAGGAGCACCCATTCCGTCGTAAGCAACGGGCTTAAGGGGTGCGTTTCGGCAGGCGAAAATTCCGTGGCGGCGTTTCCGTCCGGCAGGCGCGGAAGGTTGTCGTAGTAGGCGTTGTAAAAATCTGTTTCATTTACAATGATAAGATTATCATTTATGTCGCCGTTAAAGATGCCGGTGATGTTCATGGGGAAAACCGACGAATTATCGTCAAATTTATTCGGGTAGCTTACCAGTACCCTGCTTCCCGTATTTATGCCCATGCGTTTTGCGAGTTTCGCGCTTACAAAGGCGCCGTCCTTTTTTACTTCCGCTCCGCCGGCCGGTTTCAAAATGGCGGCAACCTTCGCCAGCGACTCAACGTCGGAGCGATAGCCGGCCACTGCAACCGGGTCGCTTTTACCGGCATGATTGAGCGTCCCGCTGATGACGGCGCGCCCGGGGGCGAGCTTTTCGTGAATCCTGTTGGCCAGCGCCACGGCGTCTTTCTTCGGGTTTTTCAGTACTACATTTATGTTTCCCGTTTCCCACGGCCTGAAACCCATTACATGCCTTACGTTTGCCATTTCCGAAAAAACAACCGGCTGCATGAATATGTTGCTGTTTTTCATTATGCCGACGACCGTCAGGCGGGCTGCCTGGTCCTGGCCGTAAATGTTACGGAAACGAATGCGGATGACGTCGTTTGTTTTAACGTTCAGGTAGCGCGCTTTTTCTTCGGAAAGTATGGCGGCGTTTTCTATGTCGGTGCGCCGTAAATCGTAAAAAGAACCTTCCACCATCTTAAACGATTCTTCCGTCTCTTTGATCTTTTTGGCGTCAACCGATTTGGACAGGTCCACGGCCACGAGTATGATATTGTCCGCGCTGCCATTACCTATAGCTTTTGCGAACGTGCCGATGGATTCGTCTATGTCCAGGATTGTTTCTCCGTCGGATTGCCTGATAACCGAAATCATGCGATCCCTGTCGCGGCATACCTCGCGCCTGATGTTGCCCTTCTCGTTGAAGCTTATGGTAACATGTCCCGTAACCCAGCGCATGATCCGGTTAAACATTACGTCCGAGATGCCGTTGGTAAATCCGTTCGATATCACCAGTATCATCATGCCGATGGCTATGGCAAGCCCGAGGAAAAAATTCCTGCGCTTCTGGCGCGCCAGGTTGCGGATGCTTATGGAAATAAGATAGTTGTTCATTCAGTCCCTTGCGATCGCTTCCAGCGGCGTTATATTTCTTGCCACGAGCATGGGGTAGAGAGCCGCGCACAGCGTTACTATGCCTAGTTGTATAAGCGTCGTGAGTATGTCCGCGGCGTTCAGCACGGGGCTGAAAACGTCGCCGCCG
>MGVN01000198.1:0-1565 GCA_001800515.1 Elusimicrobia bacterium RIFOXYB2_FULL_49_7 | reverse complement strand
GTGCGCTCAAGCGCGGACATGGTTAACGTATTTATAATGATGATAATCGCAACCACGAATAGCAGCATGACGAATATGAACAGCGCCCCCTTGATTAACGAGGCCATGCCGCCGATGGGGCCGGATGCCTTTTTCCACGTTACGGCGCGTACGCCCGAGCGTGCATCGCCAAGCGCCTTGTTCAGCCGGGCAAGCGCGCGTTTTTCCGAAACTTGACCGTTTAATTTTACGAACACCAGGTTATATGCGCCGTCCTCTATGTCCGCCGCCGGCGCGGCTATGATTTTTTGCGCCGTACCCGAGGGGTTTCGCGTGCGGGCGCGTTCATTTGACACGACAAGCGTATCTTCGGAAAAAAGCGCGTCGAGGTCGCCCGATTCCATCGAAAGCAGTTTCTGTTCTTCCTTCGGGACATCCAGCGATTTGCCGGATGCCGAAAAATATCCCAGGCATTCACGGTAGGATTCTATGTCGGTAATGCTGAAATGGCCGAATATGGTGTTAAGCGCGCGGTACTTGATAATGCCTTTCACGGGGAAGCGCAGGTCGGTCGATGAGTTCGACTCGTTCATACCCATCAGCACGATGGCGGAGTCAATAAATATGGAATACGGGTCTTCTCTGGTTTCGGCGGGGAGGTTTTCCTTTACCAGCGCGCCATGCTCGGGGATAAGCCATATGTTGGTATAATCGAAAAATTCGTTCCGGGCGCTGACAGGCACGAGTATGCCGCGTTTGCCCGGTTCAAGAAACCCGCCTTCAAGAGCTGTAAAAGCGTCCGGAAACATTTTTCTGTACGCCTCGAAATCAACGCCCAACATGAAAGCGAACCCCGGGTTCTGGTTGCTTTCGGACGTAAGCGCCAACGCAAGGTTCTTGCCCGCCGGCAGAAAACTGTCAAGGTAAGTTTGTGATTGCAGCACCTGCTTTATCTGCTTGTAGTTATATATGGGTTCGATGGACGTGCCCATCATGTTAAGCAGGATGTTGTCGGTTTTCTGTTTTTCGGAAATTATAACTATGTCGCCGAGGAAGCCGTTGACGATATTCCTGCTGATACCCCTGTCCATGCCGGAAATAACGCCGTTTCCAAGCGTCATCAACAGTGCGCCCAGAAAAAGAATAAAGCCTATGATAAGCGACTTGCTTTTATGCCGCAGTATATTCCGCCATGCAATAACAAGTATGAGTTTCATCTTTGCTTTTTGCCTCGTCTTTGTAGCCGCAGAGCTTGCTCTGCTTTAGTTTGCCTTTGACGTTCCGTTTGTCTTTGACGTAAAGTAACTTCAGGCAGAGCAAGCTCTGCGGCTACATTAAATCCCGGTGTCATTGATGATGTGCCTGACGGCCGTTAATTATTCACCGTCATGCCGTCTTTGATTTTTACGATTCTTTTTGCGTATTGCAGCACGTTTGCGTCGTGCGTGGAGAAGATGAACGTTGTTTTTTCGACGCGGTTCATCTCTTTCATAAGCTCAAGTATAGATGCGCCGGTAACCGAGTCGAGGTTTGCCGTAGGCTCGTCCGCAAGCACAATGTCCGGGTTTGTGACGAGTGCGCGGGCT
>MGVN01000197.1:3912-6533 GCA_001800515.1 Elusimicrobia bacterium RIFOXYB2_FULL_49_7 | reverse complement strand
CCTCGTCCGCTACGATGGGGATCTCCCTGCCAAGAAGCGGCAGCACGAGGGTGGCGCCGATGATATCCTTGTAGCGCTCATCTTCAGGATGCACGGCAACGGCAGTGTCCCCAAGCATGGTTTCAGGCCTGGTAGTGGCAACCACCAGATGATCGCGGTTCGCCGTTGCATTTTTCAAGGGGTACTTGATATGCCAGAGTTTGCCGACCTCTTCTTCATGCTCAACTTCTATATCAGCAAGCGCTGTCTGGCAGCGGGGGCACCAGTTCACGAGGCGTTTACCGCGGTAAATAAGCCCCCTGTTATAAAGTTCGACGAATGCGGCCATCACCGCTTTTGCATAGACATCATCCATGGTAAAACGTGTCCTGTCCCAGTCCAGAGAGCAGCCGAGCCGTTTGAGCTGCGAAAGTATCGTATCCCCCGAATCCTTGCGCCACTGCCACATCTTCTCGAGAAATTTTTCCCTGCCCAGCTCGTGCCTGTTCTTGCCGTCGGCAAGGAGCAGCTTCTCCACCACGTTCTGCGTGGCAATGCCCCCATGATCCGTACCGGGCACCCACAGCGTGTTATATCCCTGCATTTTGCGAAAACGTATGGTGATATCCTGAAGGGTATCATTAAGGGCATGACCCATATGAAGCACTCCGGTGACATTGGGCGGAGGGATAACGATGGTAAACGGCTTGCTCCCCTCTTTGACATGGGAGGAAAACTCTCTATTTTCCAGCCAGAAGGCGCACCATTTCTCTTCCACCTTCTGCGGTTCGTATACCTTGGGGATCTCTGCGTTCTTCTCGTTCTCTGTGTTCATAGGGATACCTTTTCAAGTAATTTTGCGGGGCATCTCATCTTACCAAAATTCGATTAACTTTTCAACAGAAAAGGCAACTTTTCGGCACGCTCCGGGCCATCTCAGAAATACCTTGACATCGCCTATGATTTCTGTTATAAAGTAATGTACTGTCAGGAAGTTCTTTTTTCATTCTCTTTTACCCCCATGAGAGCGCATTTATGAGAATACTAGGCGTCATTAAACGCGAACTACGAAGACACCTTACCGTCATGTTCATCCCCCATAATACGCTCAAACCCCTGCGAATCAGCGTTTCCCTCTCTTTCCTGCTGTCCCTGGTCGGGCTCTGGACGTTCCTTACCATATGGGCCGGGTATATCGGCAGCCAGCAGATCGATTACTGGAGAATAAGCGCTGACAATCAGCTCATGAAGCTCAAAATGGTATTTTTCGCGCAGCAGGTACGCAAATCGCAGGAAATGCTCGAGAATGTCAAGGAAAACGATGCCCAATTGAGAGCGCTGCTCGAACTGAAATCAAAAAAGGCAATTGTCGAGGATGAAGGACGCGGCGGCCCCACTCCGGCTGAAATACACGACCTTTCCCTCCAGCTTTCAGGCAAGCTCTATGATATGTCGCATCAGGACATCCACCGGCAAACTTCGGCCCTCCAGGAGGAAACCAAACGCCAGCTGGCAAGCTGCCGGGAGATCATGCAGTACGTTGATGACCAGCGGACCCTTCACCGCGCAATGCCCAATTGCGAGCCTCTTGTCGGCCGCATCACCTCCGCCTTCGGCTTCCGCCTCCACCCGATTTTTCATAGAAATGAATTCCATTCCGGTCTCGATATCGCAAATCCGCTTAAAACTCCGGTGCATGCCACCGCCTTCGGCAAGGTACACCTCGCAGAATGGCAGCCGGGTTACGGGCGACTCATCATCATCAACCATGGGCACGGCTACCAGACCTATTACGGCCATCTCCATAAGATACTTGTCTCCCCCGGTGAACGCATTCAGCGCGGCCAGGTAATAGGGCTTGTCGGAGACAGCGGCACCTCGACCGGCCCCCATCTTCACTATGAAGTGCAATATAAGAACAATCCCGTTAATCCACTTCGCTTTATGAAAAGAAGCCTCAAAGAGTACACCCAGAACCTGCCCTACGCAAGTCAGCAGTGAGACCACCAAAAGAGAGGTAACTATGTTCACCAAAAAGAAAGACAATGACATGGGAGCTTTGGAAACGGTTATCGGGCAGGACAGCGTCTTTCAGGGAACGATCCGCACCAAAAATTCCATCCGTATCGACGGCAGGCTTGAAGGCGAGATCGCCGAGGCGAACGGCGTCATCATCGGAGAGAAAGGCCAGGTGCAGGGCGACGTCAATGCGCGGATCGTCATTCTCGGCGGTAAAGTGACCGGAAACATTACCGCGTCGCACAGCCTTGAAGTACTCCCTAAAGCCCAGCTCTACGGAGATATCCATTCAGCGCTGCTGACCATTGGCGAGAGCGCGACATTTGAAGGAAACTGCGTGATGTCGACAGAAAAGAATAAAGTGATAGAAATGGATATGGAAACGGTGACAAAACGGAGATAGGTGTACAGCACTACTCTTTACTTAAGATTCGCGGCCTTTTGTTCAAGAGCCGCGAATTTTTTTGGTAGGGGCAGGCGCAGGCGTTTCATAGACCTCAATGCCTGCTGTTTTACCAAAGGGTGTTCGCCTTCTTTTTCGAGCATCCGAAGCAGCGGGCGCCCGGCATCGCTGTTGTCAAGATAACCGAGCATATCGGCGATCCAGTACCTGACTTTCCAGT
>MGVN01000197.1:1079-3878 GCA_001800515.1 Elusimicrobia bacterium RIFOXYB2_FULL_49_7 | reverse complement strand
TGCGCCTTCCCCCAGGTCCAGGATCACTTTCCCCTCGCTCATCGTCGCTCTTCCGAATGCGTCCAGACTGCCCGCAGCTCTACTCTTTGTTTCAAGTGCGCGCACGACCATTGCTACCCTGGCCTTTTCAGAAAGTGTCGCATATGACCTCCGCTGAGGCTGTGCGTGCAATGCGTGATGCCAGCCTGCAAAGAGCAGCGCAGAGATGACGATAAGAGTTCTTTGTCGCATTACGGTCAAGCCTTCCGGAGTTCCCCCCTTCCCCTCTTCAACTGCGACCCCATTATATTAAATTTGATTTTTTTACGCAATTTATGTATCATATTTCAACAGGAACTTACTGATTTTTCAGGAGCTTAATCATTATGAATTTTCTACGCAAACACATGAAGGTAATATTTCTTATTACCATTATCGGTTTTCTTGCCGGGGCTTTCGTAGGTTTCGGCAGCTACTTATTCGGAAAAAAGACCGCTACCGACGCAGTCGCAGAGGTCAACGGAAAAGAGATCTCTTATCGCAGGTTTGCCGTGCTTCTTAACAGGGCTGTGGAAAACGCCTCAAAAGAGCAGCAGGGTACTATGAGCGAAGAAATGATACAGCAGAAAAAACAGGAAGTACTGCAGGACCTCATTCAGGAAGAAGTGTTCTGGCAGGAAGCTCTGAAATACGGCATCTCCGTCCCCGACAAAGAACTCGCGATGGACATACAGAATTATCCCGCCTTCCAGAAGGACGGAAGATTCGACCAGGGCGCGTATTTCCAGGTTCTCTACCAGGTACTGCGCACCACGCCGCAGGAATTCGAAGATTCACGCCGCAAACAGATAGCGATCTACAAACTACGCCACCTGATCGCTTCAGGCGTACGGATCAGCGAAGCAGAGCTTCGCCTTGAGTATGCCCGCGCCAACCGCGGCAACATGAAGGATTTTGAAAAAAACAAAACGGAGTTTTCCGACAAGCTTCGCCAGGAAAAAGTGATGATGGTATTCAACGAATGGTTCAAGCAGCTCAACCAGACGGTGAAAATAGAAGTATTCCTTAATGAGATCGAACAACAGGGAAGAGGTTAATACTTTTTCTTGAGGGATTCCTGGGGGCACCGGGAAAGATCTACGCCGAATTTCCGCAATATTCTTCTGAGCCGCACGAGCGGCAAACCTACCACGTTAAAATAATCACCTTCTATCCGTTCCACAAAAGCGTCATCCTTTTCCTGCACCGCGTAGGCTCCCGCCTTATCGAGGTGCTTGTGCGAGACATCGCTTATTTCCTTTAACGACATTTTCCTCATCTTTACCGTACTCGCTTCGTACTCCACTACGGTTCGCCCTGTTGCCATGTGTACGACCGCTATCCCGCTGTACACCCTGTGGCGGGTGCCGGCAAGTTTCCGCAGTATTTTCACCGCGTCTTTCTGATGAACAGGCTTCCCGATAATCTCGCCGTTGAATACCACGATCGTATCAGCGCCGATCACGATCCCCTGCGGATGCTTTGCCGCTACCGTCTCCGCCTTGCGCAGCGCCAATTGCTTCACGATAGCAGCAGGCCTGACCAAAGCAGTGTCTTCGGGCACATCGCTTGGCAGCACGCGAAACTCAAGGCCGCAGGCATGCAGCAGTTCTATACGCCTGGGTGATGCGGAAGCAAGGATAAGAGGGAACGTTTTCTTTGAGTTCATCGAACTATTTCATCACTTTCTTAAAGAGGAGCGCGGCTATGACAATGCCAAGCACTGCCGTAATATTCAACCGCAGCAGACACCCGAACGTCAGTTCTATCACACGGAGATCAAGAGTGGCGGGAGAAAGCCCTGCGGAGATATCGGTCGCAAATAAGTCCTTTATTGATCCTTCCGGAGCGACGATGACGATAAATTTCCCAAGGAACGAACCAAGGAGCGCGCCGACAACGATAATCGCTAAAAACCACACTGCATTCTTTGCCATGATTATTCCTTTCCTTCATCCAATGATTGATCAATCCAGCGCAGATACTCTTTGTTCCCTCCGATGACAGGAAGCGCCACAATTTCCGGCACTTCATACGAATGCACTTCTTTTATAGCGGCGATGATACTGTCGAGCAGGTCTTTTCTGCTCTTTGCCATTAAAAACACTTCCGTTGCAGTTTCTCTTTTGCCCCGCCACCAATAGGTAGAGAGCACCTGCGGCACGCGGTTGACGCAGGCAACAAGCTTTTTCTCCATGAGCGCATCAGTAATAATATCCGCTTCTTTGTCGGTGGAGGCGGTTATGAATAACTGCAGGTACTCCATAAAATCCTTTTATCTCTTTTTTGCATGGTCAGGATCGCACCGGCACTTGTTTTCGAGCGGGCAGCCGGCACACACAGGCTTTGTTTTGCAATGATGTTTTGCCAGAGCAACAAGTAAAGCATGAAATTCGTTATATAACACGGTATTACCAGGAAGGCTTCCCTGTAAATACGACTGAACCTCTTGGTAGGGAGACGCGGAGAGCCAACCGAGCCGCCTTCCTATCCTGATCGTATATGCATCAACTACAAATACCCTCTTATTCCCTGCGTACAGCGCCATCGAATCCGCGGTTTCCGGGCCTATCCCTTTGAGTGACAGCAGCGCATCCCTGACCGAAGAAGCGTCCCTGCAAAAGAAGTTTTCAAGAGAACCGCCGCACTCCCCGGTGATGAATGCGGCAAAAGTCCGAAGGTAGCGGGCTTTCTGGTTATAATAACCCGCAGGCCTTATCAGTTCTGAAAGCTTCGCTGAAGAGAGTGCGAGGAGCGCTGCAGGCGAAAACGCTTGTGCTG
>MGVN01000197.1:0-1064 GCA_001800515.1 Elusimicrobia bacterium RIFOXYB2_FULL_49_7 | reverse complement strand
GAAGGTTCTCAAGAGCCTTTTCCACATTCGTCCACGCGGTATTCTGAGTAAGGATCGCACCCACGCAGATCTCGAACTTCTCCTGCTCTGCAGCGCGGCCGTAGCGTCCGGGAAAATAGCGCGGCCTGCTGTCTCCGCGCGGCGTTACCGGCCACCACCCCTGCAGGCCGAAGCGTTTCAGAAGGAGTTTGTACGTCTGCAGAGGCGACAGAACAGGACCCTTACTTATCAGGGGCATAGTTACAAGTCATGGCGAACGCCTGTGGGAAACGGCGAGCTTCCTGTATTCCTGAGCGCTTTTTTCTATCTTTGCCAGTTCGTCCTTGTTCAGGGCCCGTTTTATCCTTGCGGGAACTCCGAGCGCAAGACTTCCTGCAGGGATCTTCATATTTTCGGGAACGATGGCGCCTGCTCCGATAAGGCAGTTATCTTCGATGATCGCGCCGTCGAGGATCACCGCGCCCATGCCGATGAGGCAGTTATTCCCTATCCTGCAGCCGTGAATGACTGCACGATGGCCTATGGTCACCGCTTTGCCGATCACTGTAGGAAAATCATGTTTGGTGTGAATGACAGCGCCGTCCTGCACGTTCGTGTCTTCGCCGACCAGTATCTCTTCAATATCACCGCGCAGCACGCTTCCCGGCCAGAGCGATACCCCGGAAGCGAGGTACACTTTTCCTATGACAAGCGACTGGTCTGAGATATATGCGGTAGGAGATATATTCGGTTTGATGCCGTTGAAGTCTTTTATCACGGCGTGTCCCTCGGGTGAGTGTACGGCAAAAGACGCTCTTTTGCGAACGTTACTTTTTTGAGGTAAGAAGCGAGATAAGGATTGCTTTCTGGATATGCAGCCTGTTCTCTGCCTGGTCAAAAACGATGGAGTTTGGACCGTCGATGATGTCCGCGGTTATCTCTTCGCCCCGCACAGCCGGAAGGCAATGCATGACACTGCAGCCGGGTTTTGCGTTACGCAGCAGAGAGCTGTTGACCTGATAGGGACGGAACACCCGTTTACGCTTCTCCGTCTCGGATTCTGCGCCCATCGAGGTCCACACATC
>MGVN01000196.1:1236-5460 GCA_001800515.1 Elusimicrobia bacterium RIFOXYB2_FULL_49_7 | reverse complement strand
ACGGTATCATCCTTTTTGTGGGCGACACGTTGGCCTCTAATACGACCTTTCATGTTTATGAAACCCTGTTTTTGCCCGCACTCTCCGATTTTTTTTCCGGTACCGCTGCGGTCGAAATCAACGGTTTCAACCGAATGGTTCCCCAGACCTGGGTGCCAAATCTGCATCGTGACTTTTATGCGGAACACAAACGCCGTACGCGTGCCATCAACGCCATGCGCGCTTCCGGTTTGCTTCACGAAGGAAAATTGGGTCGCGGTGTTGCCTTTTGGTTTGAAGCCAAGCCTATGGCTCAATATTTTGCGGACAAGATTTTTCCAACAGAACCGGATATCCTCTTTTGCAACCGCCAGGAAGATTGCGTGACCGGCTATGATTGTGAAAATACGGTGCGCTTTATGAAAAGTCTCTATGCGGATAAGACAGGGAAATGGGATGCGGATAAAATCCGTCAAGGGTATGATAAATCATTCTTGGAATTACTGAAACCGGGAGTGGTCCGGGTTTCAAAATAAATCCGGATAAAGAACAAGGAGCAACAGCCCCATGGAAAGAGCATTAACAGAACAGGAAATCAGCGTACTGACCAAGAACGGTTGTTTGGCAGATGACTGGAAGAACGTGCGTATTTGCGATGGTTTTAAGCCTGAGCGTGTCACGGCAACCCGTTTTCGCGGCAAGGTTGTTCTGGGCAACAACAGCGGCTCACTCAAGGTAAACGGTGTGGACTATCCCTGCGGCATCCATCAGGCTTTGCTGATTGATACGGTGGTTCAGGACAATGTGGTGATTCAGAATGTGGGTTCCCATATTTCCAATTATATCTTGGAAGCCGGATGCGCTGTTTTGAATGTGGCGGAACTGACAGCTCAGGCTGACACCTCTTTTGGGCTTGGAACCGGCGTAGAGTGTCTCAATGAAGCGGGTGGCCGCGAAGTGCCTCTGGCCACTTCGCTGTCCAGTCAGATGGCCTATATTCTGACCATTTATCGCTATCGCCCCAAGGCGGTTGCCGCGCTCTCTAAACTTCTTCAAAATGAGGTCATGTTAGTGAAGGGCAAGCCCGGTCGGGTTGGCAAGGGAGCGATCATTGCCCATTGCGGACCCATTGTGAATGTGCTGGTAGGGCCCTTTGCCAAGATTGAAGGCGCTCTTGCCCTTTCCAATGGCGCCATTGAAAGCTGCCAGGAAGATCCGGCCGTCATCGGCTCGGGTGTCAAAGCCGAACACTTTATTATCCTTTCCGGTGCACATGTCACCTCCCAGGCCATGCTGAGCAAGGTGCTGGTAGGCGAAGGCGCGCGTATTGGCAAACAGTTCTCAGCAGAAAATTCCCTCTTTTTCGCTAATGCCGAAGGGTTCCACGGTGAAGCGTGTGCCATTTTCGCGGGTCCCTATGCGGTTACCCATCATAAATCCACTCTACTCATTGCCGCCCTTTATTCCTTTTATAATGCCGGTTCCGGAACCAATCACAGTAATCACATGTACAAGCTTGGACCGGTGCATCAGGGCATTCTGGAACGGGGATGCAAGACCGGCTCCTTTTCTTATCTGCTCCTTGAAAGCCATCTGGCCCCCTTCTGTGTGGTCATCGGTAAACATATGACCAACATGGATCTGCCGGATTTCCCCTTTTCCTATCTCAGCGAGAGCGGCGGTAAGAGCTACCTGACCCCGGCCATGAATCTGCTGACCGTTGGCACGGTGCGTGATCAGGAGAAATGGGCTTCCCGCGATAGGCGCAAGGTACCGCTCAAAAAGGATATCATCAATCCTGCGGTCTATTCACCCTATACGGTCCAAAAAATGGTTCGTGGTCGCGATAAACTGCTTTCGCTCTATGAATCAACCCCAAAGGATGTGGAGTCGGTTAATATCGGTGGCGTTAATTTGAGCCGGTTGCTTATGAAGAATAGTGCCAAATATTATGCCATGACCATCCTTCGTTTTGCCTATCAGAATGTTTTTGTTCGGCTGGAAGAAAAACTTAAATCCGGTCTGACGCTCAGAGAAGCGCTCAAGGCCATTAAACCGACTTTAGCTGCAGAAACCGAGTGGGTTGATTTGTGCGGTTTGCTTTGCACGAAAAAAGCGGCGGATGCTCTTTTAACCGACCTGGAGAATGATCGCTTTGGTTCGGTCGAAGAGGTGCAGTTGGCGCTGTCTAAAATTCACGCGACCTATGCGGAAGCGGAATGGGCTTATGCCTGCAGCCTGTTTGAGAAGGAAAAGGGGATGGCCCTTGAGAATCTGACGAAAGAAGTGGCGGTTGCCATGATTGACGACTGGATGACCCTGACCCGCAAGATGTCCAATATGATTTTTGCGGATGCCGAAAAAGAGTTTGAAGATTTCGCGCGTATCGGTTTTGGGCTTTCCGGTAGCGGGGATGATGCAAAAGCGGACTTTGAAGTTGTTCGGGGGGACAAGGAGACGAACAAGGTCCTGGTCAAGATGAAAAAAGAATATGCGGCGTTTGTCGCAGGTGCAGAGGCTTTAAAACAATCGATACAACAATCTCGTTAACTTAACCCGGCATAACCGGATAAGAGTCTGTAAGTCGCCCAACATCAACGTAAGAACATCGATGTTGGCGACACAGACTCTAATTGGAGGCAGAACATGACAATTCAAGAAGTTGAACAGAAAGTGAAGGAAATCACGGCCAAGGTATTGAAGAAGAATCCGGCCCAGATTCAGGCTAATATGCGTTTTGTTGAGGATTTGGGTGCTGATTCGCTTAAGTCTCTGGAGCTGGTTGCCGCGTATGATGAAGGTTTTGAGATTGAAATGGATGAAGACCAGGCATTGGATGTTAAAAATGTAGGAGATGCCATCCGTTTTATCGAGAAATACGTGAGCAAATAACTTTTTTCCTTAAGCGGAAGAACTCTAACCCGTTGTCCATTTCCTTGGTCACGGGTTATGTTTTTTAGATAAGGGCATTATACAGAAGGTTATTCTTTCCTAATACGGCTATATTTATTATATTACCCCTCTTTGCCCTTATGAAAAATCATTACATCGTCACTATCGATGGGCCGGCTGGTTCAGGCAAGTCCACCACTGCCCGTGGAGTGGCGAAGGCCTTGAATGTGTTGCATCTGGATACTGGGGCCATGTACCGGGCGGTCACCTTGGCCGCCATGGAAAAGGGCCTTCCGCCGACCGATGCGGAAAAGCTTGATGCTCTTTCAAAGACCCTGGAGATCGCCTTTTTAAGAGAAACGGATGTTTCTCAGCGCATCTTGATGAACGGGCGCGACATCAGTGAGGCCATCCGTACGCCGGAAGTCTCCCGTGCCGTGGCGGCCTACTGCACGGTTCCGCAGGTGCGAGCACGGATGGTACAGCAACAGCAGGCGTTGGCTTTGCAGCATTCGGTGGTGGCGGAAGGACGAGATGTGGGCACCGTGGTTTTTCCGGAGGCTCGCTTCAAATTCTTTTTGACCGCTTCCATTGAGGCGCGTGCCGAACGGCGGCTCGCCGAGTTTAAGAGCATGGGACAAACCCCGACCCTGCAAGAGGTGATGCACGATATTTCAGAGCGAGATCGTCAGGATTCAACCCGCAGCATCAGCCCGCTGATGCAGGCGCCGGGTGCGGCGGTTGTTGATACCACAGGGCTTTCAATCGAGGAACAGATTTCCCGGATTGTCCAGCAGGTCAAGTCCGGGTTGCTTATATAAACCAATAGGCCTCCGTTGCCGTTAGTCCCGGGAGCGGAGAGGAAAAAGACAGGACAAAATATCATGGCAAAAACTAAAGCAGAAAAGCCCGAGCTGATCCAGGGGACAGATGAAGATCTTAACGAGATCCTTCAGGCCGAACGCCAGGACAAGCGGGGGCAGGCCGACGAGAAGACGCTTTCACTCTACGGCGATTCCATCAACCAATTCGAGGAAGGGAAGATCGTCAAGGGCAGAGTGGTCAAAGTCGGCAAGAACGAAGCCTTTGTGGACATCAAGTTCAAGTCCGAAGGCGTGGTTCCGCTGTCCGAATTCAAGCTCCAGGCGGATGTCAAGGAAGGGGATGAGATCGAGGTTTACCTCGAACAGGTCGAAGACAACAACGGTCAGCTCGTTCTGTCCAAACAACGCGCGGATTTCACCAAGGTATGGGAACGTATTCGTGAAATCTTCGAAAAGGGAGAAATCATTTCGGGCAAGGTGACCAAGAAGATCAAAGGCGGCGTAGTCGTGGATCTCATGGGCATCGATG
>MGVN01000196.1:0-1212 GCA_001800515.1 Elusimicrobia bacterium RIFOXYB2_FULL_49_7 | reverse complement strand
CTAAAAATACCTCAGTAACCGAAGACGGAGCTAATGTTTTTTTGACTTCCGAGGACCCGGTTGACTTATCCTCAATTGCCAACATTCGAAAATGGTGGTATTACTTCTTCGATACTAATAAATTTGAAATGATCAAATATTATGGAAATACCTCCGTCCGTTGACCCGGTTTTAACTCCGCCAACTCGGTCTAATGTTCTGCCCGTGGTTAATAAAAAGTTCCGTTTGCTGGTCGGCCTGATTTTAGGTTTGCTGGTTTTGGTTTGCGTCGCCGCTCTAACAGCGGCAATTTATATTTTGCCAATCGATGATAAATTTGTCGGCGTTGTTACCAAGATTGTTCCTTATCCGATTGCCGTAGTTAACATGCAGCCGATTTCTTTTAAGGATTTTTACAAAGAACGTCAGGCTTTGGAAAATTTTTATCTAGCCAACGAAACGGCCGCAGAAGAACAAATGTCCGAAGCTGAACTAGATACCAGTATTATCGAAACCATGATCGATCGGGAAGTTATTCGCCAGCTGGCTAATCGTTACGCCATTTCTTTAGATCAAACAAAACTTGACGAAGTCTATACCGAAGCCTATACCTCAAGCGGTTTCGAAGAAGCCTTTTTGTCCGAAGTTGAACGTTTGTTTGGTTGGGAAAAAGAAGAGTTTATGAGCCATGTGGTTAAACCAGTAGTTCTAGCTTCACAAGTCGAAGAAGCAATTAACGCCGATGAAGATTTGCAGGCCGCTGCTCGAACCAAAATCGATGCTGCTTTAGCTCGTCTTAAAAACAACGAAGATTTTGCCACCGTGGCCATCGAAGTCAGTGAAGATGTCTCGGCCGCCGATGGTGGCGACCTGGGTTATTTGCCGCTTACACAATTGCCGCCAGAATGGCTGGACTTTTTGTCTAACAATGAATTAAACACCCCGACCGAGGTAATTGATTTGGGTAATGTTTACAGTATTGCCTCGGCCAGCGACCAAGTTGAAGGCGACGATGGTACGCAGTTCAATGTTAAAACGATTATTGTTTACAAAGTTGGTATGAGCGAAGTTATCGAAAACTTTACCGCGGCTTCAAAAATTTGGAATTTTTTGAAGATTTAAGAGTTCTAATTTTTAGTTTTTTAAAAAGACCGGGTAAAACCCCGGTCTTTTTACTTTTATTTTTTTTTCACGACAATTCCGAGCGAAGCTGTGGCCAACATCGCGAAGTGG
>MGVN01000195.1:4297-5462 GCA_001800515.1 Elusimicrobia bacterium RIFOXYB2_FULL_49_7 | reverse complement strand
GACAAGCCTCAAAAATATTTTTATTGATCCCTGTGCATACTGCGGTGATACGGGCTGATGGATATCGTTTTCTTAGAGCCCTGAGCGCGGGTATAAGAAGAACGGTATCGCCAATGGCAGAGAGCTTGATGACAAGGATCGATTTGAATTCTTCAGGGAACGCTTTGCCGTGACCGGTGAAAAGTCCAAGGAACCATATAAGAGGTATCCCTGCATAGCGGTCCATTACCTTGAAAATCGCATTTCCCCTGATCTTGGGCGCGAACAGACTTTTTATGCGGAGTTTTATAACGAGGCCGAGGGCTTCGAATATGATCTTTTTTGATATCTTGGATTCCCCTGCTTTTCTGTCAACAAAGGTGATCGGCAGTTCTCCCAGGGAATAGCCGCTGCGAAAAGCGAGGTTCTTCAGTTCAATAAGGAAGCTATACCCGTCAGCAAGGATGTTCTTTGAAACAAACTCTTCAAGGATGCTCCTTTTTATAGCCATGAACCCGCTCGTGCAATCCCTGATGGGAAGCCCGGCAATGGTTCTGGCATATATATTCCCCATTCTGCTCAGCAGGCGCCTTGGGAGAGGCCATCCTTCAATACCGCCCCCCTGCACATAGCGTGAACCGATCACAAGATCATGGTTTTGCAGCATACGTGCAAGCTCAGGCAGGTAGTGCGGCTGGTGTGAAAAATCAGCGTCCATGGAGAAGACAAAATCGTATTCTCTTGCCAATGCCCAGGAGAATCCTGCGATATACGCAGTGCCGAGCCCCAGTTTGCCCGTCCTCGAGATCAAGTGCACCCGCGTATTCTTCTCTGCTATTGTTTTTACGATGGCTGAGGTCCCGTCAGGGGAGTTGTCATCTACTACAAGGAGATCGAACTGCTGCGGGAGAGAGATGATCTCATTGATGAGCCGTTCGATGTTTTCCCGTTCATTATAGGTGGGGATGATAACCAGCATTTTAGGAGGCATGGGATGTTTTTCTCTTTATGGTATCAGTTATGACTTCGCTGAACTCGTCGAGGCGTGTTTCCCAGGTATAACGTTTTGCCAATTCAACACGCTGCTTTTGTTTTTCCAGAGTGTCTTCTGCAAGGGCTTTCAGGAGGGAAGCTTCAAACTCGGCGTGGTTTTTGGCCAGAGAGCAATACTCCCCGAATTCCTGGA
>MGVN01000195.1:0-4251 GCA_001800515.1 Elusimicrobia bacterium RIFOXYB2_FULL_49_7 | reverse complement strand
TTCAAAGAATTTCATGGGGAACATATTCTTGGTGTATTCGTTAAGGATATTCGGCAGAAGACAGACGTCGAAGCCTTTTAAATAGGATGGGAGCTGCTCTGCAGGAACACCACCAAGCAAATGGATATTCTTTTCCTTTTCAAGGATGCTCACATCCGCTGCTTTTTCCCCTTCACCTTTCGGGCCGATCAGCACTAGAGCCCATTCAGGATGCTTCTGCGCGAGGGAGGCGAGGAGGGCAAAGTCGAGTTTGTAGCCGCTGAGAGCGCCGATGAAGCCGAGGCGCGGGGAGTTTATGGCGCGCAGGCGTTTGGCAAGTGGGATGTCCGGAGAGCAGGCCTTGTTGAAATGTGCAAAATCTGCGACGTTCGGAAAGTATCGGGTATTTGCGTTCAGTTTCTTTTTACTTTCATAGAGGGCTGGGGCAGTGGTGAACACCACGTCCACTTTTTTTAGGAACCGTTCTTCCATGTCCTGCACTGTTTTCGCCGGGATGAGAGGATTTGCGGAGAGTTCGTCCACGCAGTGGTACACGCTTACTTTTTCCTTCCAACGTCCCAGATACTCTACAGCGGTTGGCACATAACTCCACAGGAGCGGATGAGAAAAACCATATCTTGCCACAATGCCATCGAGCTGATAGGCGAGGAACCAGCGGTTGAATTTCCTCACTACTGCGTATTTATGGAAGGGGATGACCAGTGGAGCAAAGACCAGAAGATTTTCATGAATGACGCGGGTTCCCTGCAGCCATTTAAAGAGCCGTTTTACTATGCGGATGATATCTTTCTTCTGCGCTGTCGGTCTGCGAAGCCCCTGCGACTCAATGAAGAGCACTTTGTTGTTCCTGGAGAGGCGCTCCATGATATGATGCTGGTTCGTCCGGTAGGGATTATCCCATTCGGCAAATCCGAAACAGATGATATGGTGTCCTTCAATCATGGCTGTTTTTCTCCAGAAGCATGATAGCTTCGGTAGCAAGCAGGTTTGGCATGAAGGCGGCAGGCATCCGGTGTTTCCCTACGAGAAAAACGCTTTCTTTAACGGAGAGGCCCAGCGCCGCTGTATCCCGGCGAAAGTCCTTGATCGAGAGCTGGTGGATATGGCCCGTGCTGTACCATGTATAGCCGTAGAGAAGCCGTTGCGGCATTCTCCCCAGAAACAGCAATTCCAGTCGTTGCGAGAGAAAAGCGAAATTTGGAAATGAGAGGATCTGGTACTTTGAGATGCGTTTCATCTCAGTGAGCGTTATCTCAGGATTGGTCACCATTTGAAGCGTAACATTACAGATAGAGAAATCATAGGCATGATCAGGGATATCATTGAGCGGAATATCGATCCTTCCCTGGCGGACGTGCAAGCCGTGGTCCTTACAGATCGTGACACCGCTTTCTGAGAGCTCAATACCATACTCTTTTATCCGTTTCCGTTCCTGCAGGAGCCGCAGGAGCGAACCGTTCCCGCATCCGAGATCTATGACCTTTGCCCCCTCGTAGATCCAGGATTCGATAAAAGGGTATTCCGGCCGTTGTACGATACCGGGATCAATCCACTGATAATTGCGATTATCTGCCATTGAGAAGTCCTTCCGCAGCCCTGCTCACTTCATCCACCGTGATAGCGAGAAGGCATTTTGGTTCTTTGCACTGTATTGTCTTGAAAGAGTAACAGGGATTGCATCCGACATCTTTTCTCATAAGTTTGTAGGGTACTTTCCAGGGATAATTCTTCCAGTGCAGCGTTGGGCCGAAGATTGCCACAACGGGCGTGTTGAGCGCCGCGGCCAGATGCATAAGGCCTGAATCATTGGAGAGAAATAATCTGCATTGCTGGAGCAGCGCAGCGGTCTGTTTGACCGTGGTTTTTCCTGTCGCGATAAGTGGTTTTTCGGACATGAATGCCGCAACCTGCCGGGCAAGGCCTTCTTCTTCTTTTCCCCCGAGAATGAGTATCTGTGCGTTACAGTAGGCGCTGAGCATATCCGCTACCTGAGCGAAGCGCTCAGCCGGCCAGCGTTTGACCCCCTTGCCGATATCAGATCCTGAACCAGGGTGCATGCTGATAAGAGGTTTGTTTTTGTCCCGCCCAAGTTCTGCAAGAAAACGGATGGCAAATGAAGTATCCTCGGGTGAGATCACCACTTCAGTCCTGTCGTCTGCGGACGAAATGGAGAGGAGCTTTAATAGGTCCAGATTATATTCCACTTCATGCTGTTTTTCGTTTATGAGGGCATGGTCAGTATACAATGCCTTCCACCAGCCGCAGGCAAAGCCTATCCTTCGCGGTATCCTGAGCAGAAAGCCGAGCAGAGCGACCTTAAGGCTTTTATCGAGGAAGGACGTTAGGTAAAGATCGTACTTTTTCTTTTTTAATAAGTGGAATAGTGAGAGTGACTGTGTGAGAGACGCGTCGCGTCTGAACAGGAGTATTTCCCTCACCCCGGGCAGTCCACGCACTGCTTCTTCCGCTGCGCGGTTGCCAACGAGAATATCGATCACTGCGTTTGGATACCGTTCGGCGAGCGCTTTTATGACGGGGCTATAGAGGATAGCATTGCCCATCCCCGTAGTAGATACGCAAAGGATCTGTCTGATTTCATTCATTTTGAGTAGAAAGTTCTGATGAGCCGAGCCACTTCTTCAATTTCCTTTTTTGTTATACCAGGAAAAAACGGAAGAGAGACGATCTCTTTGCATGTTTTTTCCGCAACAGGGAAGGCTCCGTGTTTTAATTTCAGGTCTTTGTATGATCCCTGGAGATGTACAGGGATAGGATAATGTATGGCGGTGATCACTCCGTGGGCGCGCAGGAACTCCTGCAGCTCTGCCCTTCGGGGAGCGCGCACGACAAAGAGGTGATAGACATGATGCCTGCCTTCATTCTCCCGGGGAAGGATGACTGGCGTATCCTCAAGCAGCTTTGAATAGAGGTGGGCGGCGGCGCGTCTTTCATTGTTCCATTTGTCCAGATACCGGAGCTTAACACTGAGCATGGCAGCTTGTATCTCATCAAGGCGGCTGTTGAACCCTTTCGCTGCATGGATATATTTATCCTTCTGCCCGTAGTTGCGCAGCAAAAGGAGCTGTTCATAGACCGCCTTGCTGTTCGTGGTGACAAGGCCTCCGTCACCGAACCCACCGAGATTCTTCGTGGGATAGAAGCTGAATGCTGCCGCGTCTCCCATGGAACCGCACTTTTTGTTTTTATAGAGAGCGCCGTGCGACTGCGCGCAATCTTCAATAACTTTCAAACGGTACTTTTTTGCGATCTGGAGGAGAGGAGACATGTCAGCACATTGCCCGTAGAGATGCACGGGTACTATGGCACTGATCACCCGTTGTGTGCGTTTGTTGATGAGTTTGCCGTTGCGGTAAGTCGTTCCCTTTGCGATAAATTCTTTAAGCGCCTCGGGCGACAATGTGTACGATGTTGCATCTATATCGATAAAACAAGGAAACATGCCTGCAGCAGTGATGGCGGTAACGGTCGGCACTGCGGTGTTCGGCACAGTGATAGCTTCTTCCCCCGGTTTCCCGCCGCACGCAACAAGCGCGAGATGGATCGCTTCAGTCCCGTTCCCCACTCCTACGGCATACTTCACTGAACAATATGCTGCGCACTCTTTTTCGAAGGATTCTACCTTTTTTCCCAGAACATACCAGCCGCTTTCGAGTGTATTAATTACTGCCTTGTCTATCTCAGATTTGATCCTTCTGTACTGGCGGCCGAGGTCGCAGTTCGGGATTATCTTCATAGTATCTCACCCTTTTTCCAGTAATTGTCTTTATTCTTCTTGTAGTAGTCCAGGGAGCGGCGCAAGCCTTCTTCGATGCTTACCTTTGGTTCCCAGCCTAGAGTTTTTGTTATTCTTGCATAATTCGCGACGTAATTACCGATCTCGATTTTTTTATTCTCATTAGGATAGGTGATAAGCTCGTATTCCCCGCCGCCGGCAACTTTAATAAGGGTTTCAACGAACTGCTTCAAGCTCATCGGAGTGCCGCCAAGATTGAAGATCTCTCCGTCCGCTTTTGGGGAAGCGCCCGCAAGGAGGAATGCTTCCACTACATCATCCACATAGGTGCAGTCGCGAACTTGCTCTCCATCGCCGAATATACGGATCTTTTCTTCGTCAACCATCTGCCGTACGAACCAGTTGATGATGCCCTGACGGGGGTGCTTCATTTGATGGCGGGGGCCATAGGTGTTGGTGAGGCGCAGCGAGCAGGCGCGGATGCCATAGGCGCGGTG
>MGVN01000194.1 GCA_001800515.1 Elusimicrobia bacterium RIFOXYB2_FULL_49_7 | reverse complement strand
CAGGATAGTGGCTTTAGGCTGAGTATAGAGAATCCCATCCCTTATCAAGAACAGGTTCTCTCCACTGCATTCAGAGACGAATCCTTCGTGGTCGAGCATGATGGCTTCATCGAAACCCAGCTTGAGCGCTTCGTCCTTTGCCATGACTGAATTGTAATAGCTTCCGGAAAGCTTAGCCTTCGTCATCCCGGCGTTCACGAAATGCCGTTGAAAGGATGAGATCTTCGCGCGTATCCCCTTCGCCATCCCTTCTTCGCCGAGATATGTCCCCCATTCCCAGCATGATATCGCGATATTGAGACTGACATTCTTCGGACTGAGACCCATCCCTCCAAGGCCAAGAAATGCGAGAGGACGGATATAACAAGATTTTAGCCCATTAGCCTTGATAGTATCCTTGATGGCCTTGAGCAGAACATCTTCTGTGTAACCCAGTTCACGACCAAGGATATGTTCAGAATGGAACAATCTGATGACATGGTCCTTTCCCCTGAAGATGGCCGGCCCCTTCGCGGTCTGATAGCAACGTATGCCTTCGAAGACAGCAGTGCCATAATGCAGCGCATGCGTTAAGATATCCACTCTTGCCTCATCTCTTGAGACAAGCTTACCGTTCAGCCAGACTTTCTTCAGCTCAATGATTGTCATCACCTCTGACAGGAGAGATAATCCTCTTGTGCGTATATATAATTTCCTATCCAGAAAAACAAGAATTTATATTTCCTACTGCGTCAGGCACACTTATGAGGATGTTCATAGCGATAGAGATGTTCCCGAAAGTCGAAAGAATACTCTTGAATTTCCAAAAAGAATTCAAAGATTGCATACAAGGGACATTCCCAAAACGATTCCATCTCACTCTCAAGTTCCTTGCTGATGTATCAGAAGAGGAGAGCATACGATTGAAGGAGAGCCTTTCCCGAATAGATCACACGAAGATCACTCTTGAGCTTGACAGGATGGGAACATTCCCGACTACAGGGAACCCGCATATCCTATGGGCAGGCCTTAAAGGAGATATTCCATCGCTGACACTATTGCAGACGAAGATAGAAACAGCGACGGAATGGCTGCCTTCTGAACCTAACGCGTTCATACCTCATGTCACGCTCGCGCGCATAAAAGAAGTCACAGATGAACAACGGTTCAAAGACGCGATTCGCCTGCCGATGCCTGGATTCAAGTTTGACATCTACAGGTTCTTGTTATTCTCCAGCACGCTCACACCAGAAGGCCCATCTTATCAGATTCTAGAAGGATATGATCTCAAGGTATGATCCAGACACGTTGATCAGCACTGGAATATTTATGAAGAGAAGAAGCATTATGACTTCCTTGTCGCACTTATCATCTTTCTATCCTGATTCTTTTTATAAAGCCGAAAAGCATACTAGTCTTAAGATAAATCAAGATGTCGCAACATCC
>MGVN01000193.1 GCA_001800515.1 Elusimicrobia bacterium RIFOXYB2_FULL_49_7 | reverse complement strand
CTGAGTTTGCATTGTATGAGGGGGAATTTCTTTCGATTTCATAACCACCCCGACATCCCCTCCTTCGCAAGGAGGGGATATGGAAATACTTTCTCCTTGAAATTGAGCAGGTGATTCAACCTCGCCTTTTCCAAAGGTAGTAGCCCATTTTACGACAGACTCGACTGACCTTTGAAGCTCTTGGGGAGATCCATGGAAATCCCATTCCTCCAATACACGGTGGCAGATGGTGCCAATTATTGCAGCATATTGAGGGGACACTTCCGAAGTTTCATCAATTTCCTCGGTTTTAGAAAAGGTGGTTTGTGGTATTTTCTCTTTATCTGCAATAGCAAATGGAGATGTGAAAAGCGCCGTCCGTGCTGCTGCGTCCATTGCTTCTTTTCGCTTCTTCCATGTTTCTACAAATGATGCCCAGTCGACATCCAATTTCTTCTCTTTTGAAGGCTTTGCGGGACGGTGTGTCTCATCAAATCTGAAATGTTCAACAAAGATTTCCGCATTTCCTAGTGGAAATTTTCCTTTTGAAACACCCCTCACCCTGACCCTCTCCCACAAAGGGAGAGGGGATTTTTCTGCACTTGTTTTATTTCCCTCGTATGTTTTATTCTTCTTACCCGATGGAAGGTTTCCTGCATTTCCCCTCCCTTGATGGGAGGGGTTTGGGGAGGGTGATAATCTTTCGTCTTCCTTTGTTTGACTGTGGCTCATAAATGTTTCATCACCAAGCTCAATGCCGACCGCGTCCCTCACGGCTTTTGTAATCAATCCCATATAGGATTTATCGTCGTCCTTCAATGCACCGGTAAGAATTAATCGTTCCTTTGCCCTGGTCATGGCTACATACAGGACGCGTTTTTCCTCTTCCCACGAGCGGTCGTTCAATTTCTTTTCAATTACGATACTTTGAAGATTCCTTATTTGCTGATTCCCACTTCCAATTACAATGCCTGTTGTGGCGGTAGTCCAATCGAACACCGCCGTGTCCAGTATTTCATTGTCTTTTTTCAATAGAGTTCTTGTGTATAAAGCATTCATCATTTGCCTTATACTCTTTTTCTATTTGTCCTTACCCGCCTTGCAATTAATTTATTGAAATCTAATCCTCGCTCCGGCACCTGTCTCATTGATCGGATCTGCGTTTTTTGAGTCTTCCTTGCCTTTTTTGCAGTTTTCCTGAAGTTTTTCCCTGAGATCATTTGTATATTCGTATTTTTATCGTCGATAAACCTCCAAATTGGCGATTTTAGGCCCCTTTTATGTTTTTATAAGAGATTCATATAGCCAATCTTAGGTGGTTTTTTTGCTTTTGCGGTGATAGATTGCGATATGCGGCGGTCCAGGGAACTTCTTGCCCGGGATCGGTAGAGGTGCTTCATGGTTTTTTAAATTGTGGGGGGTTGCTCCGGATGGCGTACTCGTTTTTTGTCAATTGCTTGCTTCATTGAGTACGATTTAATACAGCATGCGTTCTTTTTGATGGTTTTTTCGCCATTTATCGTCGGAATAATCACAAATTGGCGATTTCAGGGGCTTATTTTCCGTTTGTAATGGTTTGGTACCTTCCGGATCAGGTCTCGGTACCGTGGTATTTTGCATGATCAGCTTATCCACAGGCCTCTGCGCCTTATGGTTTTTGCATGAGCTTAAAAAAATATTCTAAAAGCCTATGAGTTCTCATTCCTGTTTCATTGTCTTTTCTAAGACACTTGCCTTGCCATACCTTTCCATTTTTCTGTGAAAAAAAATTCCAAAAATTGCCAATAAGTGGCAGAAATACAAATTAGCTAAGGGAGAAATTTAGCGTAATGAAAAAATCGTAATTGCTAATACTATTTACTTAAAGTAGCGCTTTAAGTAAATAGTAAATATATATATTTTCTTAGAATAAATCAGGCACAATTGAAGTTATGCTTTACATATGAATAACAGTTGTAGCGTATATGATAACGTAACATAATATAGCTTATAGGAACCAATTAAAAGGGGATGAGAGGGGCGTTTTCTCATGTTTTTGTGATGCCGATTACTGCCATTTCCTTGGTAGTTTAAGCTGTTTTCTATTCAAAAAAATACGAGAGGCCATTGAAATGAAGTACAACAAAGAGGCAAAAATATTGAAATAGGTGCTGCTGCAGTTTGCGTAAAACGGAAAGGCTCTATTGGAATAACGGTCAAAAAGCAGGGATGTTTTGAATAAAACAGGGTTAAATGTGGGAGAGGTAAAGAGTGTTTGTTGAGAACGGCAACTAAAAATCCAAGGGAGTGTAGATTGTCCTGCCCATTTACGCCAGAAATATCTATAGTAAGCTGAATGCAGAATTAAAGGATCATATCAAGTATTGAAGCCTTATCCACAAGTTATCCACAGTTATCCACTTAATGAACAGCTTCAATATTTCAAGAAAATGCCTTTATAATGTTTAAAAATGACTCATGGAAGAGCAAATCAGTATCTATGGAATTGAGAATGTTTAACTACTTGTGGATTCACAATGAAGGCTGGGTAAAAAGTAAGGTGGAAAGGAGCTATGGCGGAAAGTTATACAGACCAGTTCTTTAGAATAAAATCTTCAGAGGGTTTGGGTATGACCACAGAACTTGCATATGGCCAGCGTTCAACTTCAAGGTTATTCCTCAGGACTACCAGGCAGAATTCAAGGGAAGAGCAGTCAGCGGGAAGAGAAAGTTTTTCTATGGGAATGGCAAACTCAAGGATTTTCTGGGCAGCTGCTGTGGTTAATTGTTCCTTGCCTTGTGGGGTGGAAAGGATATACTCCTTAATTTTCCCCCCCGGCTCCACGCAGACAGAAGCATCACGTTCTTTTGGCATCAGAAAGGCGAGCTTAAAGCAGAGGTCCGCAATCTCTGCAGATTTTAAGGGAAGGTTAAGGTCTACCCTGCAATAGAGGTTCTGGAGGTCGAACCCATAATAGAAGGCGTTCACAATAGTTGCCACCTGGTGCATCGATCCTCCGGCATGACCTACCTGATAGAAACCGGCAGGCTGCCATTCGAAATAGCTGGAAACAAGGCCGTCAATAGTGGGCGATATGAAATCGATCGGCTCAAGGGTTGGCCTCTTGCACATTATGCCTTTGATGGCTTTATAAAGGTGGTCCGGCGCTTTTTCTTTCAGAAGTTCATAAACGCTGATAAGGTTCTGCCGGAAAAGATAATCGAACATCTGGTCATTACCTGAGGAGTGGTCATCACCGTACCACCAATTCCAGTCTGACCCTTCAGCGATGTAGATCTGTTCCCAGGCAGCCTTTACTTCAGGGCTGTCTTTTTTTTCAGGGTGTGCCGTGATATAGGTGGTGAGGAATTTTCGGGTATCGGCAAGATAGTTCCATGCAAGGTTATCTTCAGTGTGGCCTATCCAGATGCCGTAATTCCCGTTGATCCATGAACCCGGCCAGATCTTGTGTAGGGTATCGATAGGCGGATTGTTTTCAAGGAAGCCGCTGATGGTCGTTGTCCTGAGCGATGAGGTCTCACTGATGGTTTTGTAGAGAAGCCGGAGGAAATCCCAGCCGTCGTTGGCGTAATATTCCCAGCAGTTTTCCCCGTCAAGGATGATCGAGACGAGCGGATCATAAGGGAGATCCGCAGTAAGCTCCTGGATATAATGGATCTTTTTCATGAAATCGGCGACTGCAGCTTCGGCGTTCCATCTCGTGTAGACGAATCCTATCGCGTCCGAAAGTTCATGGTCGCGGAATACGATGTTTACCTTATTGCCCATGACATCGAGCAGGTAGGGTTGGTAAAGCTTTTTTCTCGGCTTTGAAGGGTCGGAGCGAAAGAGGATCGCTTCGTCAGTCGCTATCCACTGAATGCCGGCCTCGGGGAAGAGAGGAATGACATCATCTGCCACTGAGCCTTCTGATGGCCACATGCCGCGCGGCGGCCTTCCGAAAGCCGAGGTGTAGTACTCAACCGCTTTCATGATCTGCGTTTTTGCGTCTTCCCGGTGCTGAAAACGTTTTTGCGGCAGCGTGATCTGCGGTGTCGAACCGAGCGCATTGTTGGTGTCAGCAAGGAGCGGGAGTATCGGATGGTAAAAGGGCGTGGTGGAAACCTCGATGCGTCCCTGGTCCTGCATGTCGCGGTACTTCTTCACGACGAGTCCGCAGATCTCAAGCTGTTTTTTTATGAGGGCATGTTTTTCTTCTTCGGTAAAGTCACGCCCTTTCGCGTACAGGGTTTTGATGAGTGCATCATTCGTCCGCCAATAGGGATCCATCCAGGAGAGGTTGAACCATACCTGGAGGTCAAGAAAATCCTGCGCCTTGAAATAGGACTGTATCCTTTTCAGCTCCGAGTCGGTGGTATTTCTTCCCCGTTTATCGAGGAGCTGCTTGTAGCGCGGATAGGGGTCGATCATCGTGTCCCAATTCGCCATAAAAAAATTATGCAGAATGAATATTTTATCGTCTATGGTGAGATTAGTGCTGGATTGCAGCGTAAGATCAAGGTAGCGGTCACGCGCAATGCCCTGGGCATATTCGGAAAGCTGCATCAGGAGGGACGGTACCATGTTAAATGTTGCCTGTATCGCAGGGAATTCGTCAAGAATGGCGACAGTATCGTAATAGTCCTTGGTCGCATGGAGGCGGACCCAGGGCAGTTCATACATGCCGTTTGAAGGATTCTTATACATGGGTTGATGCTGGTGCCACAGGAAGGCAATAGAAAGCTTTTTCATTGATGCTCCGCAGAGTTGTTTTTTAAAATTTGGTACGGATTTCCAATAAGTGCCTGGTCGCGGGATCGCTTACCGGCCAGAACGTCTCGAACTTCGGCGGTGTATAGCGATTGTAGGAGTATTTGGTCTCGAGGTATTTTGAATGGACGAACGTGATGCTCAGGTCGAGTTCGATGCCGAGCGTGAATTCCGCGCCAAATATTCGTTCAAATCCCGATGCGGGCGGAGCGCCGCGCGGCCCCTGCGAGGCGGAATAGAGGAAATAATCGACACCGAAGGTGAGGGCGTAGAGCGGAGAGAAGGTCGCTCCCACATTGAGCGTATCAATGCCTGAGTACGAATCGGGGATCTCAAAAAAGGAATCAAAAGAGCTTGCCGAAAATAATTCACCTCTGCCTGATCGTTCCATTCCGTCGTAGCGTTTCGCGAGGGACGGGGTGAAGGATTCATCCTCATCCTCCAGGGAAAGAGTATTGTCGTCACCGGTCGCGATGGCAAGGAGTGCGTGCGCGCTCACCTTGCCGAGTTTTGTTTTATCACCGGTAAGCTCTCCGAAGAGCACATAACCGAAGCCGTTGAGGGTGACCTGCTGGCGGGTCTGCGCAGAACTC
>MGVN01000192.1:3090-8502 GCA_001800515.1 Elusimicrobia bacterium RIFOXYB2_FULL_49_7 | reverse complement strand
CTTAGCAGAGCGAGGAGCAGTGTTTTGACAATCGTTATAACTTTCATCTTGTTTCCTTTCTCGTATTAACAGAATTAATTCAAAACAACGATCACGCGGCATTCGGAGAGGAATTTCATGTTGTTGGCTGCGTTGCGCACCTGATCCGCATCCTGTTTGGAGAGAACCAGATCGGCTTTGTTCGGGCCGCTGGCTTTAACGGCTTTAACCATGCACGGGGTGGTGCCGATACGGTCGGTCTGTTTCTTGGCATTCTCAATGGATTTGACATAACCGCACATGCCGTATTTGACTGCGAATTCGCGGGTGACAAAAGCGCTGCCGTAGATTTCCTTGTCGCTTTCATCCAGAATCTTAGGCATTAACGCGGGTTTAATCTGAAGGCCTGTGGCGTCAATGATTAGGCCCGAGAAACCCGCACCCTTGCCTGAGCCGGAGAAGGTGGCGGTTGGTTTTTCGCCGACCAGATTCACTGAACCGCCGAAGAGCTGGTTGGATAGGCCGTTGGCGCCGTCGATAGGCACGGTTACTTCAATTTCAACGGTACCATCGCTCATATAATGAGGGCTTTCTTCAAACTGAAAGCCCTGCATAAAACCGCTGACGCTGGAGTTAATAACATCGCTTTCCACCATGGAATTGGCGATTGTGGTCTGGGAGTTTAAGGGAATACCTTTGATGAGCTCCAGCGCATCACGCAGGGCCACCTGTTTGGCTGCACGGATGGCTGCAGGACGACCTGCAGCGCCCAGGGCGGGATTTGGGGCGCCGATACCTTTGACTTTGACAACGCGGTTGACCCAGTCCACGCTGCCGCCTATTTGTGAAAAGAGACTTTCCGATAATAAAAGCATTGCACAGAGTGAGAAGGCGATTGACTTAACCATGTTTTCTCCTTATTATTAGGTGGTTTTCTGCAGGTTTTAAGATAGTTTATTTTGGTGATTTTTGTAAACCTAATCCCTTTTTTATTGATTTTGTAGAAAAATATAACTAATGTCCATATCAAAAGCCGTGATCCTGATCACAAAGCAATGTCTTTTTGTTTATTGATTTTCCTGACAAATTATCAATATTTTAACGACACATTTAACTTTTTAGTTCTAATCCCCTGGGGTGAGTAACCCGACCCAAATTCGAAAGGATATGTTGTGAAATCATTCTTGAAAGAAGCGGAACGGATTTCGGCCCTGCCCATTGAAAGTCGGGTCAATCGACTGGGTGGTTACGGGCCGTGCGGAGAGGTTATTTATGAAGGCCATCCCAGCGGGTGTCCATCGGTATTAGTGGATGGACAGAAAAATGCCACGGCTACTTTTATGTCCAATGGTTCCGTTGATTTTATGGTAAAACTTCCGAATGGCATGGAGGTCAAAGTGCTTGACGGCCATTTTGATATTTCCGAAAAACGGGAAGTTAATGCCCCCTCAAGCCAGCTTTGGATTGCCGTTGAGAAAAAAGGGGGGCATCGTATCGCCTCTCTCATGACCCCCCGGAATAATATTCATTTTGCTCCTAAAAGCGTTCGTCTGGTGAAGTTGGGCGATCCCCGGCGTGCCATGTGGTATACCGCTGAATTTGAACTGGATAAAGGGGAAGCGCTTCTGAGCAGGGTTAAGCTCTCTTTTGTTTACACGGATAAAGGACCCGCCCTGCTTCGGGAAACCGCGCTTAAGAATATCGGTTCAAAACCGGTGTCCGGCAAATTATGGAGCCATTTCACGCTACATGGGACGCAGCTGTTTGTGTACAACAAGCAGATCTGGTATGATCAGGGCATGGCGCTTTCCGGAACCGAGAGTGTGGTCTCGGCCCGCGTACCGTGGAGCGATGTGCTTCAGGTCAAGCGGCTTTCCGCTGATCTTTTCGGATTGAAGCCGCTTCAGGCCACCTGCGACTATTCCATTTTTGCAGGTGATTCGGCAGCCAACCTTTTTTTTCCGGATGCAGTTTTAAAGGGCGCATTGCTACCCGGCGGCGCTGGGGCTTCGGTAAGCCGATTTGCCGTGCCTGCGATTGCCGCCAACAGTTATGCCTTTGCCCTGAAACCGGGCCGGACTGCGGCATTGCGGCAGAGCCTGCTCTATATCACAGATGAGGCAACCTATACCCGCTTTCGCAAGACCTCCTCTGCACCCAAGCCGCTCTATAAGAGTATTGCACCGGCCTTCAAAAAAGCGGCTCAAGAATTAGTGAAACAGACGCCGGGTGCGGCTGCGATTAGGCAAGCAGCGCCCGCCAGAGGAACGGATGACGTCTTTCCTTTTTTCGAGCTGACCCTGCCCCGAGAAAAGGTGGTGGCCAATTACGCCAATTCAGTCTGGACCGGGGTTAAGGAGCTTTATGAAAATTGCCGGGCGCATGGGGCCAAATTGGCGGATGGAATAGAGCTTGGGACACGAGATCGGGCGCAGGATATGTGGCCCAAAATAAAAGAGGATCCGGGTCGGGTTCGTCAGGATTTGGTTCATGCCTTGAGCTTCATGTATATCACCGTGGAAGGGAACCCTGATAAATTGAAAGGGCGATTGACGCTGCGACAGAAGCTTCATGGCATGTTTCCCCGCCAATACCCGAGCCACTGGTTTGATCGCACCAAGTCAGTGATGAATGATAATCGGCCCTATACGGACAGCCCGGTCTGGCTCATTGACGCATTGTGTATGTATGTGCGCGAGACCGGTGATATCTCCCTTCTCTTCGAGAGCGTGTCCACCATTCGGCTGACCAATCCCGACTGCCCTGAAAAATCGGGAATTGTGGGAAACCGTGCCCGATTCACGCTGCTTGAAATCATCATGCAGGTCTACGCCTGTTTTGAGCGCCATGCCAAAGATACACCCTATGGCATTTGTCAGATTCTTTACGGCGACTGGTGCGATCCGGTGGATATGTTCGGCACTTTCCCGGTCGGTGATGCGGGGACGCGCGGTCAGGGTCAGGGTGTGGAGGTGCGATTGTCCGCCCATGTTTTCATTTCTGCTGTGGCTTTTCTGGATTTGCTGGAATCTGAAAAGGTGCAAGGTAAAATAAGCGCTTTTCGATTGAAACCGGATATTAAGCGGCTCAAGGTTTTTGCGAATAGATTACGGCAGAACATCATTAAAGTGGCTTGGGAAGATGGCACGGGCGCCGGTTTTATTGGAACCATTCATGAGCTGAAACGGAATGGGAAGCGACCTGCTTACAAGAAGGGGGAACTGGGTTACACGCTTGGGTCCATGAAGGGATTTGATTTTGACGGAGAAAAGCGGCGTGTGCTGACCGTGCAAGCTTTCTGTCTTGAGATGCTTCGTATTGAAAGAAACTATCTTGCACCGGTTCCCGAACGTGACAGGAAAGTGGCGGCTTTGCTTCAGACCGTTGATCAGGTCATGTATGATCCGAAACTGGGTCTTCGCTTGTACAATATTCCGATTGGCAACAATCAGATTGCATTAGATTATGTGGGCCGTATGGGTGTTGTGCCTTCCGGTACCGCTGAAAACGGGGAATATCATCATGCCCAGGCTTTTATGCATACCTTTCGTATGGACGTACCGGGCCAGGTGGATAAAGCTTTCCAACAGTTTAAACCCATGATGAGCGCACTACGTGATGAGTCCATTGCCGGTCCGTTTGAAACGCCCTGTACTTCTTATGTGTCGGATCCGGATGATCCCCATTTCGGCCGGGCCATGTATTTCGGTCTCTCCGGATCAACGGATTGGATTGTCGAGATTTTTAACAAGATTGCAGGTATCTGTTTCAATCTTCATGATGACAGGTTGCCCGCGGTTTCCGTTCGCCCCAATCTCCCTAAGGCGCTTGACCATTCCTTGATTTTTCGGCGCATCATCCATTTTTCCACGGGTGCGGGCCGTTACCGGAGGATTCCTTTTACGCTTTCGATTCAACCTAAGGGAATGGTACCTGCCGGTATTTGCATCAATGGTGTTGTTTCGGAAAAGGCGGAAGTGAAGAGTTTGGAGAAGATGAAGGAATTGAAAATAGAAATTGTTAGGTGATCTCAATCAATTCATTCTTAGGCGCTTTTTCCGTGAGATTCTCCGCCCCTTGACGGGTGACTAAAGCCATATCCTCGATGCGAACCCCGCCAAAGCCGGGGAGATAACCACCCGGTTCCACGGTGGTAATGAAATGATGAGGAAGGATGTAATCGGTCGCTAAGGAGAGCCGTTTGCCGTCGTGGCTGTAGAGCCCGATGGAATGGCCCAGGCTGTGCCCCATCTTTCCGGCAGGCGCTTTTTTCCGGCGGAAGAATTCCAGAATAGCCGCATCCGCGTCCGCATGCAGTTCCCGGCCATTGACCCCGCTTTTCAAACGGGAAAAAGCATGTTTCTGGATTTTAAGAACAGCGTGATATAGCGCTTTCTGCCCTTCTGAGGCGGCGCCAAAGACAAAGGTACGGGTAATATCGGATCGCATCTTGCCGGACAGGGCGCCAAAATCACAGAGAATGAATTCTCCTTTTTTCAGTTTTCGGTCCGAGGGGGTGGCATGCGGGATGGCGCTTCGCTCTCCAAAGGCTACAATGGTGTCAAAAGCGATCCCATCGGATCCGAGTGAGGCCATTTTATAATCGATTCGAGCGCATAGTTCTTTTTCGGTCATATCCGCTTTGACCATTTTAGGAATGTCGTGCGCAGTCTGAGCAGCGATTTCAGAGGCCTTGCGTAAATGGGCCAATTCCGGTTCGGTCTTGATGGCGCGCGCCTCTTCAAGATCCGGTCCGATATTGACAAGAGCGTATTTGTGATCCTTAAGTCGCCCGGCCTCCGCAAGTGTTAGCACCTCGGCATTGACGCCGACCACGGAATGACCCTTTAAGGCGCGCAGTACCGTCTTTTCGCCGGGACGAATGAGCGTGTAAGGTAAGCCGGTCGGTTTGACTTCTTCCTCTTCGAGTTCCTGCACAAAGAGATGCGGAGTGCCGTCGCGGGTAACCACAACAGAGGAATAGATGAAACTGCCGGAATCGATTCCGGTGAGAAGAAAGAAATTGCGATCCGAACCGTGGCTTTCGTTATGAGAAATATAGAGCGCATCCGGTGTGTTTTTGCCGTTTTTTTTCAGTCGCTCCAAGGCGAGCCCGAAAATCTCCTTATTCCGTCGTTTGATTAAGGCGAACGGCATGGATGGTTGTCAGCCGCTGACCTGGACACCCAGGAAGCTTATGGGCGGAAAGAGGTGGGTGCCCGTATCATCCACCTCGGCACCCATTTCACCCAGTTTGTTGAAGAGGTCGTATACATTGCCGGAGAGCATGGTATCTTTGACGCGACCGGTAATCTGTCCGTTTTCAATCCGGTAGGCAAGATGTGCATTCAGGGAGAAATCGCCGGCCAACATGTTGCTTTGGCCGGACCCCAGGACCGAGTGGACCCAGATACCATTCTTAATGTCCGAGAT
>MGVN01000192.1:0-3057 GCA_001800515.1 Elusimicrobia bacterium RIFOXYB2_FULL_49_7 | reverse complement strand
TTTCCCGTGCTTTTTACGCCCGCTTGACCGGCTGTCTGGAGATCGTAAACAAAGCGCTTTAAGACGCCTTGTTCGATGAGGGATTGTCGCTGTTTGCCCATGCCCTCGCCGTCAAAAGCCGTACTGCCTGTTTTGTAGTCTAAAAAGGGTTCTTCGGTCAACGTCAAGCGGGCATCGGTCAGCTGCGTTCCTAATTTTCCGGAAAGGGGAGAAGAACCTTTAAAAACGGTTTTCCCGTTAATTCCGGAAAGGAAGGTGGAAACCAGAGTGGCGACCACGGATGGTTCGAACAGGATGATTTCCGGTTTTCCGGTGGGGACTACTTTTTGGGCTAAGGTCAGAAGTCGGAGTGTTTTTTTTACCTGTTCGGCTGAGCGGATATCGAGGTTGCAGCTGCTGTTACCTTCTCCGAGCCAGAGAAAACCGTTGTCATCGACCTTCAATAGGCTGAATCCGAATTCAAAAAGGGTCCGTTTTCGAAAAAGGGCCAGTCCTGTGGTGTTGGTTAGATGAAGCTCGGAAAAGCCGGTCTCCACAGTGAGGTCGATACTGACCGAGGGATCGCCTGCCAGAAGGGCGTTGATGGACTCGCTTCCCAGTGCCCGTTTTGCTTCCCTTGAAAATCGTTCGACTTCGGATTGGACGGTTTGGGGGGCGGCAGCGGGAGGCGGAGTCTTTGGCAGCGTGAAAAGCGCCTTTTCTCCGTATTGCGCGCTTTTCAAGGCACGGCTGATAAGCGAATCAATGGCGTCCGGATCGTTTGATGTGGCAAAACCGATACGGCCATCCGCAATGACACGTAATCCGGCCGCACAATTGAAACTGGATTCCGCGGATTTCAATGCATTGGCTTTAAAGACAAAGGGGGAACTTTCGGAACGGGCCTGAAGCAGTTCCGCCTCTTCTGCACGCCCGTTGAGCGCTGAAAAAATCCGATCCGGATCAAATTGAAGTTTCATGGGATACCGTTACGCCGGTTCCTCTTCGTCTTGACCATTCTCTTCTCCGGCCGTGCCATCTTCAGCCGGTGCATCATCCGTACCGTTTTCAAGCGCTTTTTCCTCTTCCGTCAGCTCTTCTTCCTCAACCGGTGCGTTTTCAACAGGCACGGTGGTAACGGGAATGGCGTCCGGATCCTCTTCATCCACCACAATTTTGGAGACGTCCATAACCCGATCGTCGCTTCCCAGGTTGATGAGGCGTACGCCTTGGGTGGCACGGCCGATTTTCGCGATGGAACTGGCCGCAATGCGGATAATGATGCCGTTGCGGGAGATAATCATCAGTTCGTCTTGATCTTCCACGGCGCATAAGGTGACCACTTTGCCGTTCCGCTCCGTGGTGCGGATATTAATGATGCCTTTTCCGCCGCGGTTGGTGAGACGGTATTCGCTGATGGAGGTGCGTTTGCCATACCCCTTTTCCGTGACCGTCAGAAGCGGGGCATCACGTTTGATGACAACCATGCTGATGACCGAATCATCTTTGCCGAGCCGGATGCCGCGTACCCCGCGTGTATTGCGTCCGAGTTCGCGGACATTGGCTTCGCTGAAATAGAGGGCCAGACCGTTACGGGTGCCAAGCACGATGTTGGTATTGCCGTCCGTGAGGGAGACATCGACGATTTCATCGCCTTCATCCACCTTGACGGCATTGATGCCGTCGCGTCTTGGGTTGGCAAAGGCGACCAGCGGTTGTTTGTTGATGGTGCCCTTTCGGGTGACGAAAAGGATGAAGGATTTTTTGGCATATTCGTCCTCAAATGATTTGATGGGCACGAAATTCCGAATCTTCTCTTCACCTTTAAGTTGAATGAGATTGACGATGGCCTTGCCTTTGCCGGTGCGACCCGCCTGTGGAATTTCATGGACCTTGAGCCAATAACAGCGGCCGTTGTTGGTGAAGAAGAGGATTTGGCTGTGCGTGGAGGCGATGAAAATATGTTCCACAAAATCCTCATCACGCGTTTCCATGCCTGTGATGCCTTTTCCGCCCCGCCCTTGTTTTCGGTAGGTGGTGATGGGGAGTCGCTTGATATAACCCGCATGCGTGATGGTGATGACCATCTCTTCATCGGCTATCATGTCTTCGATGGTAAAGTCGCCCATTTCATCGATAATCTGGGTGCGGCGGGCGTCTCCGTAGCGTTCCGCAATCTGGCGCAGCTCGGTTTTAATGATTTCCCATCGCTTGGGCTCGTTATTCAGAATGAAGTGTTGTTCCTCAATAAATTTTATGATCTCAAGATATTCATCGTCTATTTTCTTTCGTTCAAGGCCGGTGAGACGTTGCAGCCGCATTTCGAGGATGGCGTTGGCCTGGATTTCGGAGAGCTTAAAATTCCCCATCAGGCTTTTTCGGGCGGTGTCGGTGTCCGGTGATTGGCGGATGGTCTTGATGACTTCGTCGATGTTGTCCAGCGCAATCTTCAGACCTTCAAGGATATGGGCCCGTTTTTCAGCTGCCTCCAGTTCGAAACGTGTGCGGCGGATGACGACCTCATGGCGGTGGTTCAGGTAATGAACCATACATTCTTTGAGATTCAGTATCTGAGGCCGGTTTTTAACAAGTGCCAGGAGGATAATGCCGAAGGTGTTCTGCATCTGGGTGTTTTTATAGAGCTGGTTGAGGATGACTTCGGCATAAGCATCCTTTTTCAACTCAATGACAACACGCATCCCTTCACGGTCGGATTCGTCGCGCAGGTCGGAGATGCCTTCTATTTTCTTTTCCTTGACCAGATCCGCGATTTTCTCGACCAGGTTGGCTTTGTTGACCATGTAGGGAATTTCAGTAATAATGATGGCTTCGCGATCATTTTGCCGCTTCTCGATATTGGCCACTGCCCGGCAGGTGAGTTTGCCGCGACCGGTACGGTAGGCTTCGACAATGCCGGCGCGTCCGACGATGACGCCGCCGGTGGGAAAGTCCGGCCCTTTGACATAACCGAGGATAAGTTCATCGACCGTGATCTGCGGGTTGTCTATGATGGCGATGAGGGCATTGATGATTTCGCCCAGGTTGTGGGGAGGAATATTGGTGGTCATGCCCACGGCA
>MGVN01000191.1:19507-28401 GCA_001800515.1 Elusimicrobia bacterium RIFOXYB2_FULL_49_7 | reverse complement strand
CTGGAAATGCAGAAAAAAGGACAGGTGTTTATGGTGTTAATTGGAATACACAAGGTCAGGCTTTTATTTTATAATATTACCCATGTTGCCATGGAAAGCATTGGAATATATTGGAAGCATATTTTTAACATATTATTCGATACCAACCACCATCCTCTTATCCAGGGAGAGGATATTGTCAAGATTCCCACCTCTGGTAGTTTTACTGCGGTCTGTACGGCAATCGTTAAGAACATAACAAGGTATAATTCACATTGGCTTAGGGCAATGTATTCTAATAGGAGGACAAATGTTTTATAATATGGCCAAGATTTTCGTTTTTCTTTATTTTTGCTTGGGTTTTGCAATGCAGGACTCTCTTTTCCCGATTAAACCTGGCGCCATCACGCTGAACGGTTTTCTGGGGCCGAAGATTGATTCCAGCATCAACAACCGTCTAAAAAAACAGGATTACACCCATTTGGTGGATCCCTTCAGAACTCGTCAAGAGACGAGTGGATGGCAATGCGAATTCTGGGGAAAGGTTTTGCGATCCGTTCAATTGTCGTATCTTTATAATCAAGATACCGTTCTGAAGTCCATTATGGACAGCGCCGTTTATGATCTGCTTTCAACACAAACGGCGGAGGGGTATATTGGTACCTATATGGATGGTTATCATCTTCAAGGATGGGATGTCTGGGGTCGGAAATATGTGTTGCTGGCCTTGGAACGATATTATGCCATTAATCCGGATTCGACGGTTCTTCAGGCCATGATCCGGGAGGCGGATTTTTTAATGACCGAAGTGGGGCCGGACAAGACGAATATCGAGCAGACTGGTCAACAGGTCGGAATGGCATCAAGTTCCATACTGGAACCTATGGTTCTTCTCTACAATCTTACGGGCTTCCAACGTTATCTTGACTTTTCGGAATACATCGTCAGCCGTGGTGGCACAAGTGCAGGAAATATTTTCGAAGACGCTCTAAATAACGTCAACGCTAAAGACATGGGAAATGGAAAAGCTTATGAAATGATGTCCGTATTCGAAGGATTGACGGAACTCTATCGTGTGACTGGTAATCCTGAATACCGGGAGGCGGTTTTGAACTTTTATAACAATATATGTAATACGGAAATCATGGTGGTCGGCGGGAGTTCCTGCGAGGGACCATATAACAATAGTGGCTATGGTGAATATTGGAATAATGGTGCGGTAGAACAGGTGAACCGTCCAACAAAAATGATGGAGACTTGTGTGACCGTTACCTGGATGAAGCTTTGCTACCAGGTTTTGCGACTGACGGGAGACCCTACTGTTGTTGAAGAAATAGAAAAAAGTGTTTATAATTCCCTACTGGGTGCCATGGTTCCCGATGGGAGCTGGTGGTCGCATTACAATCCCCTCAACGGCGAATACCGTAGCCCCGCATCTGGGCAATGCAGTTTTGGCCTGGATTGCTGTGTCGCCAACGGTCCAATGGCTATGGCACTTATTCCCTTTGTCGCCGTGATGAATTCCCTGGACGGCCCGGTCGTTAATCTTTATAATGCGGGAACGGCAAAGGTTTTGCTGGATTCCAGTCGTGAGGTCTTGCTACAATTCCAAACAGATTATCCTGCAGACGGTAGGGTCGGAATCAACGTGCAGATAGCAGAGCCCGATCAATTCACGCTCCGGTTGAGGATTCCGGCCTGGAGCAAGCAAACCGTTTTGACGGTTCAGGGAGACACCCTTTCTGCGGTTTCTGGTACCTATGCAGCCATAAGTCGGGTTTGGAATAATGGCGACCAGATTGAGCTGTCCTTTGATATGCGGGCACGCCTGATTCGGGCGTCAGGTGACAGCAATAATCTGGCGATCACACGCGGTCCGTTAGTGCTGAGTCGTGACAGCAGGTACGGTGGCGCTCCTGTTGAACTAAATCAGGAATCTGATATCGTTCCACTTGACATTGTCCCGCCTTCGTTGCCAGGTATCTATCTTGAGGCGATTCTGCCGAATGGTTCCCGTCTATGTGATTATCAATCCTCTGGAAATACTTGGAATACCAGCTCCAATGTAACGGTCTGGTTTCCGGTTTTTTTGAATGACACCTTATGGCAAACCGTGCAATCTGTGACTGACGGAACGGGTGGCACCGAACGTTTCGATGTTTCCGCGGAAGGCCGGTTCGTCCGGATGCTCGGACTACAGCGCGGAACGCAATGGGGATTCGGGCTTTATGAGTTCGAAATATATTCTGGAGGTGTTAACATAGCGACCGGTAAACCCGTCACTGTTTCTTCATATTATGTGGAATCGCGAGATTTGAGAGGACCCCGCGCCGTCGATGGTGATCACACGACTTTCTGGTCTTCCATTTTCACCGAGCCTCAGTTTATTCGCGTTGACTTAGGGGAGGATGTTTATATTGACAGCATCGTCCTCGTATGGGAAGCCGCATATGGCAAGGCCTACAAGCTGCAAATCATGAAAGACACGGCCACAACTGCAGCCGATTTGAATGGCGCCACAACTGTTCATCGCCCGGTTGAAGTTGATATCTGTCCTAATCCGTTCAATCCGCAAATCGAAATATCCTACCGTGTTCCGGGAAATAATACCACAAATGCGCGGGTGCGAATGGAGGTATTCAATACAAATGGAACGTTAGTGAGAATTTTAATGGATGGACGGGTATCGTCTGGCTGTCATTCGGTAAGATGGGATGCCGCCCACTGGCCCTCCGGCGTGTATGTGCTGAAGTACACGATTGAAGGCATGAAAGGCGTTAAATTGCTTACGCTTTTAAAATAACTCAACGGTATTAAGTTATAAAGATATTGCAAAACTGGTTAGATGAGTTTTTTGGAACGGATGGTTTCATCAGGCTGGCGACAGAAGGATTGCCTTCTTTTATGTTATTTTAAGACCTAATTTAGAACAATGGTTTCGGGACCACGCCTATTCCGCTTCGGATAAAAGTCTTTTGCCAATGGCATTTACTTTCTTACAGTGACCGACATTACCCAAACCGTGATTTGCGATACACCGCAGGCGTTATGCCCGTGTGTTTTTTAAATTGCTTGGTAAAAAAGAAGATGTCCTCATATCCCAATCGCTCTGCGATATCCTTGATGGGGTGGTCGGTTTCTCCCAACAACAGCCGTGCTTTGGCCATACGGCTTTGCAGCACATAGGCGTGGATCGGCACTCCTGTGGCCTGTCTAAAACGCCCTCGGAGCGTTCGTAGGGTCATACCGGCTGCGTGCGCAATCGCGGCATAATCGGGCGAGAATTCCCTATTTTCGGCTATTGCTTCAAATACCTTTCTTAACCAAGGCAACTGCGTGCTGTTTTCCCGGCGCGCCTGAGCAAGTTCCAGAAGTAGGCGTTCCAAGAGATTGACGGCCCGCCAGTGTCCCCATCCTGCAGGGCGTTTGACCCGATAAAGCAGCTCGTCAAAAAGTCCTATATAATCCCTTCCAGAGGAAGGCATGCGCTGGGGAGCTTGAAACGGAAACAGTCCTTCTCCCTGCCACTGCGCCACCAGGGGTCCGGAAAAAGCGATATACCGATGGTCCCAGGTTGTACTGGGTTCGGACGGACAAAGCTTGATGCGGGGACCGGGGAAATGCGCCCAAACCCAAATTCCTTTCAAACTGTATTTCCGGTCATCGTACTGAAGATTAACACTTCCTCGGGTTGATAATTGAAGGCTCATATAACCCTGGAAAAACTTGTCCATATGAACGTTGCATTGAGGTGTATGACCCCCGTGCAGAAAGATAAGTCCATCCCCAGGCATATGTCATATAATACAAAAAACAAGGTTCTTTGTCCATACAATTATTCATGTCAGAAATTATATCTTTATATTAAGAAAATTTGCGCTGCACCCTTAAAACAACCGAAATAAGGAGTTATGCCATGCTGCAAAAATGCCTGGAGGATCTTGAAAAAAGAATCAATCCCGACGCCGAAGAAAAGCTGATGAATGAATGGATCGCATTTTGTGACGGTCATTTTAATGAGCCGTTATTCTCACCCAAACGTACCGATACCAGCCCCTCGTCGTTTGAATGGCCTAAAACAACCAACAATGAGGCGCTATCGAGTTATGAAAAAATGGCGCTACAACAGTTGGCGGTCTGTTCTCAAGCCCTGAAAGACGGAAATGGATTACTGATGTGCGTACGCGCGAACTATGGGGTCGGCATATTGCCTTCCGTATTCGGCGCATCCATCCATGTCATGGAGGATAAATTGGACCTGCTTCCAACCTCTGTTCCGTTCCATTCCACGGAACACCTAATTGAATTAGTAAAAAAAGGACGGCCGGAATTATCCCGGTACTACGGAAAAAATGTTTTTGAAATGGGCGACTTCTACAAACAATTATTCGCTCCTTATCCTAATATCCGACGATATGTGCATGTTTATCATCCCGATTTACAGGGACCGCTTAACTTATGCGAGCTTTTGTGGGGAAGTGAACTCTTTACCGAGGTTTATCTGAACCCGGAATGGGTCAAAGCATCGCTTGACCTGATAACGGACACCTATATCGCTTTTCTGAAGAAATGGTTCGAACTTTTTCCACCCACCGGGAAGCATGCGGTACATTGGGGATGGCTGCACAAAGGTACGGTCATGTTGCGGGACGATTCTGCCACCAACTTTTCAGGGGATATGTTCGACGAATTCGCTCGTCCTTACAATCAACGCATTTTAAATGAATTTGGCGGGGGGGCCATCCATTTTTGCGGAAAAGGAAATCACCTTCTCGACCGTATATCAACACTTCATAAGCTTTATAGCATTAACGTTTCACAACCGCATTTGAACAATCTTGACATTCTTATTAAGAATACCGTTGACAAGGGATTATCGCTTCTGGGGCTGAATTCCGAAGCCGCAGAACAAGTTTTATCGAAGCGAAAAGTCAATGGCCTCATCCATTGCGTAGAAGAATAAATGAAAGCGCATGTGTCGCCTTCTTATGCTTGAGTTATATTTTGAATAAGGCTATCTTTTAGACGAGGGTATGGTGGTATAATGCCGCCACCTGTTTGGTTTAATTCCACTTTTCGGTAAATCCTATTTTACCTTTATTGAAGGAGAATCATTGTGAGTGATGCATTTGATGAACTCAGGCAGTTTCTGCCTCCGGGGCTCTCTGTCAATGCAGCAAAGAAGATTGCGCTTGGCATCGTGGCCGCCCTATTCCTCTACACCACCTTCTTTACCGTGGCCGCCGAGGAGGTGGGTGTCATATTAAGGTTCGGCAAATATGTCCGTACCGTAAATCCGGGTCTCAGCATCAAGATGCCCTTTGGCATTGAAAAGGTGACGAAAGTCCCGGTAGAGCGACAGCTCAAACTGGAATTCGGCTTCAGGACGGATAGGGAAAGCATGCCCACGGAATACAGAAGCGGATCCTATAATGAAGAATCGCTTATGCTCACAGGCGATCTGAATGCGGCCAAGGTGGAATGGATCGTTCAATATCGTATCAAAGACCCCTATAAATTTCTCTTTCGTGTTCGTAACACAGTCTATACTTTCCGTGATATAAACGAAACCACCATGCGTGAGATTGTGGGGGATCGCACGGTGAATGAGGTGCTGACCGTGGGCCGTCAGGAGATTGCCAATTCGGTCACCCTGATGCTCCAGACTTTGTGCGATCAATACGAGACGGGCATCAAAATCGAACAAGTAGTTCTTCAGGATGTCAATCCGCCGGACGAGGTGAAGCCTGCGTTTAATGAAGTCAATGAAGCGCAGCAGGAAAAAGAAAAATTGATCAACCAGTCCAAATCCGAATACAACAAGGTGATTCCCAAGGCGTTGGGTCAGGCGGACCAGACCATATCACAGGCCAAGGGATATGCGCTTGAACGGATTAATCAGGCAAAAGGCGAAACCTCGAAATTCAATTCCGTGTACCTGGAATACGCCAAGGCAAAAGAGGTGACTCGGCAGCGCATTTATCTGGAGACCATGAACGATGTGATGCAGAAGGTGGGCCGAAAGCTGATAACAGATGAGAAAACATCGGGAATTCTCCCTTTGTTCAACCTCGGAAAAGAAGGGTTGAAAAATGAATAATCGAAAAGTTCTGATTTTAGTACTGCTCGGGATTGTCTTGACGATAGGGGTTCTCTCTTCCGCATTTATCGTCAACGAGACCGAGCAGGTCATTATTACCCAATTCGGAAAACCGGTTGGAAAAGCCATCAGTGAGCCGGGAATGCATTTTAAGGTTCCTATTATCCAAAAAGCCAATACGTTTGAGCGGCGCTTTCTGGAGTGGAACGGTGACCCCAACCAGGTGCCGACCAAAGACAAGCGTTTTATCTGGGTGGATGCTTATGCCCGGTGGCGTATTCACGATCCGCTGCGCTTTTTTCAACGTGTAAGAGATGAACGCGGGGCTCAGTCTCGACTTGATGATATCCTGGATGGTGAGACAAGAAACGCCATTGCCAAGAACCTTCTGGTGGAGGTCATCCGGTCCACCAACCGCGAATCTCAGGCGGATGAGGAGCTGACCGTAACGGAAGGTGACAGCCTGCTTACGCGCATTGAATTCGGCCGCGAGAAGATCACGCGATCCATCATCGAAGTGGCCGCCCCGCGCACGCTCGAATTGGGCATTGAGCTGCTTGATTTGCGTTTTAAGCGGATCAATTATGTCGAGGAAGTGCAACAGAAAATCTATGAACGCATGATCAGCGAGCGCAAACGTATTGCCGAGAAATACCGTTCCGAAGGACAGGGCGAGGCGTCACGGATTATCGGCGACCGGGAGCGCGAACTGAAGAAAGTTCAGTCCGAAGCGTATAAGACCGCTCAAGAGATTATCGGTAAGGCGGACGCTGAGGCCACTACCATCTATGCGTCTGCTTATAACCGAAGTGCTGAGTCGCGGGAGTTCTACCGATTCCTCAAGACCATGGAGACGTATCGCACCACGATGTCTGAGAAAGATTGGTTGGTGCTGTCCACTAAAGGTGATTTTTTCGGATATCTTCAGGACTTGAGACCGAAATAGGCTGCTGTTGTTCGGGTCAATACCTTCCCAGCGTTTTGGCCCGTTCTACAGAGAAGTCCGGCGCCTACGGAAGGGATAGCTTCAAGAATTGAGGGGGTAGCGCTAAACCGAGCCTTGTATCCTGTCAGTAAGTCTTCAAAAGCGGATGTAGAATCAGCTTGAGCAAGAATGATGACGCTTCCGCCGAATCCACCGCCGGTCATGCGCGCTCCCAAACACCCTTTAATCTTCATAGCTTCATCCACCAGATAATCCGTTTCTTCGCAGGTCACTTCGAAATTCGTTTTCAAACTCAGATGGGATTACGCTTCTTTGTTTGTCATCCGCCTTAAGAAACATGGCCGTTATTCGTCACCGCTGTTTTAGACGTTGCTATTTCCATCAAGGCTCGTCCTTGCCGTGAAGGCCGATAACGATGTCCGCAAAATGTTCCTGGTGATCATCCATCAATGTCAATAGCGGGACTGCCAGCACCACGCCATCAAGGGTCACTCGGATTTCCTTGTCAGCGGCAGGGACTTGACTGAAAGCCAGATGATAAACCGTTTCCTTAAAACGGTAATGAATTTTAAAATGGGTCCATTCCACAGGAATACAGGGCGTGAAAGTAAGCGTATTGGCCTTCAATTGAAGCCCCAAAAAGGATTCAATGATAAGTCGGTACATCCAGGAGGCTGAACCGGTATACCATGTCCAACCGCCCCGGCCGGTATGCGGTTTTGATCCGTAAATATCGGCAGCTGTCACATAAGGTTCCACCAGATAGCGACGGATCTTTTCTTCCGTTGATCCGTGATTGACCGGATTAATCATCGTTAACAGCTGATGGACGCGCTCCGTTTCGCCCATCTTGGCGAATGCCATGACCGCCCAGACCGCGGCATGCGTGTACTGCCCTCCATTTTCACGGACACCGGGGATATACCCCTTAATATAACCGGGTTCCAATGCTGATTTGTCAAACGGCGGATCCAGGAGTTTGATTAACCCGATTTCCGGATGAATCAGCGTATGTGCCAGAGATTGCATGGCCTGTTGAGATCGCTTCGGACTTCCGGCCTCGGACAGGACCGACCAACTCTGTACAATACCGTCGATTCTGCATTCTGAATTCTGTGCTGAACCCAATACGGTTCCGTCATCGAAATAGGCTCGTTTATACCACTCTTCATCCCAGGCATGGGATTCGATATTCTGCTGCAGACGATTCGCTTCCTTGTCGCACAGGGCATCAAACTCCTTATCTCCGCGCAGTTGCGCCAACAGTCGAAATTGTTGCAAATTATAATAGAGAAAAAACGCCAACCAGACACTTTCACCCTCGCCTTTGATGCCCACAAGATTCATGCCGTCATTCCAGTCTCCGCTACCCATGAGCGGCAGTCCGTGGCGTCCAAACCGCAGGCCATGCCGTATCGCTCTTTTGCAATGTTCGTAAAGCGTCTCCTTTTCACGCGATCGGCCCGGGAGATCGTAAAAGGATTCTTCTCCGGGATTGAGAAGCCGACTCCCCAGAAAATACACGGTTTCATCCAGAACACCGCTGTCGCCGGTACGGACCACATAATCCACGGTGACAAGCGGCAGCCAAAGATAATCATCGGAAATACGCGTTCTTACCCCACGGCCGTGCGGCGGATGCCACCAATGCTGGACATCGCCTTCCGGGAATTGACGAGAGGCGCACAACAGGAGCTGTTCCCGTATCAGACGCGGTTCCGCATGAACCAGGGCCATGACATCCTGCAGCTGATCACGAAACCCGAACGCCCCGCCGGATTGATAGAATCCGCTACGTGCCCATAACCGGGAGGCCATGGTCTGATATAGAAGCCAGCCATTGGCCATAATGTCCAGCGCAGCGTCCGG
>MGVN01000191.1:1388-19501 GCA_001800515.1 Elusimicrobia bacterium RIFOXYB2_FULL_49_7 | reverse complement strand
GATATTGATGGTACCTAATGTATGGTTCCAGTATTGCCAGACGCGACTGCGCGCCGCATAGGCCGCTTGCACACCGCTGAATCGGCTGATCAGATCACGCGCTTCATCGATATCCCAGCCCACCCCCAAAATAAAGACGATTTCTTTTTCCTGCCCGGGTGCCAGTTCGAAGTAAGCCTGGAGCGCAGCGGCCGGGTCAAGCCCGACACCGACTTTCCCGGATAAGCGGATGCGATGAAGCGAGGCGGGATCACGGAGCGATCCGTTTCTGCCGATAAACTCGGTTCTATCCCCGGAAACGCTTCGGTTGGGTTCATTGACTTGAAAAAAGACCACTCGGCCCGCAAAATCCGTATTAAAAGGGTTGCTGGCCAAAAGCGCACCGGTCTTCGAATCAATGCCGGTCCGGAGGTGCATCTGGGTCTTAGCCCGGCTCTCGCCTAAGACCAGTTCCAGAAATCCCGTGGCAGACATGCGTCGGACCACAGCGGAGTCATTACGCACTTTAAGCATCCAGAATTTGACCGGCGCATCATTATCCACATAAATCCACATCTCTGATTTGATCGCATGTTGGGCATATTCAAAAACGGAATAACCGAATCCGTGACGATTGAGATAATCGTTATGGCCGGGTGCAGGTTGGGGAGTGGCGGACCAGAATTGGCCGGAGGCTTCATCCCGCAAATAAAAGGCTTCTCCGCTTGGATCGCCGACGGGATCATTATACCATGGCGTCAATCTGAATTCATGTGCATTCTCAAACCAGGAATATCCTCCGCTTTGAGTGATGACGGTTCCGAATTGTTTATTGGCCACCACATTGACCCAGGGCATGGGAGTGGGGCTTGTCGGTTTGATCTGGATGACATATTCCCTGCCGTCCTGGGTGAAACCGCCCCAGCCGTTGAAAAACAGAAGATTGTCCTGACGGAAATTCTCAGTGACTGAAAACGCTTTTTCCGGGAGGCGCGGGAGGATGAATTTGGAAATAGGGGCTTCATTGCGGATGTGGCGTTGTATCTGATCCGCCAAGGTTCCATCCGAATCCGAAAAAACTATCCGGGCGGCCGCCTGCATCAGGATTTGATCCTCTTCTGACATTTGATCCGGATGACGCAGAAAAACACCGCCCTTTCGGTCAAAAAAGGCGGCTTCCGGGCCGGAGGCAATCAGGCCGATGATTTGATCCCGGAATCCCTGACGGTATCCTGTCCGTTCTTCGTTCCAGATAACCAGATCAACCGGTAATCCTTTCAACCGCCAGTAGGCATGTGCCTGAATCAGTTTGGCCGCCACATCGATTTTGGCGGGATCGCCTATGCGCAGCAGGATAATGGGCAAGTCTCCGGAAATACTATACGCCCATAAGTCGGGCTGTCCTCGCCTGTTTTTCAGCAGTAACTCCGGTTTTGCACGCCGGTATCGACTGGAATAGAGGATGGAGCTGGCCAGTCTGCCGTAGAGTTGGGCATCCGCTTCCGTGGCATTCAGTTGCTGTAATACGACCTTACCATGGATGACCGCCATCTCAAAAACCCGGTCCGCCAGCTGTTGATCCTGATATTTCTCGATGAGGACAATGGCGGCCTCTCGGGTATGCGCCATGCCGGTGATAAAGCCCGCTGAGAGGGTTTCTCCGGCCGGGAGCGTCAGCCGACAACGGATGGAAACAATGGGATCCAGAACGGAGCCGTCGGTTTCACCAAGCGATCCGTCGATTTGCAGCGCCTTTGGGTTTCGTGTTGTCAACCCACGCCCGATAAAGGCCAATCGATCCGTCTCGTACGAGAGCTCATAGTGCGGAAGCGCGCGTACGGTAAAAAGGTGGAACATCCAGGGGCATTTCTCACCCGGGGAACGCGGCCGGCGGGTGGAAAGAATCGCATGGTGGCTGGGCAGGATTTCGGTCTGAATAAAGAGATTGGAAAATACGGTATGCGCGGCATCCGCAGCAGCGGGCGCCAAAACCACTTCCGCATAACTGGTCAGCTCAATCGTTCTGGTTTTGTTGCTGAGATCGCTTAAGGTGATACGACGGTATTCGATATCATCTTCGGGCGAAACCGCTATTTCCGTATAGGTCTCCATTGCCTGATCCCGCCGCCGGAATTCCGCGCGGGCCTGTGGAAAAATGGCTTCATAGTTTTTGGGTTCAGCACAGACCGGTTGAAAAGCCGCGGACCAGAGTTTATGGTTGGTTACATCATTGATGTAAATAAAGGTTCCATGATTATCCAGCGTCAAATCTTCATTCCAGCGGGTAACGGAAAGATCCTGCCACTGGCTGTATCCGCCGCCCGCATTGGTTATCATGACATGATAACGGCCGTTTGATAATAAATGAATTTCCGGAATGGCGGTATGGGGCGTGCTGAATATCCGCAGCAAATCCTCCTGCTCCGGAGAAATGGCCCGTGTCCGAAACAAAGAGGATGTCTTCAGATGGAAGGGGGAGGCTTTGGGCACCCGCTCCTGAAGTAGAAGGGTGGTGGCCTGAAATATGGGATCCGCTTCGAATCGTTTCACCATCAGATTATCGGCAAAGAAATTGACCAGGGAAATAAAACTCATGCCCTGGTGATGAGACATAAAGGAGCGGATCAGAGCCGGAGAATGGTCGGGTGACAACCGGCTTGGGGAGTAATCAATGGCCTCGTAAAACCCGTATCGGCCCTCATATCCCAGCGCCGTCATTCGTTGCATATTCTCACACGCCTCTTCCGGCTTGACCATCAAAGCCAGTGCGGTAGCATAGGGTGCAATCACCAGCTCGTTTTTGGAGCTGCGTTTAAATCCCAGGTCCGGCACACCGAAGGAACGGTATTGATAGTTCTGGCCCGCATCCGTGCTGTTTTCTGCGGATTCCGATATGCCCCAGGGGACGCCTCGCTTATGCCCATAGGCGATTTGTCGCTCAACAACCGCCTGGCAGGTCTGACCCAACAGGGTATTGTCATAACTCGGCATAATCAGTTGCGGCATCAGATACTCGAACATGGACCCGCCCCAGGAGAGCAGTGTTGTTTTACCCTGACGGAGCGTTACCAGGCGACCGAGAGAGAACCAGTGTTCCATCGGCAGTTTACCCTGTGCGATTCCGATAAAACTGCTCAACCGCGATTCCGAGGCCAGTAAATCATAGAAGCTGCCGTCCTGCCTCCGTTTACCGACATCATATCCGATGGCCAGCAAATGACGCGAATGGTCATAGAGGAAATCATACTCCTGGTCTGCCAGAGTCCGGCACTGCTCCGCCAACTGTTCGAGCTGTTTGATTCTTTCGGCAGCGTGTTTGCTTTCATCGGCAAGCCGGCTGAGTGAAACAGGAAGGCCGGATTCCGGGCCGACATCAAGACTGATAGTCGGGTCAGGCAGGTCGTTAATGAGCCAGGGCGCAAGGAAAAGCAGATCCTCCTGCTGGGCCGTACATTGGGTTTCCAATGCCTGAATCCACCACGCGGTCTCGTTTTCGACCTTGTCCCGGGCCAGGGAGCGAAGCATATTAATCCGATGAATCAGGCTGCGTACATTGTTGAGTGCAGTTCTTAATCCCTTGGGCGCTTGTTCATATTCTTTTACAACGTTTTCGAGCAGACCGAGTTGTTTCGTCAATTCAGCCGGTTTCCCCGAAAGCGCTTCCAATACCCGGAGGGTATCGATAATACCGTTATAGAAGCAGGGATGGAAAACGGATTGATTCTTGATATCCAGCAATCCGGATCGAAGGGTTAAAAGATAGCCTGCCAAGTTGCCGCTATCCACGGTGGAGATATAATGCGGGGACAACGGCTGGAGGGTTTTGGTGTCATACCAGTTGAAAAAATGGCCGCGAAACCGGGCAAGCGCTTCCATGCTTTTAAAGGACTTCTCTATTCGGCCAATCAATTGTCCGGCGCAGTAATAACCTAAATCATAGCCACCTAAGTTGGATAAAAGCATCAATCCGATATTGGTCGGTGAAGTGCGATGCGCAGTAATTTCACAGGGTTCTTCTTGGTAGTTGTCTGCCGGAAGCCAATTCTCTTCAGGGCCTGCAAACGTCTCGAAATAGCGCCAGGTTTTCCGGCGGATTTTCCGGAGAAAGTCGATCTGTTTCCCGGAAAGGCACGGTGGTCGGAGAATCCTCGGCCTGCTTATCCACCAGGAAAGAACGGGTGACACAAACCACAGTCCGAGAAGAGGCCATCCGTCCAATCGTCCTTGAACGAGAAACAGGGCACCCAGCGCGAGTGTCAACAGGGGGGTTGCACGGATTAATCGGCCGTCGGCTAAAGGATGTTTAATGGACCCTTGTTTGGCTTTCCCGGATGCGGTCCATTGAAGGAGTTTACGTTTGGAAATAACTATCCGCCAACCGGTCCGCAGAATGGCATCCAGATTGGCAAACGCTTCACTGGGAAGAACCGCCAGTGCAAAAATGACACGGAAGAGCTGACGGCCCATGAATCCCGCCACGGATTGAAGATGTAGACCCAGTGGAAATCGGGGGGGAATCTCCAGGGCCTTTTGCATGACCCCGGGCAGAGTGGGAAGCAAAAAAATGGAGACCGTAACAACAAAACCCAGCCAGGAAGGTGTTAGACAAAGCCAGCTCAGAATGATGAGAAACATCAATCCGATTGGGACGATGCTTCGCCTGAGATTATCGAATATCTTCCATTGAGATAAAAGAGAAAGCGGGTTCCGAACCGATTTTTCTTTGAATCCGGGCACTTTTGGCCAGAGCCAAGCTGCAATCTGCCAATCGCCTCTAACCCATCGATGGCGCCGAAAAAGATCATGGCTGTAGCGCTCCGGGAATTCATCTATCAGCTGGATCTCGCTGACCAATCCCGCCCTACCATACGTCCCTTCCAGAAGATCATGGCTTAGAATCCGGTTTTCCGGCAACCGATTCGCCAGTGCCTGAGTGAACATATCCACATCGTAGATGCCTTTGCCGATAAAGGAACCTTCTCCGAACAGGTCCTGATACACATCGGATACGGCCCGAGTATAAGGATCAATGCCGGTATCGCTTCCGAATATTCTCGCATACCAAGAGGCATCCGCTCCGTGAAGACTCGGCACCACACTCGGTTGCAAAATGGCATATCCTTCCACAACGCGCTTTTTGAGAGCATCATAAACCGGTCTATTCAGCGGATGCGCCATGGTTTCAATTAAGTGTCTCGCACAATCCCGGGGCAGTTCGGTATCCGCATCGAGTGTCAAAACATATTTAATGGTCAACAATGAGGTAGAATCGCCTTCGACAATAAAATCATCCGCTTCCCGACCACGGAGAAAACCGTTGAGCGCTTCAAGCTTTCCTCTTTTTCGTTCATAGCCCATCCAGCACCCTTCGCCGGGATTCCATCGCCTGGGACGGTGGAAGAGCAGAAAGGGTTGATACTCATTCACGGCATAAATATCGTTGAGACGCTGAATGCCATTCTTGGCCAGCTCAAGCAGCAGCGCATCCTGAGGCAATGTCTCTTCCGCTGCGTCTTCAAAATCCGTCAATAAACTGAAGTAAAGATTGTCCGCCCGGTTGGAGAGATAACACACTTCTATCTTATTCAGAAGTTCGGCAATGTCATCACTGCTGGTCAGCATGGCCGGTACGGTAATGAGCGTTCCGAATTCCTCCGGAATGCCTTTGGAAAAATCCATTTTCGGAAGGGTCCTCGGCGGTATGACCAGGGTAACGAACCAGTTAACCAGCGCCAATGCTGCCTGGCTAAATCCCAGAAGCAAAAGAAAAGTCATTGCCCAAAACAGGGCCTTGCCCTCGCATGGCATTAACCATAAAACCGGCGCAGTCAGTCCGGCGGTCAATAAAAGGTGTGTGCCCAGATAAAACAACAAAGGGGCTTTCTTTCCCGCACGGAAGAACCTATCCCAGAGGGTGGGACGCATCCTGACCGTTTGTTCCAATAGTAATCGTCCCTGGTCGATGAGATGATAACCGATATGGCTTTTTCTGTTTTGCGGTTCAATATGGGGGGCTGCAAGAGCAAGCACTTGTGCCGCCACCTCTGATTCGGTTGTTCGGCTTTGCTTCGCTATCTTTTCAATCACATGACGGTAGACATCTCGTGTTTCAAAATTGAGCTTCGGATAAATCCCGGTCGGATCACTTCGGAGAATGGTTTCCACATGACTCATGGCCTCCACAAAGTCTTTCCAGACAATAGCAGTCAATAATCGGAGGCTGGTGATGCTGTTGCCGATGGCGATATGGTTGGTTGCCTGCTGCTGGCTATCCAGATGGACCTGCCGCTCAATCGTCTGACCTTGTTCAGTCAGACGCTGTTCGATCCAGGTTAGGACCAGGGCCAGCGCCGGATTATGGCTTTGAAGCTTTCGTACCAGCTCTGCAATGAAGGTGCAACTCATTGGGATATCGGCGCGTGCCATGTCCGCTATGTCAAGTACGATGTTTTTAGGGTCGTGGTCGGCGGTATGAAGCATTCGGATGGCCCAGCTATTGGCTAAATTACGATCACGCCGATCCGCTGCAATCCGTGTGGCAATGCGACGCAAATTCTCAATCAGTGCCAGACGCAGCATGATGGGAATGGCCCACAATTCTCCCAATTTCAAATTCGTCACCCGTTGATAGGAAGCGATAATCGTACACAGATTCGCTTCATTGACCAATCCATCAACATGCGAGATAAGATCCTGTACGAGGACATACACCCGCGGCAGACCGATTAAATCGCTCGAACAAAGCCGGGGCAATTCCCGGCTATAGGATTTGGGGAGATGCTGACGGGCCAACTGGATCTGCTCTTCGATAAGAAAGAAGTTATCCAAGAGCCATACGCCGGCCGCAGAAATATTCAGCTTTGCGGTTTCCTCTTCTGTCAATTTCTGATAGGTCTCGGTTAAAATGCTTTCGTTCTCCGTCAATCGAGTCAACAAGACATCTCGGATATTATGCCGGGGGTCTAATTCATGCGATCGGGCCATGGCCTCGCCATGCTTATCCAGCTGGTCGATACTGAAGAGTTCGCTGAGCAGCGGATATTCGACCTTCTCCTTTGCGGGAAGGAACGGCATCACGACATGCCGGTTGACCTCGGTCAACCATCGAGAATACAGAGACATCGTCACACCGCGTTTAGCGTTCATTCCGGTACCGCTGGATGAAATTTCCCCGACGATACCTGAGATGATCATAAAGCGCCTTCAGTCCTGCCATCATGCTGATGGAAACAAGCAGGGTGATAAGTACGGCAATACACGCAATCAAGGGCTCATGTCTTTTATCGATAACCACACAGGCGCTGAGGGTCCCAGATCCGATAAAAATAGGCATGGCAATGGCACCCGCCAGGTTTTTCGATTCGCCGCGCAGGATTTCAATGGCCGCCGGACCGCTTATCAGAGCGGCCTTGATCAGTGTATAGGAAAAGGTGCGCAATGTCAATTTCTCCGCCGCATCGGTAAGAGAGACGATGACCAGGAAGGGATTCGGCAGGATTAGCGGAAGCGCCGAGGAATGGATGAAATCAATCATTAGAACAAGATACAAAAAACCACGATCCCGAACATAGGGGAATGGAAAGAAAACAGGTCCTATTCCCCTTCTGACAAGGTTGCTTCAACTCATCAGTAAGTGATTTTGCTGGTTTTCGTATAAATTGTATATTCCTACCAGCAAAGCCTCAGGCAAACTTAATAAAAAGGAAGTCGCTATGAAAAAGATTTTTCCTGCTATCGTTCTGTTTTTCTTCCTGGCTTTGTTTCCGTGTTCCTGTAGCGAGGATAAGGATGCGAACCCCGTAAAAAAAGAGGATATTATCCCGGCAACCAACTTTCTTACGCTCATTGACACAATTCCGATGACTGCTTATTGTCGCGGTCTGGCTGTGCGTGGAAATTATCTCTATGCCTCGGTCTCTGATTCGGGATTTCAGATTTTTGATATAACGGATTCGGCAAGTCCTGACCTCGCAGGTTCGATACCGGCGCCGGGACAATATCAGTCCATGGGTGTGTTTGGCATTTCGGTATCCGTTTGTGTTTGTGGGGTCGAGTCTTAGCGGCACATTAGGCATTCATGGGGTATTTGTGCTGGATATCGGTAATCCGGCCAGTCCCGTATTGGTGGATTCCTTGAGTCTTCCTGAAAACATCCGTGATGTGGCAGTGAAGGATTCCTTTGTTTTCGCGGCTTGCATTGATAAAAATGTCTATGTGCTGCGATTTGTCAATGGTGATTCAGGCCTGGTTTCAGTGGATACGATTCTTGCCGGATCTGGAGAGATTCAGGGACTTTCTATTCAAGGCAATTACTGTTATGCCACCACCTACGACGGCGGGGAGATCACTTCCATTGATGTTTCCGATCCTGCAAATGCCATCGTGGCGGGTCAATGCAATACGGATGGGCTCCCGAGCCTGCCTTTACTTCCAGCGGGTTCAGCATATCCAGCCCCATTGAAACCAGTTCCGGCACAAATGGGTTGATGTCGCCACAGGAATGAAGATAGGTTTTAATTCCTTTATTGTGCGCCCAGTCAATGGCGCGCTGGTGGAAGGGTTTTATGATTTCCCGGTACATGGAAAGTGAAAAGAACTGATTTTTCTTATACCCCATATCATCAAACCATTTTACCCCCTGAAATCGATAACTCTTATCCCAGAGCTGATCTAATAATTTGAGCTGAACCGTCAGTTGTGTGTCAAACATGTCCTGTAACCATTCCGGATTCTCGACCAGGGCCATTAACACCCTTTCCGTACCAACGATCCAGGAGTGGGTGATGTCAAAACCAAACCAGAGAAGCGCCTGTATCCAGGCACCCTCTTTTTCCCATCTTGAAAAATCGCTTTCAATATTTTTCCAATTGATTCGTTCAGAATTTGCTGTGATTCTGGCTTTTGCCGTGAACCAGGATTCGGGATCCTTAATAGTGAAATCAATGAATTCGGGAGTGGATTCCGCGTGCTTCCAATTTTTTGTGGTCACACCCCATGTTGAGGTGACAATGAGGTAGTCTGCCGTTTCTTCCAGCACTTTTTGTTCATATTGCGGAGAATTATCCAGTCGGAAGGTACGGATGGCATCCAGTCCCAGATAGGTAGTATAATCTGTATCAAGGGGCATTCCTTCTTTTTCCCATCGCCGAAGGGTGGATTGCCAGGGTGTATCGAAAATGGCAATGCGATCCGCATCCTGATGATGATACATACGAAGAATCCGTTCTCTTGCGGTCATGGTGTTGCTCCTTGGGTTCATGTCTCAAATATTGTTATATTTCGCTTAGGTGTTTATCTGCTAAGAGAAATATACGCCGTAACAAAAAGAAATGAAATGGCAGGACTCGACTAGAATATGTCATATATCGATATATCGGCGTTAGCTGCCATTCCGACTATCCGATGGGCTGCCCAGGCTCATTGCAAACAAACTTGGCGTTGGGACAGTCAGCAGCAAATGCACTGGAAGGGGTTTAATCTCTGGTTTGTGGCCGGTGGAAAGGGGTGTCTTCAGGTTGAAGGCGAGACCTATGCATTGACTGCCGGAGACTGTTTCTTGCTTCGCATGTGGGAACGCCATCAGGGACTGAATGATCATCCGGATGTTTTACGCATCCCCTTTGTGGTCTTCAATTATTTTGACAAACGGGGACAAAGTCTTACCCCGGAAAAAATACGCGCTCTTCCGCCGCGTCATCGTAGAATTAATAACATCGCTTTTTTTGACGGTTTAATGGAACGGATCATCCATTATCAGAATGCCGGAGAGATTGAAAAGGCAAAAGGCTGGCTAAATGGTGCCTTGATGGAAATTGAGCGTCAGGATCTGGAGCTTTTGAAAAAAATGGATTCCTGCAAACGAGTCGAGATATTTAAAGCATTCGCCAAGCGGTTATCGGAAAGGCCTTGGGAGCGGGTTTCGCTGTTAAAAGAGTCTAAACAGGCTGGGTATTCTATGGATCATTTTATCCGGCTCTTTAAAGCGTCGATAGGGATGACACCGGGTGAATATCTAATTCAGGTCAGAATTGCTGCGGCTTGCAACCGACTTGTGATGTCGAATTCCAATCTTTCTGTTGTCAGCGAGGAGTTGGGCTATTCGGATGTGTTTGCTTTTTGCAAACAATTCAAATTGAAGACCGGGCTTTCTCCCTCGCAGTATCGCAGGCAAGGATGGAATGATGCTTCCGATGCCCATCCCGGATGGCGTAGAAAATGACGAAGCTGATGACAGCCGCAAAAAAGCACCAGACTGAAATCAGACATTGCGTGTAAAAGATAACGGAGACGAGAAAAGATATTCCGGCGATAATTCCCAGGATATGGGTTCTTTTGATGCTTGAAATAAAAAGAGGAATGATGGTTGCCATCAAATAAGCCGCAACGGAGATTTTAATGATGGGATTGCGGAAAGTGCTTTGATAGGCGATGTGCAGGTATCGGATTTCCGCAAAAGGATGGTAAAATATAAGCGTATAGGCGAAATAGGATGCGGTGAGGATGCCGATCGAAAGAAGAGCAAGCAGTATCCTCTTTCGAGTCTTGTGCTTTTCCATGATGAGAACCGACATCGGCACCATGAGCGGCCAGATGATCTGCGCCATGATTAAAAAGAGATAGGTTGCGATATTTCTCACCCCGGCGTATTCAGGATGAGGCATCGAAAGCCAAAGGACACCTTCTGTAAATTGCTGGGCTGCAAAAAAGAGGGGAATGCTGGCAAATACGATTTGGGTCGGCTGATGCACTTTTCGGAGTGTTTCGGTGCCGACAAAGGTCAGCAATACGCCGGCCGTGATACTTGCTCCTGCTGAGAAACAGATAGGGATTCCTTTGTTGTCGGCGTCCATCAGAAATGTGTTTTAAAAGATAGTCTTCTTCCGAATGAACAAAGAGGAAAATCGCAATAAACCTAAAGAAAGGTTTGAGCGGTCGGGTGACCACTCAAACCTTCTAGCAATTTGACGGACAACTTTAGTGAGAAGGCAAATCTAAAACTTCACCTTGGGTGCCGATTCCGCGCCTTTTTCAGCCTCAAAATAGCTGGCCTTCTCAAACCCGCCACTGAAAAAGCTGTAAGGAATCTTCCGGATAGTCGTATTGTAAGCTTGCGCGATTTCGTTGAACCGTTTGCGTTCAACCGCAATCCGGTTTTCAGTGCCGGCCAGCTCATCCTGTAGAGCCATGAAATTCTGGTTGGCCTTTAAATCCGGATATTTTTCCGCCACCACCATCAGTCGCTGAAGTGCTGAACCCAGGCCTGCCTGGGCCTGCTGATATTTCTGCATCATTTCGGGATTATTGACCACACTTTTATCAATGTTGACGATTCCACCCAGTTTGGCCCGTGCTTCAGTGACACCTTCCAGGGTCTCTTTTTCATGAGCCGCATAGCCCTTGACAGTTTCAACAAGGTTGGGAATCAGGTCTGCTCTGCGCTGATAAACATTTTCGACCTGTGACCAGGCGGTTTTGACCCCTTCATCCAGTGTCACCAATTGATTTTTTATACTGATATATTGACCTACCAGGAAAATTCCCAGCACCACAATGGCTGCAATGACGATAAGGACGATGTGTTTGCCTTTCATACTGTCTCCTTTTCATTTTCTTGGTCTATGATTTCTTCCAGCCGCACGATGGCGGACGCATAAGCGGGAAACGCAAGTACGATTTCCTTGCGGTTATTCGAACCTAACGCCTCCAGAATTCTCTTAAAAGGTCTGTCTTCCAGTGCATACGCTTTTCCGGTTTCCGTAAAAATATCCGCTTTTTTCGCTGGAATTTCAACCCCTTTCAGAAAAAGGAGCGCTCTGAATACCGCCGCAAAATCATTCAATGAAACCCGTACCAGATTCTGAACAAGTTCAGGTTTATTCTTAACGCTTATCCATTCCATGGCCAACCGCAACCGCTTGCCTTTTAATTCCCGTTCCAATTGGAGCCGGATATATTTTTTCTCCAGGTTAAGATCCTTCAGAAAGTCCTCACCGGCTAAAACCATGTAGAGAAAACGCATGTTCAGGAATTCGATAGGAAAGGTATCCAGGGAATGGGAAATATATTTCATATCCATGATGAGCGGTTGTTGCACCCGGAACTTGGCCCACTTTTTTAAGACCGGCCCTGCTTTTTCCATCATCTCAAGTGAAGCTTCTTTCAGGACAATCAGCAGATTGATGTCAGACTTGACAGGATTGAATTCCCTGGAACAGGCGCTGCCGTACAGGATAATGGTCACCAGATTATCACCATAACAGGCTTGATAATCCGCAGCCGCCTGTTTAGCTGTTTCCACCGGGTTCGTTATTTTCTTTGCAAACACAGATATCCTCCGATTTCTAAACCATCAAAATCCGCGGGACGCGCCGCCGCCGCCGCTCATGCCACCGCCAAAGCCTCCGCCGAATCCGCCGCCAAAGCCTCCACCGCCGGATCGTCCTCCCCGACCGCTGAGCAAGCTGGAAAGGAGAACCGTAAAAAGAAGGGTTCGTCCCAGCCGGGTACCCAGAAGCAGTGCAAGAATGATGATTAAAATAACAATCTGGAAAGGTGACAGCTTAACCGGTTCCGGTCTAGGTCGTAGCGCACGACCGGATTGGGGAAGTTGAACCTGCAATTTGATATTCTTTTCCTGTTGCACTTCCCCTGCAATGGCAAAAGAAATTAATTTCAACCCTTCGGAAAACCGGTTTTGCTTGAAATAAGGGAGACCATATTGATCGAGAATCCGGCCGCATTTGGCATCATTGAGATATCCCTCTGCACCATATCCCACCTCAATCCGAACCCGTCGCGGCTGAGTGGAAAGCAAAACCAATGCCCCTTCATCTTTGCCTTTGGCGCCGATTCCCCATTCTTTATAAAGCTGGAGCGCGTAGTCCTCAATTTCCATTTCCTGCAAGTCCGGAACCGTTGCAACCACCAGGGCAAACCCGGCTTGTTTCCACAAACTTTGAGCAACCGCATCAATGGCCACCTTATCTTCATCCGCCAGGATAGCGGCATAATCACCGATAGCGGAAGCGGGTCGAGTCGGAAACGTCGGGGCAGCGAATAACGCTGCCCCAAAAACGAGAATCAGCAAGAACGGAAGGGTGATTTTCATTGAAATAGACCTGAGCATTAAAATGAACCCTTATTAAAATAAGAAAAAACGGGTCACACAACCAATGGAAAGAAAGTTGGCCACTATAAAAATGACTGACATAAAAAATATCGGATCTTAAATAGGCCGCTGCTGAGAACCGGGGCGTTTCAGAAAATCAGGCTTGAATTCCGCGAGAAAATTGATGAAAAAAGTGTGAACCGCTCCCAGCGAAAACATCTCTACCGTATGGACTTCCCGCACCTTGCGATGCATAAAAAGATAGACAATAAGTCGCCATAACGATCGGAAAAACGTCCCCAATACGACAGGCTCAATGCAAAGGGAGTGATGTAACGGAGACCAAAGCCATCCATAACCCCGAAGAAACAACCCTGTTTAATGCCGAGTTCTCGGTTACTTTATTTCACCCACCGCACGCTCTCCAGTTGCAGGACGTGATGACCCGATGAAAAAAGCGGGGCATTGTGCGTGACCATGATGACCATCCGCCCTTTCCGGGCTTCCTCTTGCAGCGCCTCGGCCACAATGGTTTGATTGGCAGGATCCAGGTTGCCGGTCGGTTCATCGGCCAGAATAAGCGCCGGATCCTTGATAAGAGAACGCATCAAAGCCACGCGTTGCTGTTCACCCTGCCTTTTTCAGCACTTTCATCCGGCCGCTGCACGGGCTCAATCCCTGTTAACAGAAAAGTCTTTTCGTTCCGAACAAGACGGGTTTGCAGCACGGAAACAAAGTAACGTGATGCAAGCGGGAGATAACCTGCCAATTGAGCGGTAACCGCTTCCGAAAAGGAGAGCTGCCCGTCCGTACACCAATAGATATCGAGCGGATCCGAGGTATTCGGTAGAATGATGAGATTATGCCCAAGTCGCTTGGCAATAAGCTGCATCGCCCGATTGGTATAGTCGGAGGTATTACGGATGTAGACATACAGGGAGACGGAAACCGTGAGCGCCAGAAAAAGCAAAAGGGTCACCAATCCTTTGTAAACCGCCTGTTGAAATACCAGCCTCAATCGCATCATGATCTTTTCCTTGCTTCAGGGTGACAAGATAGAACAATACTTAACTAATATAATACGAAAGAATGGCTGAAAAGGGACGGATAATATCATTTAAGAATGGTATTGCACGTATGCAATGAAAGATTGCGAATATTGAATCCGCAAGAATTCCGAATTGTCTTTCGGGCTATTTTTCATATTCTTAAGAATCCGGCACAGCCTTTGCGATAACTTTATCAATGAAAACCGTTGTCATAACCACCTGGAATGGAGTTGTCTCACCTCTGTTTGAGGCCGCAGGAACCCTACTCTTCATCCGACAAGACGGATTGCGGGAAACGGTAACGGTCTCAGGCAAGACGCTTTTGAATAAAGTGGATTTGCTTAATATCGCCGGAGAATGCGTGCTTATCTGCGGCGCGATTTCCAGATTATCGCTGATGCTGCTGCTCCGGAAGGGAATAGCGGTTTTTCCGTGGGTACGTGGGCCGGTCGAAGAGGTCTTTACCGCTTTCCGGAACAGAAGCCTCTCTTCCTCAGACTGCTATTCTCTGCCGGGTTGCAGCGGCAGCGGACAAAGGAAAAGATTCGGATGGCATGAAGGCAACCGTTTTTGCTGTAGAAAACTCAATCAACCCGGAGGAAAGAAATGAAAATCGCCGTTACTTCAACAGGTCGCGATCCGGACTCGGGGATCGACAACCGTTTTGGACGGACCGCTTGGTTTGTCCTATATGACACGGAAACCGGTACTTTTGAGGCTATTGAGAACCAGCAGAATCTGACCTTGCCGCAAGGGGCCGGTATTCAGTCTGCCGCTCTTGTTGTCAATGCAGGGTGCCGGGTGCTGATCAGCAACCATTGCGGGCCCAAGGCCTTTACCGTATTGGCAAAAGGAGGTGTCAAAACTTATTTGGCCGCAGATGGTACGGTCCGGCAGTGTATCGAAAAATATAAAAAAGGTTTCTTAAAAGAATTGGCGGATGCGGATGTGGAAGGTCATTGGTAAAATAACATCCTATCAAAAGGAGAACTATTATGAGAATCGCTTTGCCGACCGCAGGAGGTCAGTTGTGCATGCACTTCGGCCATTGTGAAATATTCACACTGGTTGATGTTGATGAAAAAACTAAAGTTGTTACGGCAACCCGTGAAGTGGTGCCGCCGCCGCATGAACCGGGGGTGTTACCGAAATGGCTCCATGAACAGGGTGCCACGGTCATCATTGCGGGCGGTATGGGGATGCGTGCCCAACAGTTTTTCAAAGAATACGGTATTCAGGTTGTCGTGGGAGCGTCCTCTGGAAGCCCCCAGAGCGTGGTGTCGGATTGGCTGACAGGGAAGTTAGTGACCGGATCGAATGTCTGTGATCATTAAATGAAAATAGCCATTGCCAGTGGCAAAGGGGGTACCGGAAAGACGACCGTGGCGGTCAATTTGGCTTGGGTACTTTCCGGACACGGGAAGGCGGTTCGTTATCTTGACTGTGATGTCGAGGAGCCCAATGGCCATCTTTTCCTGAAATCTAAATTCGACAAAACGGAAACCGCCTTCATCCCGGTTCCGGCTATTGATGAATCCAAATGTGACGCTTGTGACGAATGCGTCCGTTTTTGCCGGTATAAGGCGCTGGTACAACTCGGCAAAATTGTCATGGTTTTCGAGGAACTCTGCCACGGTTGTGGGGGATGCCTGAGGGTATGTCCGAAACAGGCTATCACTGAAAAAGAAAAGCGTATTGGGACGGTTGATACGGGTTATGCCGGAAAGATTGCATTTGTCAGTGGCCGTCTGGATGTGGGGCAAGCTATGAGTCCACCTCTGATTCGACAAGTGCTTACCCACACGAAAGAGGATCGTATCAATATTGTTGACGCGCCTCCGGGTACCTCCTGTCCTGTCATCGCTGCGATACGGAAGGTGGATTTTGTCCTTTTAGTCACTGAGCCGACCCCGTTCGGTTTGCACGACCTGGGTTTAACGCTGGACATGATTGGGGAACTGGGACTGCCCTATGCGGTTGTTGTGAATCGTGCGGTTCCGACAGTTCTGAGTGCACGAGAATTTTGCAGTCAAAATAAAGTGGATATTCTTGCCGACATTCCGGATGACCGCAGAATCGCGGAGGCCTATTCAACAGGAGAAATCTTTTGCCGTGGTCTGCCCGCGTATCAAGATTATTTTAATACAATCTGGTTTGGGATTGAGAGGCGGCTGAACCTATGAAAGAGATAGTCGTCATCAGCGGCAAGGGGGGCACCGGAAAAACCAGTGTGGCGGCGTCGTTCGCTGCGAGCGCAAACGACCGTGCGGTCATGGTTGATTGTGATGTGGATGCGGCTGATCTTCACTTGATATTATATCCCAGAATTTTGGACACTCATCCTTTTCACAGCGGCCATAAAGCCGTTATCCTTCAGGAGAAATGCATTGGGTGCGGTAATTGCCTTTCATTTTGTCGGTTTGATGCTGTTGTAAAAGTCGCACTTCCGAACCAAAATAGTCTCTATCAAATCGACCCGGTGTCCTGCGAAGGGTGCGGGGTTTGCGTCCGGTTTTGTCCGGTGACGGCCGTTGATTTTCCGGAAAACCAGTGTGGCGAATGGTATGAGTCCTTCACCCGTTTTGGTCCGTTGGTTCATGCCCGACTGGGTGTTGCCGCTGAAAACTCGGGCAGATTAGTGACGCTTTTGCGTCAAAAGGCGAAAGAAATTGCGGAAAGTGCAAAGGCGGACTATGTCATTATCGATGGTTCTCCGGGTATCGGGTGTCCGGTGATTGCCTCGCTGACCGGCGCCGACGCAGCACTGATTGTCACCGAGCCCACGATTTCCGGAGAGCACGACTTTCAGCGGGTTATGGAATTGACTAAAAAGCTGGGAGTCCCGGCTATGGTATGCGTTAATAAATGGGATATCAATCCGGCCAAGACAGATGAAATTCTACAACTGGCTGAGGCAAATGGGTTGACCTGCGTCGGCAACATTCATTACGGCAATGCGGTCACCGAGGCGCAGTGTGCCGGTCAGACGGTTATCGAGTATGGCGAGCCATGCATGGCCGGAGATTTTGGAAATGTTTGGAAGAATACCATTGCCTTGTTAAAATAATTCAATTTCAACCTGAACAGTCAGGAGTGTTTTATGTCGGCACAATGTGAAAATTTGGCGACCTGCGGTCTTTTTCGGGAATATCAGGGCAATAGTGAGGTGATAAAAAACGGGTGGATTCGGATGTATTGCAATGATATCCTGACATCTGAAAAATGTCAGCGTAAACAGATTAAAAAGTAAAAAGTCAACCGGCAAGCCGCCCGTATCAAACATGGCACCCACTGGGAAGATGACCATTATTTCAACAAAACAAGACAAAACATTCTTGATGGTTCCCGCGGTTCTATCTTGTTCTTTACTTAAGACCGCAAATCATATCAAGTTAAGGGCAATTTTACTGCCTGCTTTTATCATTTGACTGTTACGGCCATAGGACTTTTGTACGGCCTTGAGTCCCATTGCGCCGGTGCAATGACAGGCCATCAGCTTTTGTATCCCGCTGGCCTGTAGAGATGTCACGGTTCTCCGGATTTGGATTTGGCTCATATCTTTCAGGTGAAGGCCGCCCATCAATGCGGCGATTCTTTTTCCGGGAAATTTTGCTTTTATCTGTTTGATGATTGCTTCTGCGCCGGCATGTGCGCAACCGGTGATGATAACGAGAGTCTCACCGGACGAGATCACCAGTGAGCGTTCTGCAATGGGCTTGTCCTTGTATCGACCGATCATCTGTGCGGTCAGATAAATGCCATGTTCCATCGCTTTCCAACCTTGAACGGTAACCGGGATGGCACCGGCGCGGCGTATTCTGTCGGATAGCGGTTTTCCGAATTTTGGGCACAGATAAACCCGGATGCCATAATGGTGTTTCAGCAGACCCCATAATCCATCAACATGATCCCAATGATTGTGAGATAGGACAATATGTTTGATTTTGCTAAGGTCGATTTTCATGGATGATTTAGGC
>MGVN01000191.1:0-1367 GCA_001800515.1 Elusimicrobia bacterium RIFOXYB2_FULL_49_7 | reverse complement strand
CGTCTTCGAATGTGGTAGTCATCATGGGTTTTCCCAAGTCGCCCTGCACCACGAATGCGGGAGCAAGTGGGATACTGCCCAAAAACGGCAGGCCGGTCTCCTCGGCCAACCGCTTGCCACCCCCAGTGCCGAAGATGTCGGTCTGCTTGCCGCAATGGGTGCAGATAAAGCCGCTCATGTTCTCTACGATGCCGACCACAGGCAGGTCCAGTTTTTGACAGAAATCAATGGATTTGCGGACATCAAAAGTAGATACCTCCTGAGGTGTGGTGACGATGATGGCTCCGTCCGGATGGGCGGTCTGGACAACAGAGAGCGGTTCGTCACCTGTACCGGGAGGGGAGTCGATGATCAAATAGTCCAGCTCTCCCCAATGGGTGTGGCCGATAAACCGAGCAATAACCGAATGTTTGAGCGGGCCGCGCCAGATGACCGAGTCATGACGATTTTGAAGGTAGAACTGGGTGGACATGATCTTCAGACGGCCTTCTATGGACAATGCAGGAATAAAAGTATCTTCACTTCCCTCCCCTTTAAAATCAGCCAATCCTGTCATGGTGGGAACCGATGGGCCGTGCAGGTCGCAATCCAATAAACCGACCTGCCTGCCAAGACCGGCCAGACCATAGGCGATATTGACAGCAAGCGTACTCTTTCCGACACCGCCCTTGCCCGATAAAACAATGTACTTCTTTCTGATGTGATTCAAGGTCTCTTCGAGTCGTTTTTCATCTGCTCCTGCATGGCTCATGGTATCACGCCTTTCCTGGTTGGTCTTATTTTTGCTTATTTATATAAAGAAAGAATTATCAAAAACCATGCCATCAAAACTCTCTTGGGATAAAAAAGAGAATGATTGCATTGTCCGTCTTGGAATGCAATATTATATTGCACACATTGCAATATTGAAAGGGCAGGGTGCAACACACTATGATCAAACCTGATTTTACCTTTTACGAAACGATTCTGGACTCCATTGCGGATGGGGTCTTTACGGTTGATGAAGACTGGAATATCACCACATTCAACAAGTCCGCAGAACGGATTACCGGCATCCGAAAGAACGAGGCTCTGGGGCAGAAGTGCTGGGAGGTCTTTCATGCGGATATCTGTGAAGACGGCTGTTCGCTGAAGAAGACGCTGAAAACCGGCCGACCCTGCACTAACCGGACCATTCAAATAATCAATAATGGCGGCAAAAGAGTGCCGGTCGGCATTTCAACGGCCGTATTGAAAGATGCCAATGGACGGATTGTCGGCGGCGTGGAAACCTTCCGGGATCTCACCGTCATAGAAACGCTACGTAAGGAAATCACGGACAAACACACCTTTTCCGACATGGTCACCGCCGATTATCGGATGCTGAA
>MGVN01000190.1:26902-27156 GCA_001800515.1 Elusimicrobia bacterium RIFOXYB2_FULL_49_7 | reverse complement strand
TCTATGATTATTGGCGCAAGGATTCCGTGACCGTGACCTATCCTGAACTGAATGTGGGCAACAATGGCAATGGGGAATATGTACTGACCTGGAACGAGCCTGTTGCCGGAGCGGACCAGTATATTCTGAAATACTCGGAAAAACAGATTGTACTGAATCTCAATTTCAACCGGTTGACCCGTACCTACGAGTATGATACCGCACAATATGTTAATTTCTGGGCAGCCGAAGAACCCGCAGCCGGACCGGCTTCA
>MGVN01000190.1:20721-26889 GCA_001800515.1 Elusimicrobia bacterium RIFOXYB2_FULL_49_7 | reverse complement strand
TTCCAAGACCTATTATTTCTCCTTAAAGGCCATCCGTGACCGCTCTGTGGAAAGAGATGTCATTACCGCAGGAGAGAAGAGAGCCGCTTCTGTTTTATCCAAACCATTGGCAAGCATCACGGCCAGCCCTAATCCCTTTAACCCAAGCGTGTTCATACGGTTGGATCGGTCGCAACTAAAAGAGAAGGATAAAGTGAAGATGATGGTTTTCGACGTGCGGGGTAAAATGATCAAAGATTTGACCGTCCAATTTGAACATACCGATCACGCGATCTGGAACGCCGAAACTATGGCCAGTGGAATTTACCTATTACGAATGCAAGCCGGACAACAAAGTTTTATCCGAAAAATAACGCTTATACGTTAACGCGGGGATAATCGCAGACCGGATCACCGTCATGCCATAGGGCGATCTGCTTCCAGAGAAGACCTGCGTCCCGCAAAGCCAAAGCAGCCTCGAACTCCGCGCAAGTGACTTTGCCCGTGGCCGCCGCATAAAAGGAAAGCGCCACACGGGCAAGATCGTATTGCAGTCGTTGCCAGGAATAATCGCGGCTGAAAAGATGTTCTGCAAAGGGCAATCGCCCTCTCACTATTTCCTGAAGCATATCACGACCGTCCGGGACCGTTTCCGGCGCTTCGGCAAACCGGAAAGGTTCCATACAAAAACAAAGGGTATCATTTAAAACATCCGTCAGGCTGAGGGTCTTGTTCTGCAGACCGTTTTCCTGTTGCAGACAATGCAAGAGCGCCTCTCGGATCGGTTCTAAACGGGGATTTTGAGACATCAGCAGAGAGATGTCATGCCCGTGCTTGAGTCGCTGCGCTTCTTTTTTCTTGCCCAACGGGATTCCCAGCGTGTTGGGACCCAGGGTCAGCAGCTTATCCGCCAACAGACTTTCAATGGCCGGCAGTTCGGTCTCCACAACAGATTGATAAAGCGTTCCACACTGAATCGGCTTTCGGATCATGAGATAATCGCTTTTAGTCAACATGGCATCAAGCATGATGAATGCTTCTTCCGAGATTTCAAAAGCAGAACGATAAAAAAGTTCGTAACTGGTCATAGGCAGCCAAGGCTTGGTCTTGTGAACACGATGGTTGACGCGGGTGAAGACCCCGTGTTTTAGAATAGCCTTGTCGATGCATGCACTGATGTGCTCTTTGGATTCATTGGTTGAGATATCCACATCGATTGAAAAGCGGCGGGGAGATTCCAAAAGGACCAGCAGGGAATTTCCGCCCTTAAAAGAAAAATCAAGTCCTGCCTCGGAAAGCTCGGCCACTAACTCCAGACAATGAACAGCCTGCTCGGCCAGAAGCGCAGGCGCATCCTGCCGGTTGGCTTCGATATGGGCTCTTGAAAAACACTTTAATTCGGCTAAGGCCATCTTATTTCTCCTTGGCACGGCCGACGTACACACCGTCTTCCGTGGCCACAATGATTTTTTCACCCGTCTCTATAAAAAGAGGTACTTGAACGACCAATCCGGTCTCACACGTAGCCGGCTTGGTCGCTGCACCCGCCGTATTACCGCGCGCATTAGGTCCGGTTTCGCTGATAACAAGCGTGACTTCATTCGGCAAGCGGACCTCAATGGGATTGCCCTCATACATGATAAGGCGTACCTGGGCATTGGGTATAAGATAAGGGAGTTCCTCTTCCAACACCTCACGATTGACCGCAATCTGATCAAAGGTGGCATTATTCATGAACCAAAACTGATCCCCGTCCTGATATAGATACTCCATGGGGATTTCATCGAGTTCGACTTCCTCAAACTTCTCATCACTGCGCCACCGGTATTCAGCATTGACACCGCTCTCCAGATTCTTGAGTTTACTGACAATGGAGCCCGACCCCCGGCCCGTTTTGTTGTGGGAACACAAGACCACCAGATGAAGCATACCATTGTGTTTAATAATCATGCCGCGTTTGAGTTTTGTAGCAATTTCCATGTCTTACTCCGCTAAATGATCGGCGACCCACCATGGGACACCTCTTGATGTTTTAAAATAACTATTTCACCAGGGATTCGACAATCCGCGCGCATACGCGGTTGTCGTTGTGTCCATTTGAAGGAGTTTAATATATTATATAGAAATATGAAAACAATTTCGATCATAATTCCACTATTAAATGAAGCGGAAAGCCTGCCGGAATTAACCGAACAAATCGCAGCCCAAATCTCCAAGATGCCCGGTTATGACTATGAAATCCTCTTTATCAATGACGGCAGCACGGACGCTTCAATGGAAGTGATTCGGACACTCGCCGAAACAAACCAACGGATCAAATGTCTCTCCTTTGCAAAAAATTACGGCAAAGCAGCCGCCCTCTCTGTCGGATTCAAGCAGGCTGCGGGTGATTTTATGATTACCATGGATGCGGACCTGCAGGACGATCCGGCTGAAATTCCGGAATTGATTCAAAAACTAAGCGAAGGTTTTGATTTGGTTTCCGGTTGGAAAAAAGTGCGGCATGATCCGGTACTTTCCAAGAACCTACCCTCCAAATTCTTCAACTGGACCACGTCCAAGGTCAGCGGCATCCGGTTGCATGATTTCAACTGCGGCCTTAAGGCCTACCGAAAAACGGCAGCCAAATCCCTGAATTTCTACGGCGAAATGCACCGGTATCTGCCGGTCCTCTGCCATTGGAACGGTTTTAAAGTCACTGAAAAACCGGTTCTCCATCATCCCCGGAAATACGGGACCACCAAATACGGCATCAGCCGCTTTTTCAAAGGTTTTCTGGACCTTTTAACCATTACCTTTTTACGCCAATACATGCGCAACCCCATGCATCTTTTCGGCTTCCTGGGCATGCTCTTCACCTTTGCCGGCCTGGCCGTGACCGCCTATTTCGGTGTGCTCTGGATAATCGAAGGGGCGCTCCATCTGCGGCCGCTTATGCTGTTGGGCGTAGGCGCCATTCTCATGGGCATCCAATTCTTTTCCATCGGCCTGATTGGAGAGATGATTACCCACACCAGCAAACGCGAAGATTATGTCATCAACGAAGAAATCAATCTCGCTTAATTGATTGTCATGGGAAACCCTCCCAACCGCCTGCTGGCCATCTGCCCCATCGGCATCGGTAATTTTCTGCTTTTAGAGCCCGCGCTTCGGCACCTGAAACAAACCGCTCCCACTCTCCATTTGGGTTTGCTTTGCCTGAAACCTGAAATCGCCCGTCTGGCAGCACGCTATTCCTTTATTGACGAAATCCTCTCCATTGACGCCAAGGCACAAAATGGTTTCCTGCAAAAACTCTCCTATATCAAAACACTTCGAGGACGTTTTGACGCCTCACTCGCCTTTTTCCCTACCAACCGACGGGAATACAATCTCCTCCCCTTCCTTTGCGCCATTCCGGAACGGTTTGCCTTCCGCTACGCATCGCAGCGCTTCAATTCACTCTCTTTTCTGAACACCCGTTTTGCGGAGGTGCGACCGGACACACATGATCTCCTTCAGAATTTTAATTTGCTCCGCTTCCTTGATATTCAACCCCCTCCGTCACCGGACCTTGCCCGTATTCCGCTGACGCCGGAAGAACATGGCTTTGCCGCACAATACCTGATCGAGCACGGGTTATCGGACCGTCCTCTCATCGGCATTCATCCGGGAAGTAGCGGAGACCACGGCATGGATAAGAAACGGTGGCCGGCATCTCGTTTCGGAGAATTGGCGAAACTGATTCTGACGAAAAGAAAAGCCCGCTTCCTCGTCTTTGGCGGGCCTGAAGAAGAGGCCTTAAAAGAAAGGGTCGTCACAGCCTGCGGAGCCGAAGCCGTTGCAGTCAAGACAAAAACCTTCTTTGAAAGCACTGCCTTGATTGAAAAATGTGACGCTTTTATTTCAAATGACTCGGGCCTGATGCATGTCGCGGTCTGCACCGGTGTAAAAACAGTAGGAATTTTTGGACCCACCGATCATGTCCGCACCGCTCCCTTCGGATCGCAAAATCGGGTTATTCGAGGAGAGTGCCCCTATCAACCCTGTTGGACGCTTTCAACAGCCGGAAAACGGGAAGCGTGTCGTTTCGGAGATGTCCGCTGTTTACGATACCTGTCTGCGGAAAAAGTATTTAACGCCGTATCAGCCTTTGCCCCAATTTAGTTTTGTCCGGAGCATCTGGAAAAAGGTCATGCCTTTTGGTTTCAGGAGTGTGGTCTGAAAACGGGAGCGAGCCACCCTGATTTCATCTCCTTCTTTAAGCGGAATGTTTTTCTTACCGTCCACGGACAACATGAGGACCGCTTTCTTTTCGTTAATCCGCAGGAGAATGGGTTTATCGATGGATGAAACGACCGGTTTCTGGGTCAATGAATGCGAACAAATAGGGGTCAGTATCACACAATCGAGAAGCGGATGGACGATGGGACCGCCGGCCGCCATACTATAGGCCGTGCTGCCGGTCGGCGTGGCAACAATCATGCCGTCCGCGTTATAACCGGAAATCAGCTCTTGACCTTGAAAGAGACTCAGATGACAAAGGCGTTCCCCTTTAATGGCCGTATCATTCAGACAGAGATCAGACAGCAGGGTCTTTCCTTCCCGGCGAAGAGAGACCTCGAACAGACGTCGCTTTTCAGTGACATATTGGCCGTTCAGCATGGCTTCGAGCACCGTATTCACCTTATCCGCAGGTACATCCGTGAGAAAACCCAAGCCGCCCATATTGACCCCGATAAGCGGGATGTCACCGCGCGCCACCAACCGGGCGGCAGAGAGAAAGGTTCCATCCCCGCCAAAAGAAATCAGCAGATCTATCTTCTTTAAAAAAGCCTCTTGAACCAGCGGTTGGGCGCCCGGAACCGTCAGCGCCATGATATCACGATTGAAATAAAAGGAACAGGCCTTGAATCGGGAATCCGCCAAGACCTGTCGGATGGCGGATTCCACTCCTTTTTTATTGTCAAAGGCAATGATGCCCACATGACGGAATCGTTTCATTCGACCCCCGAGTAACACTCCTGAAAACAAAAATGAAAATCAGGCCACACCTGATCAATGGCCTCTGCATTTCGAATAATGCTCTCGCCCTTGTTTTTAGCCGCTGCCACGGACATGGCCAATCCCAGGGCCGGTTCTCCAAAGGTATCAAACTCACCGCCGTCATATTCCCGCGCACCCTCGATGACCAGTCCGTCGTCGATTTCGCCCACCTTGACGCCCATAGCCTTGAGGTTGTGCAAGGTCGCGGAAATGAGGTCCGTAGCCCCTTCCCGAAGAAAAAGGGCGTCGCGGATGACACTCTGCCCATCGGCATACGCAGCGGCTAACGCGACAAAAGGGAAAAGCTCGCCCAAGGAGGCGGTCAATTCACCGGAAATGCGGCGACCGGTGAGCCGGCCTGTTCGCGCCACCCAGATAGGCATGTCGCGCCCTTTTTCACTGACCGTTTCTATCGGCCCGCCCATACGGCGGAAGGCATTTAATAGCGCACTCAGGCTATCCGGTGCCGGACCGGATACGGTCATGACGGAATTGCCTATCAACAGACCGGACAAAAGAAAGGGGGCGGCCAACAGAGGATCCCCGGGCAGGGTTAATGTCGCGGCACGCAAAGGTACCGTTTCATGGATATGGAGCACCCGAAGCGGCTTTTCTCCACTCTTCTCCTTTTTGGTCTGTAAACGGCGTATCCGCTTTTCGAGCTCGTTTGTCTCCGCTTCATCTTCCTCCGGACCGACAGCAGCATCCCCTTTATGATGCGCAACAAAAGAGGCTTTGAAACCGTGCAGTAACGTATCCAGCTCCGAACGGAAGGGCACACCTTCAACAATCCGGTTCTCACCGGTAGCCGCAGAGAGCAAGGCCAAGAGGGTCATATTCCGAACCGTTTCCTCAGCCCGTTCAAACTCGACTTCAACCGCATTGGGAGAGGATTTCATTACCTCGAGATGAAAAAGCGAACCCCTTTCCTGAAGAGAAAATGAAAAACCGGCCCCTTCGAGTTGTTTGAGAGCGCGACGAAAGCGGGGCCGCAACGCCTGAACGTTTCCTTTAAAAAGCGCACCCCGATGAAAAAAAAGAGGGAAAAGCCCTTCGAGGAATTCAGGATGATCGCCGATGTCGATTTCCTGCGGCAGCCCGTTTCCGGCAAAGCTTCCCGTCCCGGTAACCACAAGCGCGTCCCCTTCCCGTCGGACCTTTTGA